>JALHRK010000660.1 GCA_022841505.1 Saprospiraceae bacterium | reverse complement strand
TAGCCGAACAGGCGCCCATCCACCACTTCGGCACCAGTGCGCCGTTTTTGGTTTCGTGCATGAAACAACAACTCGAACCCGGCAAACAATTCGATCTGAGCGCCTTGCGATCCATTGGCTCTACCGGTTCGCCCCTGCCCCCTGAAGCTTTCGACTGGGTTTATCAGCACCTTAAATCAGACCTTTGGCTGTGTTCGATGAGCGGCGGCACCGATGTGTGTACCGCTTTTGTAGGGGGCTGCCCTACTCTGCCGGTCTGGGCTGGCGAAATCCAGTGCCGGGCGCTGGGGGCCGGCATTGAAGCCTGGGACGAAGCGGGAACTCCTTTGCTGGAAGCCGTCGGCGAAATGGTGGTCACCCGGCCCATGCCCTGCATGCCGATCTATTTCTGGAACGACCCCGGGCGTCAAAAATATTTGGACAGTTATTTCGAAATGTACCCGGGCATCTGGCGGCATGGCGATTGGATAAAAATTACGGATCGGGGCACGTTGATCATTTACGGCCGCTCAGACGCCACGCTTAACCGTCACGGTGTGCGCATCGGCACCAGCGAAATTTACAGCGCCGTCAACCAGGTCAGTGAGGTGCGCGATAGTCTTGTGGTCAATCTGGAACTCAGCGGCGGCAGGCATTACATGCCCCTTTTTGTTATCCTGGAAGAAGGTATTTCCCTAACGGATGCCCTCAAAAAGAAAATCAACGACGCGCTGCGCAATGCTTATTCGCCTCGCCATGTGCCGGACGAGATTATACCGGTTGAAGAAATTCCGTATACCATAAGTGGGAAAAAAATGGAAGCGCCGGTGAAGAAGATCCTTATGGGTATTCCAACCGAAAAAGCTGCAAATCAAGATTCTATGCGAAATCCAGGCTCATTGCTGTTTTTTGTATCGTTTGGGCAGCGATTAACCGGTTAATTGTTTTAAACTTTTGGGACGAATCACTAAAGCCCTATTTACCTGCATTCGAATATCTGCTTACAGATTTGTCAGGATTGAGCGACGAAGCAATTCTACAGTTAAGAGCTCGTTTCCTGATAAATGTGTTTTTATCGTTCAAACATCAGGGAGAAAAAGAATACCTTCGGAATCATATTCGACTACTTTTTTATCGTTTAGAAGTTGCAGAAGAAGGGTATCCTGACATAAACTATATTCGGATGCTCCTCGTTTATATATTGTGTACGACTGATTTTAATGATAACGACTGGGAGGATTTGGTAAAAAAAACACCACCTCCTGTAAAACAATTGGCCATGACTACTAAGTTGAGGGGGTAAAAACGATACAACAGCTGACTGCAAGCTAAAAAGCCTCCAACTCCCGGCAAACTGCATTCATCGGAAGGCCCATAATATTGGAATACGTGCCTTCGATGCGGGAAATTTTGCACAGGCCGACCCATTCCTGAATGGCGTAAGCGCCGGCTTTGTCGTAAGGCTCGTACTGCCGGATATAGTAGTCAATTTCCTCGTCGCTGAGCCGGTCAAAATGTACATAAGCGGTTTCAGAAAAAACGCGCACCTTTTCTTCTGAGAGCAGGCAAACCCCGGTAATTACGCGGTGAACCCGCCCGGACAAAGTTCGCAGCATCTGAAAAGCGCCTTCATATCCTTCCGGTTTACCGTAGATCACCTCATCCAGAATCACTACGCTGTCGGAAGCCAGGATAATGCTGTTCGGCTCTAAAAATTTCAGGGCAGCGGTTGCTTTTTTATGGGCCAGAAAAGGCGCCACCTCATCCACCGGCATATCCGGCGGGTAAGTTTCTTCCACTTCTTCCACTTTGACTTCAAAAGGAATGCCTGCGTTGGCCAGCAACTGACTGCGCCGGGGCGACTTTGAAGCCAAAATGATTTTTTTCCCGGTGAATTCCATAGGTTAGAGTTCTAAAAACAACAGCCAAAAAATCCCTCCCAGCATCATGGCTTTAATGAGCAGGCTGATCCGACGAAAGGCGCCTGGCGTAGCCGCTTTTATCAATAATACGCAAATAACAACCAGTATCAGGAACACAAGGCCCAGCCAGGCTGGAGCCAGGTCATTTATCCAATTGGCTTTTAGTCCAACAGCCGCCACGCCGATCAACATTGCCAGTAAAAACGCTGTTGCCAGTGCTGCTCTTCGGGCAAATGTCATGCCCCATACCACCGGGGCCGTTCGGTAGCCGCATATTCGGTCGCCGGGTTCGTCCTGCATATCTTTAACAATCTCGCGGAGCAAGGTGGATAAAAAAGCAAAAACCATAAAAAACAACAGGATAGATCGAAGTTCAAGGGCTGCTTGAGGGGCTGTTTGCGTTAATTTCACATAAGTCTGCCGTTCTGCGAACCAAAGCATGCCGATCGCTCCGGCACAATAAGCTGCCACCCATAGATTTCCGACCAAGGGCAGCCGTTTCAACGTGCTGGAATAGTAGTACAACCCTGCCACAAAAATCAAATAATAGATGATCAGCCCCGGCTGTCCCAACTTCATAGAAATGTACAAAGCGAGTACATAGCCGGAAGCAATACAAACGAAATAGAGCCACTTCACGACCGGAATAGAAAGCGTACGCCCGGCAATAATGCGCTCCGGCCGGTTAATTTCGTCTGCTTTGATGTCCAATAAATCATTGATGGCATAGCCTGCTGCAGTGATGAGCGCGGTAACTGCAATAAACAGGGTGGCCATGTTATTGCCCAAGGTGAGGGGGAGTTGGTGCGCAATAAATACTTTTGCTATAAAATAATGATAGAGTAGCCATTGCATCAGCACAACGACACCCAGATTTGGCAACCGGA
>JALHRK010000659.1 GCA_022841505.1 Saprospiraceae bacterium | reverse complement strand
GCCATGTCGATTCAGCGGGCGGTGATGAACCAATGCACCGACAAAGAAGTGATTACGCGCAACGCCCATTCGGCGCTTTTCCTGTACAACCAGATCAAGATGGAAGACTGCAACCAGGGCTCCCGCATTTCGGATGCCCTGCAGTTCCTGACCGAAAAAGGCGATTGCCTGGCCAATCAGTTCGATTTTGATATCAACAACTGCGCGCAACAGCCCGACAGCATGGTCGCGAAACAGGCCCGGCGGTATACCATCCAGGATTTTATCACCCTGTTCGGCATAAAAGAAAACCCCGACCTCAAAGTACTCCGGGTAAAACGGGTACTCGCCCGCAACAAACCGGTCATCGTGGGCATGAATGTTCTGCGCAATTTTTACGACCTGAAAAACGCCGTGTACTGGCACCCCGCAATTGGCAATACAACGCCCGCAGGCGGCCATGCCATGGTCGTAGTGGGTTACGACGACCGCAAAGAAGCCTTCCGGCTGATGAATTCCTGGGGAAAAAACTGGGGCGACAACGGATTTATCTGGGTGAAATACAAGGACTTCGGTACATTTTGCAAATACGCCTACGCCATGTATTTTGTCGCGCCGGCCCGTTTGCCCGTTTCACCCGCTGATACGCTCGCGGTTACAGAAAAACCCCTGACCGAACTCGCCGGCGCTTTCCAGTTTCGCACATTCACAGGTTGGCAGGAACACAGCGCGCAACCCATTTTTGAAAACGTCGAAGCCTCCTACCAGTACCCGGTTTATCAACTCAACAAAAAAGACTGGCAGGTCGGTCAGTCTTTCCAATTGCTGGCTTCCACCTTGAAGACAGACGAATACCTGTATGTCTTCAGCGTCGACGCGAATAAGGAAATTCATTTTCACTGGCCCCGGCAAGCCGGACTGAATGAAAAGTTTGAAGGACACAATGAAAGCGGCTTACTGCTGGCAGGCGGGGCGGATATTGTTATCCCCGGCGCAAATAAAGTGTTGAAACTGGCAGCGCCCGGAACGGACCGGCTGGTGTTGCTTTTTTCCAAGCGCAAGATCGAAACCATCCAAAAACTGACTAATATTGCAACACAAAAAGAAGGGGATTTTGCTCAAAACCTGCTTCAAACGCTTGGGAAACATGCCGTGCCTCCGACGGATATTACGTATGCCCCCGATAAAATCGCGTTCAGTGCCGCTACCCGAAGTGAAGGATTCATCGTTCCGCTGATTCTGGAAGTCCACGCCCGTTAACCCTCTTAATGACAACAAAAATCATGCGTTTCCTGCTTTTTCTAATATACTTTCCTGCCGTTTGTTTTGCTCAAAACCTGCAAACTGACTGGCAAAAAACATTTGGCAAAGACGGCGATGCTGTCGTGCACAAAGTTATTGAAGCCACCAACGGCAATCTCGTGGCAGTAGGGCAGTCCACTGCCGGCGCCCAGGGCGGTACCGATGGCTGGCTGCTGATTACCGATCACAGTACCGGTCAAATCGTCGTGGAAAAACGTTTCGGCGGCAAAAAAGACGATGTTTTGTACGCCGTTGCGCAAACCTTTGAAGGCAATTTCCTGCTGGCCGGCGCCACATCCTCTATCGGTAAAGGAAAAAGTGATGCCTGGCTGCTGCTGGTCAATGACCGGGGTCAACTCCTGCGCGAAAAAATGTACGGCACAACCGGTCGCGATGAATTCCGCTACATCCTCCTTCAACATGACGGTTCCCTGATCCTGGCCGGCTACAACAACGACCGGGTGGCAGGCGATATCTGGCTGTCAAAAATCGAGCAGGATACTGTTCGCTGGGAAAAAAATATCGGTACGGATGTATTTGAAACCCTGAGCGGATTTGTACCCGCTACGGATGGAGGATTCGTTTTTTGCGGAAATACAGGCAAAAAAGCCGAAAATGGTACTGAAAACATCTATCTCGCCAAAGCCGATGCAAAAGGCAACCTCGCCTGGAAAAAATTTTTCGGTGAAAAAGGCTGGGAAGAAGCGCTGGGATTGATCGCTACCCGCGACGGCGGATTTGCTGTGGCAGGTCTCACCAAATCCAAAGGCGCGGGCGACCTGGATGCCTGGCTCTTGAAAGCCAACCGCGACGGTACCCGCCTGTGGGACAAGACGTTTGGTGGCAAAGACGCCGACCTGGCCAATGCATTGGTGCAAACGACCGACGGCGGATTCCTGCTGGCTGGTTCCACCAAATCGCATCGCAGCGGCGCGCGTTTCTCCGAAGCCTGGCAGGTTCAGGTAAGCCCCGGCGGCGAACTGCTCGGGGAACAAACTCAGGGAACGGATAAAGACGATGCATTCACTTCGGCTTTGGCGCTCCACGATGGCAGCGTCGTGCTGTCCGGCGCTTACAATGGCAACACTGCCTGGATGCTGCGCTGCTCCGATCCGTATCAAACCAAAAATGCATTGGCTGGCATCCGGGATGCCGTGTCACTGAAAATATCCGAATCAACCCTGCACACTGCCGATGGCACGCTTACCCCCGGCGAACAATCTTTTTTGTCTTTCAAAATTACCAACACTGCCGACTTCGATGTCCCCGACCTCCGCGTGGCGGTGGATAATCGCTCGGGCGGAACGGACGTAACTTTCTGGAACACCAACTATTTCGGCGCCATTCCCAAAGGCGTTGCAACAGAAGTCAGAATTCCCGTAAAAGGAAACAATGACCTGGCTCCCGGCGATCAGCAACTTTCGGTGACGCTTTCTTCGGGCGTCAAATCGCTCCAGACATTTGAAAAAACGATCACCCTGCGCAAACCCAAACCGGCTACCTTACTGATTGCCGACCACCA
>JALHRK010000658.1 GCA_022841505.1 Saprospiraceae bacterium | reverse complement strand
ATTTTAAATTTAAGAATAATAAAATATATAACCTTAAAATCAACCGCCCGAAACCTCAGTAAATACAAGGGGTTCCAGCGTTATGGGACAGGATAAGGGATTAGCCTTGAATGAATCCCGAAATCTCATTTCCATCAAATTGACTCCCACCATACAAACATCACGGCTTCAAACAAGCCAAATTGCCTTACATTTGAGGCTTAAATTTCAAGAACAATGTTGAAGAGATTCCTATTCCTCAATTGCGCGATTTTCGCGGCCATCCTTGCTTCCAATGCCCAATCAGGCGACGAGCATTTTCATAAAGACCTCCACGAGATTGCCGACGCCGAGCGTCGTAACCATACCAACCTCATCAATTTCCGGTCATCGCCGTTCACCGATAATTACGACTTGAAATACCACCGTTTGGAATGGACGATTGACCCGGCTGTGTTGTACATCAGCGGCGCGGTTACGTCTTATTTTGAAGCAAAAACGGTCGGTTTTCAGGAGGTTAATTTCGACCTCGTAAAAGAGTTGACGGTCTCGGAAGTGCTGCACCAGGGGCAACCACTTTCGTTCATCCATCACGACGACGACCGGTTGCAGATTTTCCTGCCTGTAGCTTTGTCTGCCGGACAATTGGATTCAGTGACCGTCATCTACGCCGGCGCGCCGCCACAAACCGGATTTGGCTCATTCAACAAAGCCACACACGCCGGAACGCCCATTCTCTGGACCTTGTCGGAACCCTACGGCGCCCGCGATTGGTGGCCCTGCAAGCAGGACCTCACCGACAAAATTGATTCGATTGACGTATTGGTGCGCACGCCGGAAGCTTACCGCGTGGCGAGCAATGGGCTTTTGATGAGTGAAACCCCGGTTGGGACGGATAAAATATACCATTGGAAACACCGCTATCCGATCCCGACTTACCTCATTGCAATCGCCGTAACGAACTACGCCGTTTATTCCGATTATGTACCGGTTCCGAATGGCAACCCGATTGAGGTTCTTAACTACGTGTACCCCGAATTTCTGACGAATGCCCAAAGTCAAACGACCGCAACCGTGCAGGTGATGCAACTGTATAACGAACTATTTGGACTCTACCCGTTTGCCAACGAAAAATACGGCCACGCGCAATTTGGATGGGGTGGGGGCATGGAGCACCAAACGATGAGCTTTATGGGCGGATTTTCGTTCAGCCTGCAGGCGCACGAGCTGGCGCACCAATGGTTTGGCGACAAAGTGACCTGCGGCAGTTGGGAAGACATCTGGCTGAACGAAGGTTTTGCCACCTACCTCACCGGGTTGACGTATGAAAATGGGCTGGGCACGCAAAACTGGTACAACTGGCTGCAAAGTACCTTTACACAAATCACGAACGCGCCCGATGGCTCCGTTTGGGTGAACGATACCAGTAGCGTCAACCGCATCTTCAGCAGCCGGCTGACCTATTCGAAAGGCGCCATGTTGCTGCATATGCTGCGCTGGAAATTAGGCGACGAAGACTTTTTTCAGGGCGTCCGCGATTACCTCAACCACCCCGATCAGGCTTACGAATATGCCCTTACGCAGGATTTGAAAGGACACCTTGAAGCGCAAAGTGGACAGGATTTGACCGAGTTTTTGGACGATTGGTTTTATGGACAAGGCCATCCTTCCTACCAGATTCAATGGGGCCAGGGAAGTGGCGGGACGTTACAGGTCACGATCGGACAAACAACCTCTCATCCTTCTGTGGATTTTTATGAAATGCCCGTTCCCATCCGATTTTTCGGACAAAACGGGGACACCACCCTTGTTTTTGACCACGTAGCTTCCGGGCAACAATTTTCGGTAGCCCTGCCATTTGAGGTAGAAACGGCGGTGTTCGACCCTGAACTGTGGATTTTGTCGAACAACAATACCGTCACCGAAGTAGTAGTTTCCACAGAAGAAGCAGACCTGTTGCGCCAGTCGCTGCGCATTTTCCCGAACCCGGTTCAGGAAGATTTGAATATTTCTTTCGACTGGAATCGCCTGCCGGATGCGGTCGTTTTGTACGACGCGCAAGGCAAAAGGATCCAAACCGTTTCGCCGCAAAACAACCCGGTTTCGATCGGCATGAAAGACCAGCCAGCCGGGCTTTATGTGGTGGAAATCCGCGTGGGTGGGGTGGTGATACGGGAAAAAGTGGTAAAAGGGTGACTTGTCCTGTAATTTGAAAATGAGTTAATTTGAAAATTTGAAGATTCGCGGCACACAGCAAAATACCTCCTCGTGAAAACAAGGAGGTATTTTGTTTTTCTTTGCGACCTCAGCGTTACCTTTGTGCCCTCCCGTTTGCATGGGACAAGTTTCGCGGGAAATACGCTCAAAGCTGAACAACTAAGGCTCCTGCGCTGTTTCCCAGACTTGAATCATCGAAATCGAAACTCAAACAATGTCTCAACCCGGCAAAAAAGGCATCCTGCTCGTTAACCTTGGCACCCCCGACGCACCGACCCGCAGCGCAGTTTACCGCTACCTGAAAGAATTCCTGCTCGACCGGCGGGTGATTGATATTTCCTGGCTTGGTCGCCAATTACTGGTGCGCGGCATCATTGTGCCATTCCGTTCCGGCAAATCGGCCAAACTGTACCAGAAGTTGTGGACCGAAAACGGCTCGCCGCTGAAATACTACGGCAACCGCGTAGCCGAAGGGCTGCGCACCCAGTTGGGAGAAGGCTATGTGGTGGAGTTGGCCATGCGCTACCAAAGCCCATCCATCGCCTCTGCCATTGAAAAACTGCTGCAACAACAGGTGTCAGACATCGTGGTATTGCCCATGTTCCCGCAAT
>JALHRK010000657.1 GCA_022841505.1 Saprospiraceae bacterium | reverse complement strand
GCGTGGGGCTTCAGACTCATTGCGCCAAAACATCCAGTAATAGGATTGAAAAAAATTACAGCTATGAAATTATGTATTCTGCTATTGTTGAGCATTTTATTTTTTAATTGTGGCGGATCTGAAAAGAAGCAGAACCAAACAGCTAAAACCCGCAAAATGCCTGTTAATGAATCAGTAATTGCACCAACCACTATTCCCGACTCCGTTGACGCAAACTTTGAAACCTTTTTGAGCTACTTTAATCAAGATTCTGTTTTCCAAATAAGCCGCATAGACTTCCCTTTTAAAATCATAGAAAATGATTTAGATTATAAACCGGTGGAACGGATTATTCAGAAATCAGAGTGGCGAAAAATTGACTTCTCGTATGACAAGGCTAGTGCAAATACGGAATTTGATCGCTACCAACAAACGAATGTTGTTGACGGAGATAAGGCCGTCATTGAAGTGCGGGGAATAGAGAACGGTATTCTTGTAGACGTTTATTTCGAAAAGAAAAACGGAAAGTGGATGCTGCTTACCTGGGTGGATTCATCTACATAGTGGTAGTGTCTGACCGGTCTGAAGTCAGCGCCGCCAACTTGCAATAAAACTTATTTAGGGATTAGGATTCCCCTTTTCTAGTTTCCCGGCTTCGTTCAATGCAATAGCAACCGCCTGTTTGCGGTCGGTGACGATGGTGTCGCTCTTACCAATGTGCAGTTCCCCTTCTTTGAATTCATGCATGACTTCTTCAATCTTTTCTTCTGCAGGAGGATGTATATTTTCCTTCGATCCTTTTTTTGCCTTTTCCATAATTTTTTAAGTTTTGATGCCGCCACAAAGCTAAGTATTTGATTATGTGGGCGTGTTATACAATTATGGATAAGAATTACAGAATTCAATGATGTGCCCTCAACTGAACAGCAGCCGATGGTGTTTATCCCACTACCAAGAAAAAAGGAGCAATTATGGAAATCGGAATTGACAGTTTTGCAGCTTCGCAGTTGAGCAGTGATAAAAAAAAGGTGATTAATGGGGCTGAAACCATCAACCACCTGATTGATAGAATTGTATTTGCAGAGCAGGCAGGTTTGGATGTTTTTGGGATTGGAGAACACCATCGCAAAGAATTTTTGGATTCATCCCCTGCCCTGATTTTGGCCGCCGCAGCCTCCAAAACCACTAAAATAAAGCTAACCAGCGCGGTTACCGTATTAAGTGCCGACGACCCGGTCAGGACTTTTCAGGATTATGCCACTTTGGATTTAATTTCAAATGGTCGTGCTGAAATGGTGGTTGGCAGGGGCTCCTTTATTGATGCTTTTCCACTATTTGGCTATGATTTACAGGATTACGATGCTCTGTTTGTTGAAAAATTAGGCCTGTTACTGCAAATTCAAAACAACGAAACGGTCACCTGGAGCGGTAAATTCAGACCTGCCCTGAATCATCAGGCAATTTATCCAAGGCCTGTGCAGAAAAAATTGCCTATTTGGCTGGGCGTAGGCGGCACCCCCCAATCTTTTGCCAGGGCTGGTAGCCTGGGCCTTCCCCTGATGGTGGCCATCATCGGAGGAGAAACGCACCGATTCAGGCCGCTTGTTGACCTTTATAGGGAAGCCGGCGTAAAAGCAGGTTATGCCCTTGACGAACTCAAAGTGGGGATGCATGCCTTTGGCTACGTCGCAGAAACGGCTCAACAAGCCGCCGATGACGCTTTTCCGGGACTGGTCGCTACTTTTGAAAACATCAGAAAAGAACGAGGCTGGCCTCCAATGACCCGAAGCCAGTTTGACCACCAGGTCAACCCATTGGGGGCTTACCTGATTGGCGATCCAGTGCAGGTAGCCGAAAAGATCTTAAGGCACAGCGAAGCCCTGGGCGGCATTTCCAGGGTAACCTTTCAGATGGATGCTTTAAACGTTGGTCAGGAAAAATTATTGAATGCCATCGCGCTTATTGGTAGTGAGGTCATGCCATTGGTGAATGCAGCCTTAAGATGAGTCATGCGAATCAGGGGCTAAAGCCCCTTTGAATGCGGAAGGAAGGCAGTACACTACCTAAAATTTACACGGAGTTTCTCGGAAGTAAAATCATGCGAAGGCCCAAAAACCGCGGTCTACCTTCGTAAACCTCGATTTTTGGGCCAATTGCAACATGGTTAGCTGACTTTCCAGTCTACTACTCTGTGATTACCAATTTTAAAGTCTGTTTTTCCTGCCCTTTCTGGATGTACACCAGGTAAATGCCAGCCTGCCAGCCGTCTGCCTGGAAAGAATACAAATCCGTATCCGGCAGCAGTTTTTGTTCAGCTACTACCCTTCCGCTCAGGTCAAAAACCCGGATAAATCCATTTTCAGGCATTTCTGGCAGTTTGACATGGAACTGGCCGTATGCTGGGTTCGGATAGACCGAAGGCACCTCACCTCCCCTGTTTTCAACCAAATCTCCGGCTTCTGGTGCTTCGATATTCAGCTCCTCTCCGCCCGGAACGCTGATTGCCACTGTGTCCGTGCAAAGGTTGGCATCGCGTACAACGATCTGGTAATCGCCCGCCGGTACATTGTTCAATACATTGGAGGTTTGGTAGCCGCCACCGGGGATTCGGCGGTATTTGTGCGGCGCGGTTCCACCTGCGGACGTTACGGTCAACTGGTATTTTCCGTTGGGCAAAGCCACGATGTTCACCTCCGTGATTTCAAGTACTTCCGGCTCGGTAATCGTAACGGAGCCTGTAATTGTGCAACCATTCAAATCGGTTACCGTCAGGCTGTAAATGCCTGGTTCCAAGTCTGTCAGGTTGCGGGAGGTCGCGCCGTTGCTCCAGTTGTAG
>JALHRK010000656.1 GCA_022841505.1 Saprospiraceae bacterium | reverse complement strand
TAATGAGTATGGGTTTTGGCAAAACACGGCACACTGTTTTGTTTACCATAGCCTTCACATGCCTGATAGGCTCGCTTTATGCACAAATCAACCCCGAGCCCTACCTATTTTCTTCCCAGATTGAAAACGATGTTAAATTGAATCAAATTCCAATCCGAAAAGCCGTTGAATTTTCATTTATAGGAGCTTATGAAAAAGCCCTGGCTTCCTACGAACTGGATCAATCTGTCCGGGAAAATTCCGGAGAAAAAGAATCAACATTGAGCACAGAAGAAAAGATTCGGTTTAAATTTTTTCAGGCGGTGGAGGCTGTTGCAGGAATTACGAAGCTGGCAAAAGACAAAAAAATTATCATCTTAAATGAAGCCCACCACAAGCAGCTTCATCGCGTTTTTGCAGAAGCTTTATTGGATAGCCTGTATGATTTGGGATTCAGGTATCTTGGATTAGAATCTTTAACGCCAAATTTTGATGATCCTTTAGCATTGGGATACGATACCCTCCTGAATAAGCGGGGCTATGCTTTAAATTCAACTATTACGGGGAAGTATACCCGTGAACCCCAATTCGCCTATTTGGTACGCCGTGCAATTGCCAAAGGTTTTCATGTTTTTGGATATGAGGCAACGCCCTTTCAAAAAGAAGAAAGAGAGGTTAACGAAGCCAGGAATGTGCTCAAAATCATCGAAAAAGACCCGGATGCCCGGATTTTTTTACTATGCGGATTTGCTCATTTGGTAGAGTACGTATCTGAAGTATCTGAAGACCCATTCAAAAATTATGGGAAATCGAAGTGGATGGCCGCTTACATCAAAGAATTTTCGGGGATAGACCCCCTCACCATTAATCAGGAAGTACTTACTGAAAGAGTACTGCTGCCAAATAGTCCCTACTATAGCTTAGTAGATAGCCCATATTCATCCATTCTGACTGATCTTACAGGCAAAGTCTTTAATGGAGAAGAAGGGCTGAATAAATTTGATGTTTTGGTTTATCATCCCCCAACAAAGTATGTGTTTAATCGCCCTAAATGGCTATACCGGGCCGGAAAGTTCAAGCCCTTCTTCATAAAACCAGATGCCAATATGCTTTGCCCGTGCTTGGTAAAGGTTTGGTACAAAGGAGAAAAACCGCTGGCTGTTCCTGTGGATGTTATTGAAATAGGAGAAACCATTCAACAAGGTACGTTGGTATTGCTCCCTGGATTATATGATGTTGAAATAGAAAATGAAAAAGGGGAGAAGCAGGTTTTTGAAATTCGGGTGGAATGAAAGATGCTGGGTATAGGGACGAACTCAATGGTCATCCCTCGTTATCTTTTTATGAAGCATGGCGTGATTGTCAACAACTTTGCTGCCCATCCAGATGATCTTGCGGGCTTGGAAGCGCAAATCACAGCGCTAAGCTTGAAGAAGTGACACAGGGCGACCGCGAGGGTCGCGCCCTACCGTCTTTTCACCCCAATGTTGTGGTAATGTTGTGGTGTTTTTTGCCATTTTTTCCACCTTGTTGTATTCGTGTTGTGGCGTAAAAAGCAAGCGTCGCTTTTCGATTGTGTAATTTTGTTCCATTAAAAGCGGCGATTTTAGAATGAAATTTTACAAAAAGCCACTTTGGAATTTTTTTTACTCGCTATCGAAAAAAGCAATCGCTTATGAAAAAATTAATACTCCTTTTGGCCGTTGTTGTGGCCTGTTTTCAATTCGCAACCGGACAAACCGTCATCCTCGATTTCGAGGGCGCGGCAACGTCTACCTCGTTTCAGTATTTTGGCAGCAACCTTGATGGCTCTTTAAACAACACCGTGGCCAACCCGAATCCATCGGGCATCAACACCAGTGCGACGGTGGGCGAGTTTGTCAAACCGGCTGATGCACAGGTTTGGGCGGGCGCATTTTCCAACCCCGATCCGTCAACACCAATAGACGTTACGGCAGGCGGCGCGCAAATTTGCATCAACGTCCACATGGACCACATCGGCAACCTTGCCCTGAAATTGGAAAATTCCACCACGGGCGGAACGAACTGGATTCAGCAGGTGGCCAACACCAAAATCAACGAGTGGGAACAATTGTGTTTCGACGTCAGCCTGCCGGCCATTGAGGCGCCAACAGCGCCTGCCGCCGGGAATAGCTACACGCGGGCAGTGCTCTTTTTCGATTTTGGCGCCAATGGCCCGGCGGTTGCCACAACTTCATATTTCGACGACTTAGTTGTTACCGTACCAGCCGGTTGCGGCACGGTGCTCGACTTTGAAGCAGCGCCTACTTCTACCGTATTTCAATACTTTGGCAGCGGCCTCGACGGCTCCGTAAACAACGTCATTGCCAACCCGAACCCATCGGGCATCAACACCAGCGCGATGGTAGGCGAATTTGTAAAACCTGCCGATGCACAGGTTTGGGCGGGCGCTTTTTCCAACCCAAATCCAACGACGCTAATAGACGTAACCGCAGATGGCGCTCAGATCTGCATCAAGGTACACATGGATCATATCGGCAACCTCGCCCTGAAATTGGAAGGCTCCACGACCGGCGGCACCAACTGGATCCAGCAAGTGTCTAATACCAAAATCAACGAGTGGGAAGAATTGTGCTTCGATGTCAGCCTCCCGGCCATTGAAGCCCCGATTGCACCCGCTGCCGGCCACGTTTACGAACGCGTCGTGCTGTTTTTTGATTTTGGCGCCAACGGTCCTGGCGTTGCAACAACGTCCTATTTCGACGACCTGCAGGTGTGCGCCAGCGGCGTGGTCGAGCCTGCCGACGTTACTTTTACGGTGGACATGAATGATTACGCGGGTAGTTTCACGCAAGT
>JALHRK010000655.1 GCA_022841505.1 Saprospiraceae bacterium | reverse complement strand
CGGGTGAACCGGAAATCGTCGTAAGCGTATCGCAGCCCGGCGTATAGTCCCGGCGCTACTTTCCTGCTCAGATTCAGGCGGATACGTGGAAAAGTAGCGTCGTACTTTT
Organism: Saprospiraceae bacterium; assembly: GCA_022841505.1. Taxonomy (GTDB): domain Bacteria; phylum Bacteroidota; class Bacteroidia; order Chitinophagales; family Saprospiraceae; genus JABWAJ01. The sequence continues at coordinate 2,714 of JALHRK010000655.1, read as the reverse complement.
CGATATAATCCGGCGACAGTCCGTTTCCGGTGCCGAAAAAATTGAAAACGTAGCGGTAATACCCGACCTCGCCGCCAATCCACCAGCGCTGATTCTGCGGGAATAACTGGAACGGAACATACATCAGCAACTGGTTCAACTGGGTGTACACCACGCCGACCGTCGCGCTCGAACGCCGTGCGCCGATGCTGTCTTTCGGAAAATTGAAGGTCGTCAAAGCGCCGACACCGCCGCCCCATTTGGTGTCCGGCGTGAAAAAAAGCACCGGAAGCCCGATGACTTTGAAGCGGTTGGGGCTTTTGGGCGGTTTTTCCTGGGCGGACAACGTGGTGATGGCAAAAAGAAAAAAAGGCAGGAGGAGCGTGACGCGTATTGGAAGCATGGCTTGATGAATAGGTGTCGAATAAAAGGGTAACGAAGAGACGCTTTTGCGGACAAAATGTTCAGAATTCAAATCTTGGGTTTAAACGAATCAAAATCCGTGTTCATCCGCCGCATCCGCGTTCATCCGCGCGACCATTATTCCTACGTGGGGGGAAATCAGTGTCACATCCTTCCCATCCGTGTGCCATCACTCTACATAAGAAAAAAATACACGCCCAACAAAAAACAAAATTTAGACTTGCCTAAAAATAAAATTAACCTATCTTTGTCCTGAAATTCGACGATATTAAAAAATTGCGCGCAAAGTTCATTTCAATGAAAAGAATATACCTCCTCGTGCTGCTGATTAAGCCAATCCTTTCCTTCGCTCAAACGAACCATACGGTCCGCGGGCGCGTACTCGACGCCGTCACCCGCGAACCGCTGATGGCCGCTACCGTTGCTATTCAGGGACTGAGCGGCGGCGCGTACACCGATTCGCTGGGACAGTTTCAGTTTACCCTGACATCCGGGGCGCATCGCGTTCCAGTTACGATTCGCTACATCGGCTACAACACCTGGGCCGGGCAACTCAGCGATCCGGCACGGGAACAAACCATCCTGCTCGAACCCGCCGAAAACGCCCTCGGCACCGTGGTCATTTCAGCCACTATGAAAGAAGTCAGCAAAGACGCTTCTCCGATTCCCGTGGAAATTTATACGCCCCGTTTTTTTCAGAAAAACGCCACGCCCAGCATTTTTGAAGCGCTCACAGTTGTCAACGGCGTGCGCCCGCAACTCAACTGCAACATTTGCAGCACCGGTGATATCCACATCAACGGCATGGAAGGACCTTACACGATGGTCACGATCGACGGCATGCCGATCGTTAGCGGATTGTCCACGGTGTACGGACTGAGCGGCATCCCGAACGGACTGGTGGAGCGCATCGAAGTGGTGAAAGGCCCGGCGAGCACCCTGTACGGCTCGGAGGCCGTCGGCGGCATGGTGAATATTATTACCAAAAGCGCCCTGACCGCGCCGCGTTTTTTTGTAGACGTTTTCAGCACCAATATCGGTGAAATCAATGCGGACGGTGCTGTGGCGGGCCACCTCGGCAAGGCGCATACTTTGCTGGGAATCAATTACTTCAAATTCAACAACCGCATCGACATCAATGGCGACAACTTCACGGATGTGACGCTGCAGGATCGTGTTTCGGTGTTCAACAAATGGAATTTTGAACAAAAAAAGGATCGTGTGGCTTCCTTCGCCTGGCGCTACGTGTACGAAGACCGCTTCGGCGGCGAACTGCAATGGGAACCCCAATGGCGCGGCACGGACAGCATTTACGGAGAAAGTATCTACACCAACCGCATCGAATTTTTGGGCAAATACCAGTTGCCCGCCGCGCGCCGCCGTGTGATGCTGGACGCATCCTGGAACCTGCACCACCAGAATTCGGTGTACGGCACCACGTTTTACCTCGGTAAACAACAGGTCGCCTTCACACAACTGACCACCGACCTGCCTTTCGGCAAACGCCACGACGCCCTGCTCGGCGCGGCCCTGCGCTACACGCAATACGACGACAACACACCAGCCACCGCTACACCCGACGGCGTAGCCAATTTACCCTCCAAAGTCTGGCTGCCCGGCATATTTCTGCAAGATGAAATCGAAATCAGCGCTCGCAACCGCCTGTTGCTCGGACTGCGCTACGACTACAACTCGGCGCACGGCAACATTCTCACGCCGCGTGTGAGTTGGAAATGGGCGAAAAATGCACAAAATATCCTGCGGCTCACAGCGGGTTCCGGCTACCGCGTTGCCAATATTTTTACCGAAGACCACGCAGCGCTCACCGGCGCCCGGGAAGTGGTGATTGCGGAAAATCTGCTGCCTGAACGCTCCTGGAACGGCAATCTGAACTACGTCTGTAAGTTTTTTCCCCGCCGCGCAGGTTTTATCGGGCTGGATGCTTCGTTGTTCTACACTTATTTCAGCAATCAGATTGTGCCCGATTTCGCCACCGATCCGAACAAAATTATTTACGACAACCTCGACGGCCACGCGGTTTCCTCGGGCATTTCCCTCAACCTGGATTTTAACTTCCTCAACGGACTTAAAATCATCGCCGGCGCAACGGCCATGGAGGTGTACCGCATGGAAAACGGCGTCCGGCTGCCGCAACTCTTCGCGCCGCCGCTCTCCGGCACCTGGACGATCTCGTACCCGCTGCCCAAATGGCGCATTTCGCTCGATTACACTGGCCAGTTGAACAGCCCCATGCACCTGCCCGTGGTGCCCAACGACCCGCGCCCGGAGCAGTCGCCCTGGTTTTCGATCCA
>JALHRK010000654.1 GCA_022841505.1 Saprospiraceae bacterium | reverse complement strand
GTTGATAATTTTTACGGTGATGTCGCCGGAGATGCCGCTGCCTCCGCCTTGTTCCGGAATGAAAGGCAGTTTGAAATTGGTGACGAACCCATCGCGGCTATCGGTCAGGAACACATCGAGGGTATCGTTTGCAGAACCCAGGTCGCCGTCGCCATCGGTGAATGAAAAGTTAACCGCCAGCGTATCCAAAGGCGCATTCGGCGTGCCCTGTGCGATCACAGACTGGCTGAAGCCGATAAAGTTGATGGACGGTTCTCTCGGATAATCCGGTGGCTGGGTGCAAGTAGCAAAAAACAGGCCGCCCAGCAGCAAAACACCAAAATACAAGCTTGTTGTCGTTTTCATACGCTCTATGTTTAGACGTCAGATGTTAGACGTTAGATTTAAGACCTTAGATATAAGACAATAGATTACAGACATTAGACACTGGAAAGGTCGTTTTTGTTGGTTGATTCCAGTTCAATAATCATATCGCTGTAAGATTTTGCGATAAGCGCGTCGGCCTTAATCCCAAACAAAGCCTGATAATAATCGCATTGTTCCCGCAACTCCGCCTCGCTTTTCGATCCGGATTGGTCGCAGGCTTCGATTTCCACAAAAGCGCCCAACCCTTCAACGCTGTCTATATGGAATTTTACATTGTCAAGATAGAATATTTTTCTTCGCTTCTCCACCACCACCCAACTCCCCAGCGTCCGGTCTAAGATTTGCCGCAGCGCTTCACCAGTGTCCGGTAGTTGTTGCAGCACCACTTCCGATTTTTTTAACCCTTCCACTTCCAGCCGGTCGTACAAGATTAAGGAATTTTCGATGTTCCCCTGGCGCAGTTTTAGTCGGCCACCGGTCATTTTGTAATAAGTATCCCGTTGCCGGTCTTCGCCTTTGTAGTCGGCTTGGTGGGCAAGGAGGATGGCTTCGATGTGCTCCGGGTGATCGGTGCGGGCTTTGATTTCGATGTTGAGGTGGGTCATGATAGGTGATTAAAACAATCATTTTTTTGGTACATACTGATTCGCCTTCTCCCCCCGTGCCGCCAGCGTCACCGTCTCCAGAATCCGCTTAGCCCTGGTCTCCGCTTGCTTCGCACTACTAATCCAATCTAAAATACCACGTTTGGCAGACTTCGAAAAAGCTTCGAAATTGGCTTGGGCGCCAGGCATGGCGTCAAACTGAGCTTGCAGGTCTTCCGGAATCATAAGGTTTTCCACGTCATCCAACGCGGTCCAGCCGCCGTTTTGTTTGGCGAGTTCGATGACGGCCCAGCCGGCTTCGGTCATCAGGCCCTGGGCGGATAATGCTTCCACTTTGCGTTTGTTGACGCCGCTCCACTTACTTTTGGGGTTGCGCCGGGAAAAAAACTGGTAGTAGCTTTCTCCGTCGCGCTTGTTGGGCTTGCTGTCAATCCAGCCGAAACAGAGCGCTTCGTTGACGGCCTCATCATAATAGATGCTTGGCGTGCCGCTTTGTTTACGGTAAATGATGAGCCACACCCGGGTTTCTGTAGCGTGATTTTCAGCCAACCAGGCCCGCCATGCAGCCCGGTCTTTAGCGTAAAAGGTTTTAACGCCGTCTTTTTCCATGGATGATCGCCTTTGTTTTTGTGCCAATATAGGCCGATTTTTGGAGTTGGGCCATAGCAGCGACGTAGATTTTGTGCTACCTTCGCTTCATGTCATCTGAAAGTCTTCGCAAAGATCTGATCACGCGCATTGCCCGGGTGGAAGAGGCGAGTTTTGAGTCAACGGCATTGGCTGTATTTCGCTACCAGGCGGAACACAATCCGCTTTATGCCGAGTTTATCAGCCTCCTTGGCGTTCAACCTGAAAACGTAACCCGGTTGGCAAACATTCCATTTCTGCCGATTCGACTGTTTAAAATACACGACATCCAAACCGGTGCCTGGTCGCCGGAAGCAGTATTCAGCAGCAGCGGCACAACCGGGCAGGTGACCAGTCGTCATTTCGTCCGGAACTTAGCCTGGTATTTGGATTGTACGAGGCAAGGGTTTGAATATTTTTACGGCCCGGTAGAAAATTACTGCATTCTGGCTTTGCTGCCTTCCTATCTGGAACGCAGCGGTTCTTCTTTGGTGACGATGGCCGATTATTTTATCCGTCTTTCCCGTTATGAACAGAGCGGCTTTTTTTTGTACGACCACGAGGCGCTGCTGGAGCAATTGGCCTGGTGCCGGCAACACAACGTACCCACCTTGCTGCTTGGGGTTAGTTTTGCCCTGCTCGACCTGGCAGAAGCGCATCCCAGACCCCTGGGCGCAACCATTATCATGGAAACGGGGGGCATGAAAGGGCGGCGCGAAGAACTGACCCGCGATGTTTTGCACGAAAAACTCAAATCGGCATTCGGCGCTGCGCAGATCCATTCCGAATACGGCATGACCGAATTGTTGTCGCAAGCCTATTCCAAAGGCGATGGCTTGTTCCGGCCTTCGCCAACGCTGCGGGTTCTGATCCGGGAAACTTCGGACCCGCTCAGCATTGAACGCCCCGGAAGGCCCGGCGCCATCAACTTGATTGACTTAGCCAATTTGGATACCCTCAGTTTTATTGCCACGGACGACCTCGGCAGGGGGTATGCAGATCATAGTTTTGAAGTGCTCGGGCGGCTGGATTACAGCGAGGTTCGGGGGTGTAACTTGATGATGATTTGAAGATTTGAAAATTTGAGGATTTGAAGATAGGGGAAACGAACAACCTACAACGAACAACAAACAACCAGAAAAAGGATTTGAAGATTTGAAGATTTGAAAATTTGAAGATAGGGGAAACGAACAACCTACAACGAACAACAAACAACCACAAAAAGG
>JALHRK010000653.1 GCA_022841505.1 Saprospiraceae bacterium | reverse complement strand
ATGCTTTGAGGGAGCGCAGTATAAACATTCTTTTACCAAAGAAGTTATGACTTTTTCAATTCAGGACAGTGCAAGTTGTTTAACGCCGTCGCCATCCTTCTTTTCATTATCGGGCTTGTTCAGTCCACTGAGGTCATTGGAAAAGAAATCCCTCATCCGGAACAACCAGGCGCTGCAAGCGAAAAATCCGCCTGCAATCAAACTGCCCCAAGGATTTCCAACCGATATGTCCAACAAAATGAACGGAACGCAGATCGCCATCATGACCAACCGAAGCTGTTCTGCGTAGTAAACCCACTTCCGTTTTTCCACCAGTACAGGAATCGTCAGCGTAGCCATCGTGATTAATGCCGCATAAGCAGCCACCTCCCACGGCGTCATGTATTCGGTATAAAAAGCTTCAAGCGAAGCATAGCCGTTTTTAACATCGCCTTTCTGAATCATCATACCGGCAAGCAAAATCAAGCAGATAAAAACCTGAAGCAGGATATAAACCGTCAGTTGTGCCGGTGCTTGTGGCGCATATTTCGGGCGATCCAGTGGCTTGGGTTTCGGTGCCTCTTTCGGTTTTACGTCTTCAGGCAACCACCCGGGATGTTGCAGAAACAAGGCAATTTTATCTTTCCATCGCGGGATCTCACGCGCTTGCTTGAACAGATCTACCCAATAGTGAAAATAAGACCAGTATACATTGCGGCTATTGAATCCTGAAGTGATGCCATAGCGAACTTCGGCTTTTTCTCTTTCGTAAGTTCCGTAGAGCATATCCCAAAAGATGAAGACACCACCATAATTTTTATCTAAATATTCCTCATTGCGGCCATGGTGTACGCGGTGCAGCGAAGGCGTTACAAAGATGTATTCCAGAAAACCAAGCCGGCCAATCAACCGGGTGTGCAAAAAGAACTGGTGTACCCCCGCAGCAATAAAAACCGTCCAGGCAAATTCAGGCGCAAAACCAATTAACGGAAGGGGCGCGATAAAGAACGTTTTCGCGATGGCCTGAAGCCCGGATTGCCGGGAAGCAACGGTGTAATTGTACTCTTCGCTCTGGTGGTGTACGATATGTATTGCCCAAAGAAAATTGGCTTCGTGCCCAAGCCGGTGGTACCAATAGTACAGAAAATCGTAAGCCAGCAGGCAAAGAATCCAGGTCCAAACCGTTCGGGGGATGTCAAAAATGGCAAAATTGTCGTAAATCCATTTGAAGGCAAAAAGCATGATGATTGCCCAAAAGAAATCGAACATGCGCTCTGCCATGCCCGCACACATATTGGCTATGGCATCGCTGAACTGAAAAACTTCTTTACCCTTACGCCTTCCAAGATACCATTCGAGGAGGACAACGACGAAAAAAATCGGAGCAAGCAGCCCAAGGAAATTAAGCATAGTTCTTTTATTTCTTGCAAATAGAGCGTTGATAAAACGATTTCACACCACACAAAAGTATTAGAAGTAGTAGAAAGCACAACCAACCTGAATGCCAGATCCAACACTGATAATCAAGCCAATATCGCCTTTCTGAACCTCATTGCCGGAAATGGCCTGATGCATCGCGTAGGGAATAGAAGATGTAAACAAATCCTTTTTCCCTGCTGTGACATCCGACACTTTTTGTGCCGGCAAATTTAACGCCTTTGACAGTTTTTGGATAAAAGATGGCGAAATTTGAGGTGGAAAAACTTTAGCGACCTTATCCAGATCGAGCCGGGCCTTCATCATCAGTTCTGCTACTGCATCCACGATGCACTCCACATAATAATCATCCAGATTTTCATCGCGCTGCACATCGAGGAACGGGTGAGCGCCGACCCAATAGTTTTCAACAACCAAACTATTCGAATACTTCGTGAATTTTTTGAACACGATGTCGCCAAAGCCCGAACCGTCTTCCGATTTTTTCAGGAACATACCGGATCCCGTTTCTTCAATCCCCATCAGGTTGTCGGGAAAAGGGATTTGATTGTTTTCGATTTCAGAAGCTAAGATCAGGGCGTTTGAAGCTTTTCCGCTGTTGATCATGTTGATGCCCGTCTGGATTGCATTGAAGAACCCCAAAGAGCCGTTCAGCACGTCAAACGCAAAAGAATTGCCGCTTTCGCGGTAAACGTCCGGACGCATGTTCTGGTCACCGGCGAGCATGGCCGCAACCGCAGGTTCGCATAAAAATTCATCTCGGTATACGCCGGAGTAGATCATCAGATCAAGGTCGTCTCCGGTGATGCCTGACTGACCAAAGCACTGCTTGGCCGCGTAATTGGCCATATCAAAAGTGCTTTTTTTGATGCCGGCATCGCTGGGAACAAGGCCGATGCTGCCAATGGCAACTGTCGGGGTAACCGCTCCGCCCGGATGTTCCACCAACTGCGGAGCAATTTTTTCTGCCTGCGTATTGGTAGCCTGAAAATGCCGGATCCGGTCGGGCAGGTCGTCAAAATTATAGACGGCAGTTCCCAGCGTAACACCGGAAGCATTGACGCTGAAAAGGATATTTTCGCCCGATTTGATGCGCCCGCTCTGGATATTGTCCATCACGGCCACAAAATGGGACGTTGTGGAGGTATTCCCTCTTTTCTCTAAATTGTTGATGGTGTTTTCCGAATTGAATTTTTCCGAATTCAGGATCCGGTTCACCTCAGCGATCCCCGATTGAATGGCAATTTTAGAGGTTTGGTGGGTAATCATGGTGTCAATGGCATCCTCTCCAACTGCCCAAACCATTTTGCAAACGTGTTTTGCGCCTTCTTTAACCGCAACCCCTGACAACTCAGCAGATTGCGTCAGCATGATGGCGCCGCCGTGCGGGTACTCTGTCGCTTTGGCAA
>JALHRK010000652.1 GCA_022841505.1 Saprospiraceae bacterium | reverse complement strand
CCTGAAACAGGGTTCCGCGAACACGGGCCGAGTCCTTTGAAGGATTGGGCCACACGACCAAATTTTCTGCGATCGGCGACACTTCGGGTGTATTCGTTGTGAGCGGATTGTCCCTGACTACCTGAAGTAAAGCCGCCGTAATTGGATTCCGCGGCGCATTATTCCGGTTGATGGAAAGCGTGAGGGTAATGTCGTCTTCCTCCTGATGGATGCTGAGTTGGGTAACGCCGCTAAAATCGCCTGCGTGGCCAAAATACGTTTTACCGAAAAAATTATAGCGCATGGAACCGTGTCCATATCCATTGCAACCGTCTCCAAAACTGACGTTGGTGCAGGTTTTCAGGACGGTCAGCATGCTGTCGGACAGAATTTCCCCGCTGTACAACAAGCGGGTAAAGCGCGCTACATCAGCGGGTCGCGAAAATAGTGCACCTGCCGTGAAAATCATACTTAAAGAGCTGGCGCTGTAAATGGGAGTCGCATCGGTATTGTATACATTTGGCGCTGTAAAACTAGTCCAGCCTGTTGCAAAAGGGCCTGGCACAACTTCGTGAGGCGGGAAAAAGGTCCTGGTCAATCCATAAGGTTCCAGAAAACGGCTGTGCAGCGCTTCTGCAAACGTGACGCCGGTTACGTTTTCGATGATCATCCCCAACAAAACATAGTTGGTATTGGAATAGGAAAATGCCGCATTTTCAGTAAAAATGGGCGCCTGGATAAAAGAAGCAATGGCGTCTTCCGGATCCCAAATAACAAGAGGCGCCGAAAACCAGCTTTGAGCAGTGGCGTTGTTGCCCGCAATAAAATCGTGGATACCGCTTCGGTGGTTGAGCAAGCTGCGGATTTTTATAGCGCTGTTGACGTGCGGCAAAGTCGGCAAATACTGGCCAATTGGATCATCAAGTGACAATTCCCCTTCGTCCACCAATTGCAGGATCATGGCAGATGTAAACATTTTGGTGACGCTGGCCTGCGAAAACAGGCGACTCGTGTCCATCGGGGTTTGGTTGTAAATGTGGGAAAGCCCGGAAGCGCTTTGCCAGACCCGGTTTCCGGGAAACAAAATGGTCGCTGAAATTCCGGGAACGTTGAACGCATTGACGCAACTATCCAATTTTTGTTGCAACAAGGCTGCTAAGGAGGCATCAACGGGCGTTTGCGCGAGGATTCGGACTGGCTGCAAGAGGCATGCGAACGCCATTACACACATCAGTCCACGTAGTGTTTTAGAAATCATAGCTGTACGAGTTTACTTATTTGGGAAAAATAGCTTTCCGCAAAGGTATCAGCCGTGTAAAAAGGGCGTTTGTCAAAAACTGCAAAATGCTAAGAGCTTGTTCGGGATTTCATGATCGAGCGAGGGTGAGGAAATTTTGTTTTAGACGAGGCGGATTTTGCAAACATAGCCGGCAGCTATGTTGAAATCGAAGATTCGACGTAGTCAAAAAATTCAACGAAGTATAAAATAAAATTTGCCAGCCGTAGCCGATTGATGAATTCCCGAACAAGCTCTAAGTCAATAAATCGGAAGGAGGTGTCCCAAAGCGCTTTTTAAAAGCTTTGCTGAAACTGAAAATATCGGCAAAACCGGTTGCCAACGCCACTTCGGATACGGTGCAATGCCCGGACAACAACTGGCGATGTGCATGAAGCAGGCGCTTTTCAAGGAGGTATTGGTATGGTGTGGTTTGAAAAGCCATTTTAAACAACCGGAAGAAGTGATACTCCGACAAGCCGGCCTCTTTTGCAAAGTCGGAAATGGTCAAGTTTGCTGTAAAACAATCGTCCATACAGTTTTTACCGGCCAAAACCTTCCGGAGCAGGTCTTTCTGAGTGGAAATTTTAACAGCCGGAACGGACCTCAATTGTTTGCAAATGCCTTGGTAATCAAGGAGCATGTTTTCTGTGAGGGTATAAAAAAACGCCTCGTTGAACGTGATTCCCGTCCGGGCTTCCCGCGCCACAAATGCACCCAAGTGTTCCAGCATGCGTCCCAAATGGGTGTTTGAGATCCGGAATTGGTTTTCAAAAAAATCGGAAGTTTGCAAAAAGTGCCGAAGGTCATATTCGGCAACGGCGGAAGCCGGATTGTGTAGGGTAGTCACCACTTCGGCAACCATTTCGGGAAGAATATTGATACAAATACCAGTTACAGCGGAACGATCATTAATGAGTCCGGCGCCTTCGCAGGTTGGATTCAACATCAGGTATTCACCCTGACGAACCTGGAATTTCTGCCCATTGATCCGGTAACATTCCGTTCCTTCCAGGACGTATTTAATAGAAAACCGGCTGCATTTTATAGGATGCTCGAATTGCCTGAGCATTGAATAATCCACCGTATTGCCCGGATCTCTTGGCGCCAGCAGGATTGCACTCAAATTTTGTTCCGTCAGTACTTTTAGTCGGGTCATGGTAAGGGCAGGTGGTTTGTGACGAACCTGCGCGAGCTAAGATAAAGTTAGCGCCTGATGTTTGTGGATTGAAAGGGGGATATTGTCTTGTAGGCGTCAGAGTGGCCTAAGTTGTTACCTCCTCCACCCCCCCCGAAATATTCACCTCCAAAATACTCGCCTCAATCCCAAAAGCTTCCAAATATCCCTTTCTGATAGCCGGTTTAAACGCCTCCAAAGCAGATTTTTTCAACAAATTCAACGTACATCCTCCAAAACCGCCGCCCATCATTCTTGCGCCAGCCACACCCGGAAGATCATTCGCAAAAGCGGCCAAAAAATCCAGCTCCACGCAACTTACGGCATAGTCATCCCGCAAGCCGTCGTGGGTTTGACTGAGCAAAGCGCCTAACGAAACCATGTCGCCCGATTTA
>JALHRK010000651.1 GCA_022841505.1 Saprospiraceae bacterium | reverse complement strand
ATCTTGCCCATCTCAAATTTTATGGGACAGGATAAGGGCGGAGCCATCGCGCGAGCGACCAGACAGACACCAAAAGTAAGGCCGGCGAAGCATCACTACCGCGCCGGCCTTCTGAAAACACCTAAAACCCTATTTTCTTAAAGTAAAGCCGGTCAGGTTCAAAACCCTGGGCGGCTTTTTTGTTTTTAGCCAATTTCTACGGTGCGTGCAGCAACAACTTTGGCTTCTTCTTTTTTAGGCAGCGTGACCAGCAGCACCCCATTTTCGTAAGTGGCGGCAATGTCGGCTGCATTAATCGTGTCCGGCAACTGGAAGCTGCGCGTGAACGAAGCGAAGTTGAACTCTTTGCGCGTGTAACGGCCTTCCGTCGTTTCTTCTTTCTGCTCTTTTTTGGCTGAAATGGCCAGTGTGCCATTGTCTAATTTTACTTCGAAGTCGCCTTTGGTCAGGCCCGGAGCAGCCAGTTCGATCTGGAAGTTATCTTTCGTCTCCAGCACGTTTACGGAAGGCTGGGTGAACCTGGAATCGGCGCCAACAAAATCGCCCAAGCCTCTGTTAAGAAATTCATCAAACAGGTTGGTAAAAACCTTCGCAGGCACGAATGGATTATACTTCACGGTTCCCATAGTTTGAACATTTTTAGGTTGAGAAATTGTGTTTTTTATTGCAGGTTGAACTTTCACGAATAACATGGTTGATTGTTTTTTTTTGTGATTGATTACGATTCCCTTAAGATCAACTTGCGTACCAATGGGGGAAAAATGTCGTTTCGGCAGAAAAGTGTGAAAATTTGTATGACATTTTGGCCGATTAAAATGAAATCGGGTGACAAATTGACTAATTTTATTGCTTTTTGAAACAACCTTCTTTTTCTGAACCCGTCAAAACCATCTCTCCGCTTCTTTGTTTCTCTTATCAAAATCATTCCCTAATTTCGCGGCTGCTATTTTTTGCCTTATCTTACGAGCGCAAAACAACTTGAATCACGCGAAAATTCGCTAAAACGTCTTATTGTATGGATACCCTTGTCGAAAAGAAAAAGCGCCCTGCTACGAAATCCAACGGAAAAGTCGGTTACGACCGCGATATGTACCTGCGCTGGTACGAGCAAATGCTGCTCATCCGGCGTTTTGAAGAAAGCGCGCTGGGCGGCTATCAAAGTGGAAAAATCAGGGGGTTTTGCCACGTGTATATCGGCCAGGAGGCGGTTGCTGCCGGGATTGAATCGGCCATCCGCCGGGAAGACGGCATTGTGACGGCTTACCGCCAACACGGCACCGCCATAGGTCGCGGCTGCGATGTGAACGCCTGCATGGCTGAATTGTACGGCAAGTCAACAGGCATAGTGAAAGGCAAGGGCGGTTCCATGCACTTCTTTTCTGCTGAGCACCACTACTTTGGCGGCAACGGCATTGTAGGCGCCCAGATTCCCATCGGCACCGGCATCGCGTTTGCAGAAAAATACAAAGGCACCGATAACCTGTGCGTCACCATGTTTGGCGACGGCGCAGCCCGGCAGGGCGCTTTGCACGAATCGTTCAACATGGCCATGACCTGGAAATTGCCGGTACTTTATATCTGTGAAAACAACGGCTACGCGATGGGCACTTCGGTGAGCCGCACGAGCAACGTAACGGATATGAGCAAGTTGGGCCTTTCCTACGACATGCCTGCCGAACGGGTAGATGGGATGAAACCTGAAGCAGTACACGAGGCGGTGAAAAGAGCCGCCGATCACATCCGTGCCGGCAAAGGACCTTACCTGCTCGAAATCCTGACTTACCGCTACAAAGGGCACTCGGTTTCCGACCCGGCCACCTACCGCTCTAAAGATGAGGTAGAGCATTACCGCGGCCTCGATCCGGTCAAATACGCAGAAGGAAAATTGCTGGAACTTGGCTTTGCTACTGAAAAAGAAGTGCAGGCCATCAAAGATAAGGTTGCGGCGCAAATCGCCGAAGCGGTTCAATTTGCAGAAGAATCGCCATTCCCGGACGGGGCTCTGCTTTTTGAACACAATTATACGCAGGCCGATTATCCGTTTATTACGGATTAAATAGTGGTGTAAAGTGGCGTGGAGTTTCGCGGAGTAAAAGGAGTCTCACGGAGTTAAGCCCTCTGTGAGACTCTTTTTAGTTTGTGAAACTCTTTACTGCACCTCACCTTTTATAATAATTATGACAAAATCACTCCGGTTGGTAAAATCCTGCTGTTGAAAGCAACTTAACCGAATATATCCAGATAACTGCCAGCAGTTCATATTGCCTTATACAAATACAATAACAGCGTTTATTTCTTTGGAAAACTGTATGACTCGGAAAGTAATAATAGAGGGTAATTGGTTACATGACATAGCTTCTGCATAGGAAAGTGCCAGATTCTCGTCCAGCAGGAAGGTCATTTATTACGAAGCTTTTTGTAAAGGAATATAAGTCTCCTGAGCATTTCCGGCCGCAAAAGCAAGCGCCTCAAAAACATCATCTTTCGAAAGACGCGGAAATTCTGTTAACATAGTTTCCAGCGTCATACCGCCTGCCAAATGTGCCAAAATAGACGATACTGTAATGCGGGTACCTTGTATATGGGGCTGGCCAGTACAGACTTCCGGATCAACACTAATCCGCGGGAAATTGGAAAAAGTATATTTCATGAGGAAATCATTTTTGCAAAGATAACTGTTTTTCCTGTTCCATGCCGTCCGGATTTACCGGAAAGGGCGTTAGGTTAATTTATGAAATCTTTATAGAACTTATCTGTGTTTTACTTTGAACTAAAAAATCGCCTTATGAGAGTTTTATTCTGCTGTCTGTTTCTGTTTGCATCATCGTTGTTATCTGC
>JALHRK010000650.1 GCA_022841505.1 Saprospiraceae bacterium | reverse complement strand
CACGGAAAGAAAGGGCGTCCGACGATGACCAAAAACCGGGTTATGCTGGAATATTCATCGGAAAGCAGCATTAAATTGAATTACGAAGAGACGATGGAGATGATCGTTTTTGACCACCTCATCACTTTGGGCGGCGTATACGGTCAGGGCAATTCCAATTTTCCAGACGGGTCTTACGAGGCTTACGAATTGAAAGGAGGACTTTGGATGCACAAGGAAATGCTACCGGTGACCCCAATGGATCAGGCGCCGAGGCCGTCCCCTGTGCTCGACACCCGCAAAAAGGATATTTTGGGAAGAGAGGACGGGAAACAGTAAAAAGACAAAAGATGTTAGACCGTAGATGTTAGACCTGGGATATCCGAGGTCTACCGTCTAAAATCTAATATCTCATATCTTCAACATGGAAGCACACACCCTGCGCGTTCACAAAACGGCGCACTATTATACCCTGGGGCAACCCGGCACGCATACCCGGTACTGGTGGATCGCCTGCCACGGCTACGGCCAGGCGGCCAAAAACTTTATCCGGAAATTTGAATCCATTCAACAACCCGATACCTTTATTCTGGCGCCGGAGGGGCTTTCCCGCTTTTACTGGAAGGGCTTTAGCGGCGATGTTGGCGCTTCGTGGATGACCCGGGAAGATCGGCTGACGGAAATTGACGACTACTGCGATTACCTCACTTCCCTTTACCGGCACTACGCAGCCGTGCTCCCGGAAGACGTGACCGTCATCCTGATGGGGTTTTCTCAGGGGTGCGCCACCCAAATGCGGTGGATGATGCGCGACCAACCTGCTTTCCGGCATTTGGTACTCTGGGCGGGTAGTATTCCGGAAGATATTGATTACCAGCCCCAAGCCGATTATTTCAACTCCGGAGACATCCACTTCGTTTATGGCACGGAAGATGAATTCCTGACGCCTGAACGTATGGAGCTGTTTTTTGAAGCAGCGGTCCATTACCCGTTCCATTTAGATGTCAGCAGTTTTGAAGGCAAACACGAGGTAGACCGAACGGAGCTGGAAAAATTAGAGGAACGGATCAGGTTGACGGCGTCGCGCTGAGATTTTCCAGTACTTTTTGAATCAGGCGTTCAATACCGGCTTGCGGGTCGGGGCTGAATTGGTGCGTAATCCTGTTGGCCAGCAGTAAGTTGCACGACAATGCCCGGTGGCCCAACATGCTGGCCATTCCATAGATGCCCGAAGTTTCCATTTCAAAATTTACGACACGGGTTCCATTAAAATCGAACCTGCCCATGCCGGTCAGCCACGCTTCCCCGAGCCGCGATTTGGCCAATAATTGCCTGCCTTGGGGGCCATAGAACCCCGAACAAGTCAGGGTAATCCCTGCAACCCAGTCGCCTGCAACAGATTTCAGGAGGTCCCGGCTGCATCCAAAAACATAAGGTTGAACGGGCGGATGTCCGATGAGGTCAAAATGGGCATCCAGTGCGTCGGCGAGTTCCGCTTCCTGCAGCGAATGCTGATGCTCGTAGAAGTGCATCAGGTTGTCCAACCCCACTCCATAAGCCGAAGCAACAAAGGTATCTACCGGCAATTCAGCGCGCAGCGACCCGGAGGTTCCAACCCGTATTATATCCAAAGAACGGTGCGTTTCGAAGGGCATTCTCGTTTTGAGGTCAATGTTCACCAAGGCGTCGAGTTCGGTCATGACAATGTCAATATTGTCGGTACCAATGCCTGTGGAAATGACGGTCAGCCGCTTGTTGCCAATCCGCCCCGTATGGGTGATGAATTCCCTTTTGCTGACTTTGCATTCGATGGCATCGAAATACTTTGAAACTTCCGCCACCCGATCGGGGTCGCCAACGGTAATCACGGTATCTGCCAATTGCTCGGGCAAGAGGTGCAGGTGATAGATTGCGCCATCCGGGTGTAAAATGAGTTCTGATTCAGGTATCCGATGCATCTTTTGACAGTTGTATGAAGATTAGCCTCTAATTTAACGCTAATTTTGGGGCTGTTCATAAAATCTCATCATGAAAAAAATATACCACCTGGCTAATTGCGATACCTGCCAGCGAATCCTGAAGGAGGTGAATGCGAAAGAAGCGGGCTGCCAGCTTCAGGACATCAAAACGGAAAAAATCACGCCGGAACAATTGGATCAATTGCGCGAAATGGCGGGATCTTACGAAGCGCTGTTCAGCCGGAATGCCATGAAATACCGAAGTATGAACCTGAAAGACAAGCAATTGTCAGAGGCGGATTACCGCGCGTTGATCCTGGAAGAGTACACCTTTCTGAAAAGGCCGGTCATCGTATCGGGCAAGGCCATTTTTATCGGCAATGCACCCAGCGTCGTGGCATTGGCAAAAGCAGCAATGGCCAATGGATAAAGGACACATTGCGGAAGCGCTGAGGCGCCTGCAGGACGAAATTTGTGGTAACCTGGAAATTGCGGACGGAGAAGGGCGTTTTCGCGAAGATTTGTGGGAACGCGAAGGCGGTGGCGGGGGCCGAACCCGCATCATCGAAGGGGCGCGGATTGTAAAAGGGGGGGTCAATTTTTCGGCAGTCCAGGGCCGGTTGCCCGAAAAAATCGCGCAGGCGCTGGGTGTTTCCGAAGACGGTTTTTTTGCCACAGGGGTGTCCATTGTGCTGCATCCGCACAACCCGCACGTCCCCATCATCCACATGAATGTGCGCTATTTTGAATTGGACAGCGGCGCCTGGTGGTTCGGCGGCGGAATAGACCTCACGCCGCATTATATTGTGCCGGAAGACGCCCGCGATTTTCACCTGCTTCTGAAAAGTGTCTGCGACCGCCATCATCCCGATTATTATCCAAAGTTCAAAAAATGGGCGGACGACTACTTTT
>JALHRK010000649.1 GCA_022841505.1 Saprospiraceae bacterium | reverse complement strand
TTCGTTGATGCGGCCACTGCTTTTGACGGTGGCCTGGGAGCGACCGTTGGGATTATTGCAGCGGAAAACCTGATGCCTTCTTCAACAGTTGCTGCCTGGGCCGTGCCAATTGCAATTCCCGCTCTGGTAGGAATGCAATTGGACGGAGTTGTTGTTGGCACGGGACTTGTGGCAACAATGGTTTACCGCAATCAAATGATCTAATAAATTCTTTGTGATGTT
Source organism: Saprospiraceae bacterium (assembly GCA_022841505.1). Lineage (GTDB taxonomy): Bacteria > Bacteroidota > Bacteroidia > Chitinophagales > Saprospiraceae > JABWAJ01. The sequence continues at coordinate 2,628 of JALHRK010000649.1, read as the reverse complement.
GTTAGGGTCTGCGATTTTCCAACGTGAAACGCCGCGAAATCCCGAAGCGGTGATCGATGCAGACGCTTTTGACAATTCGAAATTGGGTCAGCAAGAATACGCAAGGCAGTATCGCTGGCAGGGAGTCGCGGCGCCTCAGAACCTTGGAAAAACTGCTCCTTACGACGAAATCTTTGCACGAGTTTACGGAGAGAGAACGCATGAGCCTGGATGGGACCGTCACATTCAAGGACGAGACAGACCAGCGCCAATGTGGGCTGACCAAGACCTGATTGAAAAAAGAAAGAAGCTCGAATACACAAACAATTGGCAGACTCCTGGGTCTGACATGGCAGACGCTCGATTGTCAAGAGCTTCGTATTCTCACGCGCCACCCCAGCGAAGCAACAGAAGTCTGGTTTCGATCCAGTTTGGGAAATAAATTTTTTGTGTCGATGAGTGGGTTGCTTGTCATTGGTGCCGGCGCGCTCGGTCTTGCTTGGCTTTCGCAACCAGAAAAAGTTCAACCACAAGAAAAAGCAAAAGAAATGGTGATGGGACCAGACGACCCCGTTCAGACAGATTTTCAAATCTCCGGTTCTTATGGTGACATCAAGGACATTGCGTGGATTCTGCAGTATCCCGGAACAGTTCAAGAAATCAAAACAGGACAAGATTTGAGCGGCACGCCTTGCAGATGGCTTCGGCTACGAGGCAACAATTGTTGGTATCGGACATACAACATGACTGAGGAGTATTGCATGGCCCCTCCGCGAAAATAAAGATTTTTGCGAAGGATAGATGGCTTTGAATTTGTTTCACGATCACACAATCCCATCTCGCCCATTTCCGCGGCGCGGGCCTCGAAACACCGCTCTTGTTCCAGGCGCGGCAAACGACGCAAGTTTTTTCACCGCTTTCAGTAGCGGCCTGACAGAATTTGTCGACCCAACACCCCAATCAGGAAAAGCTAAGGCGGAGGCTTATCAAAAAGAGCTCCTGATGTATGGACTTGCGACTGTGGCTGTCCTGTATGTAATTTATCGAAGATAAAATTTTTTTGTTTTTGAGGGTCAATGATGCACGATCTCCCAACTTCAGTTTTGTTGAGCCTCGTCGAGGCAAAACCGGTCATGGCCGCAACCGTGGGAGGAATTGCTTCTGCAGTCGTTCTTGGACTTGGAGGAAACGAAGCAATTGTTTTTGGCGGAAGCGTTGCTCTCGGTGTTTCTCTGGGAGATGCCATTTTGACCGGTGCAGGCTACGCAACTGACGTGCGCTCTTATTTGCAAGGCGGGTTTTCGACCTACCTTGATCCGCTCGATTTTGTTGGAGCGGGACTTGGTGTGCTTTTGATCAATCTCGCGTTGGGAATCAGAGGCCGCCCATTGGCTGTCATGACAGGAACCGCAGCAGTCGCTGGAGGAATTGCCCCAAAGGCTTCTTCTTACATCTTTGGGTCTTTTGGATCATTTCAACAAACAAAGCCAGCGAAGACTGGAAGCGCGGGAGCCGGAGGAGAAATTTTGACCGCTTAAATTCAGGGAAATGAAGACGGTCGCTTATTTTACTGAAATTTCTGCCGGTAACTTTCCAAAGGCAAACGTTTCGGTTTCAAACCAGGGTGCCGTCACTGCCATTTCAAGCGGCGCAAATGTCGTAACCCTTGACATTTCTACGGGAAGTTATTCTGTCGCGCCAATGGATTCGCTTTTAGTGATTACTGGAACAACTGGACAGTTGTTTTTGACTTTGCCAGACACAAATTCCTGTTATGTCGGACAAGAATTCAAAATTCTTTTAAAACTTCAGCCAGGAATAGATTATCAGCTTTCCACGGTTGTTGTTTCATCAAACGACGGAACCAAATTTGATTGTCTGAATTTTTACGAAGATGCCGCGACTTATTTTTGTGTTTCCGTCGGTGACAATTCTCAATCTGGATGGGCAACCTCGCACGTGCAAGATTATTACGGACGCGCGACAATTGAAAGTCCGGCTTCCACGACAATAAGCGGCGGCTCCACAATTATCTGGGACACGATCGAGCACAACACACTGGACGCTGCCACTGGAAATTCTTTTTTTGAAACCGGATCAAATGGTTACCGGATTCCACGCGACGGTAGATACGAATTTCATTTAAAATTTCACTGCGCTAGCCCTAACAGCAACAAAGTCGGCTTGTTGTTGTCAAAAGATGGAAACAAAACAGAAGTAAGTTTTCACTTTGACAACCCAAATGCCGAAGACATGTCAATCGAATTCAGCACAATTCAAACTTGTTTTTCCGGGGAACTTTGGGATGTCCGCGCGTGGAACGGTGACATGGATTTGTATGGAGGACAACGGTGGTTTTATCAATTTATTTGCAGAAGGATCAGATATTAAAATTTTCTTGGTCCTTTTTGATTTGTCGTTGTTCGCACGAATTTCGGTGCAGCAGCCGCTGGGTTTTGAGCGACAAATTGCGGCGGAACCGGGCGTGCGCGAGGACGTGAATCCTGAGGTTCAAATCTGGGTCTTCTGGCTTGCACTGGAGAGTCTGGTGGAGAAAACGCGCCCCCAACTCCAATACGATCGTCATCTCTCCAATTTTCCGGCGATTCTGAGCGGCGGACAACAACATTCTCTGGATCGTGGCCAATA
>JALHRK010000648.1 GCA_022841505.1 Saprospiraceae bacterium | reverse complement strand
AACAGGAACCGCCCAGGGCTTTCTTCCACTCCTTTTACGACCGAATTGGGCGCGTATTCAAAGAGCACATCGGGGTAGCGCTCCATGCCTTCGGTGTGTTCTACCTTGATGAGTTGGATGGGTTGGCGTTGTTTTTTCATGATGTATTTTATGAGCCTACAAGGATGGTGAGGGTGTTTTGTTGTTCGTTGTTCGTTGAACGTTGTTCGTTCTGTTCTCGCGTCCTCATGGGGTTGATCGTTTCGTAGAAAAAATACGAATTTCACGGCGTCTTATGTCTAACTCAGCGAAACTCTGTGTTTACTCCGTGAAACTCCGTGTCATTTAATTTCGCGGAGTTTATCCTTTCTACTTTATCTCCCGCTGCGCGGGACAGGCTTTTCTACTTTATCCTTTCTACTTTATCCTTGACTTCCCCGCATCTTTCTTATTAGAGGTTCTTTGGGTGTTTGGGCGACCGCGAGGGGCGCACCCTACTGGCTTTGCCCGCGCTCCAATCTTCAAATTTTGGCCGTTCGTTGCCTGGTTGGGCGACCGCGAGGGTCGCACCCTACCGGCTTTGCCCGCGCTCCAATCTTCAAATTTTCAAATTAACTAATCTTCAAATCATTCCCCCCTACCACCACCACAATCTCCCCCTTCACCGCCTGGCGGGCTTTAAAATCGGCAGCCAAAGCAGCGAGCGTTCCGCGGGCAGTTTCTTCGTAGATTTTGGTCAATTCGCGGCAAACGCAGGCTTGGCGGTCCGGGCCGCAGCATTCGATGAGTTGTTCAAGGCATTTCACCAACCGCATGGGCGATTCGTAGAGCAGGAAGGTATGCGGCAGGCTGGACAGGTAGCGCAGGCGGGTTTGGCGGCCTTTTTTGTGGGGTAAAAATCCTTCAAAATGAAAGGTATCGCAAGGCAAACCGGAGGCCACCAAAGCAGGTACAAAAGCGGTCGGGCCAGGCAGGCACTCCACGCGCACGCCCTGTCGGATGCATTCGCGCACCAGCAAAAACCCAGGGTCGGAAATGCCTGGCGTACCCGCGTCAGAAATCAGGGCGGCGGTCGCCCCTTCTTTGAGCTGGGAAACGATGCCGGAAAGCACGCCGTGTTCGTTGTGCGCATGGTAGGCCCGCAACGGGCGTTCGATGCCGTAGTGGTCGAGCAGTTTGCGCGAGGTGCGGGTATCTTCGGCTAAAATGAAAGCCGCTTCCCGCAAAATGCGCAAGGCACGCATGGTTATGTCTTCCAGATTGCCGATGGGCGTGGGTACGACGTAGAGCATCTTGAAATGATTGAGGCACGAAAGAGGCAGAGCCTCTTAAATAACAGACACGAGGCGGAGCCTCGCGCCAGCGTAGGCTTTGAATAGTAGACACGAGGCGGAACTTCGACTTACTTCGACTTCGCTCAGTACAAGTCGCTCAGCCACCAGCTCAGTTACTGCCCTCGCGCCAGCATACTTATTCTACAGCCCTGAGGGAAAACGTATAATTTTCCATGATCAGGTTGGCAAGCAATTTCTGGCAAGCCGTTTCCACCGTAGCGCGGGCCGTTGCTTCCGAATCGGCTTCCAGCGTCAGGGTTACGTGTTTTCCGATGCGCACATCGGTTACGCCGTTGATGTCTACGTGCGACAGGTTGTTGGCCACCGTTTTTCCCTGAGGATCAAGTAGTTCTTTGTGGGGCATGACGTCAATTTCCGCGACAAATTTCATGATGCTTGTTTTCCGTTGAAAAGATGAATTGCAACGCTCAGTGCAATGTAAGCGATGATGATGAGCGCAAAAGCTGCTTCGCGCAAGCCAAACAGCGCTGCCGCTGCGGCGACGGCAAAGATAATTCTTATCTCGTTGCCTTTCCATTGAAGCGTCCGGAATTTCAGGTTGAACATGGGCAGCTCTGAGATCAACAGGAAGGAAAGCACTGCAATACAAGCATATAGAAACAACGACTGCGTCACCCAAACGCCCAAACCATACGAATCAAAATGCGCAATCAGCATCAAACCGATGGTAAACATGGTGCAGGCCGGCGTAGGCAGCCCCAGAAACGTATCAGTTTGGCGGGTATCTAAATTAAATTTACCGAGCCGGAGGGCAGAAAAAAGCGTGACCACGAATCCGGGCAACGCGGCCCAATGCAATTCCTGAACCGCATCCGGCTCAAGCAGGCTATAAAAAATAAGTCCGGGAACCAAGCCAAACGAAACCATATCGGCCAAAGAGTCCAACTGAACGCCCAGTTCGCTTTTCACGTGCAAAGCCCTGGCCACGGCTCCGTCTAAAAAATCGGTGACGCTGGAAAAGACATAAAAAATAAATGCGGTTTCAAACTGACCGTACAGGATACACACGACCGTGCAGCAACCACCAAGCAGGTTGAGCAGCGTAATCGCATTGGGAAGGTTTCTCTTTATCATGGAACCAACGGGTTTAGTCCGAAAGGTAGTCTTTTCATACGATTTTTGTCCCCTAACCCACAAGACCTGTAACTTTAAGTCGTTTTTAACACGATGCTGACAACAATTGGCGTAATTAGGAGATCTAAGTACTAAGATGTCAGACATTAGATGTTGGACAATTGATGTGAATGAATCTTTTAGTGATCTCCTGAACGAAAAATTTGTTGTTAAAGCGTTAAATCCTGGTATAAAACTCCAAAACACCGCTTCCGAAGTCTAATGTCTAACATCTAAAGTCTAATATCTTAAAGAACAGACAAAACCCATTATGATGCTATTGAGACCACTTACTACCCTGTGTATCCTCCTGTTTACCACCGCGTTGCTGGCTCAGCCGGTCAACGACGAGTGCGTGGACGCCATCGCCCTGACCGACGTCACCAGTTGGTGCTCTGTGCCGTT
>JALHRK010000647.1 GCA_022841505.1 Saprospiraceae bacterium | reverse complement strand
GTTCTGTACCGAAATCGTGACATTTTTGCCGTAGAAGGCTTCCATTTTCACGTTGATCTCGTCAGTAGCCGGGTTCGGGAAGAGGCTGAGCACTTCCTGCGCTTCCACAACATCATTATGGTTGCTGCCATCCACCAAAGGAATCACCGGCGGCGTGGTCGGTACACCCATGATGTTGCTGAAGACAGCTGTTGTCGTTGTATTGACGTTGATGCTTTGCGCAAACAAACCTACTTCGATGCAGTTTGGCAGGACTAAGGTCACAGTGAAGGTGAAATCCCAGTTCACGCCGTCCAAAGAAGTTTCTCCCATGAACACGTTGCCGGTGCGGGTCAGGCGCAGCCACTGCGGAGCATTCGGTTTTGGGAACATTTGTTGTTGCATCACACCGTTGGTAGTTGCGCGCAAGTCGCGGACCACCGCATTGTTCAATTGCGTACGCAGGGCAATCTTTTTGGAACCGCCTGCATTGTTTTCGCGGAACATGATGCCGCCCCAACCGCCGTTGGTTACATTCTCCACTTTGGCTTTAATAAAGCCGTTGCCGCAGAGTTGCTGCCATGCGTAAGTTTGAACGTCGTTTGTCGGCGAGCCATAGTTCGTTGCTTTTACGTCAATCGTGCCGTCGCATACGTTTTCAATCGCGCCGCCGTTACTTGCGCCGATATTGGTCGTTGTCCACGGTGCACCTAAAGCCGGGCCGCAGAGACAGGTGAGGTTCAGGCTGAATGCGCCGGTATTGCTGCTGAAGCCACTCACTAAAATGTAGTAATCGGTACCTACGTTGGCATTGAAGACCACTTGCGAGCGGGTGCTTCCCGAGCCACATGCGTTGTTATCGTCGTTGCTCACTAAACAAGTCAGGCCTGCGCAAGTACCTGTATAAACGTGTAATTTGGTATCATAAGCCGAACTGCAAAGGCTGGCCGTAACCTGTGCGCCGTTGCCGACAAGTTTGTACCAAACGCCGTTGCCTGGCGTGCCGCCGGAGCCAATGCCGCAGGAACCAATACCTGCATCGGAAGCCGCGCCTACGGTGCTGCCGTTGGTGGTGCTGCCGCAGGTTACAGTAATCGCGCCTGCACAAGCATCATTGGCCAACGGCGCAGTGGTAAAGGTAGTACTTACATAACTGGTTGCCCCGCCACCGCCGCATGCACTGGTGCGTACGCAGAAGGTGTAGGTCGTATTGGGCGTCAGGTTGCTCAGGTTGACAGAAGTAGCTGCCGTATTGGTCGTAGATCCGTTGGGGCAGCTTACACCTGTGCCTACGCTCCAATCATAGCTGGTAGCGCCGCTGGCAGCCGCCCAGCTCAGCGTGGCGCCGGTAGTAGAAACGTTCGAAGCCGAAGGCGTACCCGGCGAATTGCAAGGCAGTACCGGACAGTCAATGCGGAAAGTATGGGTAACTGTACTGGTGCTTTCCGGATCGTACAAGATATAATAGGCCGTGCCCGCAGTTAAAGATCCGAAAGTGACGGAGCTGGCAGAGCTAAGGTCGTCAATACAAGTCCAACCCGATGAATTGCAACCGCCGGAAGCTGTTTTGAAGAAATAATCAGCGTAAGAAGAATTAGTAGAAGTAACAACCAGCGTATGAATGCCCGAGATGGTTGGGGTAAAACTGTAGATTTTTTCCTGGCCAGGGGTGGAAAACCCGCATGCCGTTACATTCCAGGCGCCTGATCCCGTGCTGGAAGCCGTAGTAGATTGACCACAGGTAAGGGTGGTAATGCTGGCGCATGGATCATACGTTGGCGCGCTTCCGCAGGCTACCGCTCTGATGCGAGAAGACGCACTTTCACCGCAAGACGAATTAGTATGCGTATAAAAACGGACCGTTCCAGTAACCGTCGAAGTCCAGGTTACCGAGCCTGTGCCTGTAGTATAAACAGGCGAACCCGTCGATCCTGAAATGGTGATGTAATCTGTGCCGATTGAACTGCTAAAAGTGTAAGCAGTACCTGAAGTGACGTTTACATTAGAATATTCGCCTGCGTATCCAATCGATGTGATGGTACCAGGGCTCCCGTTGCAGTTAGGTGTGTAGGTGCTGCTTGGATACAGACCATAAGACGCCGTGGTGCATCCGCCGCCGCCGCTGCCCGGACCGGTACAACTTGCATTAAGCGTCATACAAGTAGTATTGGAGGTACAGTTGTATTGATCCACTAATACGCGTACTGAGCCGGTAAAGGTAGCTGTCCAGGTCACTGTTGACTGCGCACCGCAGCCGTCATCGTTGTAAGCTAAGTAAGCCCCGCCTGCATCGTTGAAGAGCGTGATCTGGGTGTCAAAATCAGTATCTCCACAAGTAGAGAACGTGTAGGTATTGCCTATCGCAACGGTTACCAGACGGTATTCACCTCCATAGATGCAGGTAGTAAGTGTTGTGGGAGCTGCTCCGCAAGTAATCGTGCTTGTTCCAAACTGGGTATTGTCATTGCCGCACTGTGCCGACAAGTTGCCCGTGGATAGCAGCAACAAGCCGGTTAGCAAAATAAAAGAGTAAAGTGCTTTCATACCAATTGATTGTGTTTAGTTAGAAAATAGAACTTCAAAATATGCAGGAATACATATTTTGTTGCGTTAATATGTGTTTGCATCGCCATGCAAACACATGGCTATCAGCCTTTAATCAGAAAAACTTTGCTTTTCGATATTCGAGTGAGCTTGGGAGGGTTCATATCTTATAAGCTACGAATATAAACTTAAAAAGTTACAATTCGTCGTTAAGTATTTTTTTTTTTGCTATTAACAACTATACTCCGCACGATGAGTTGTGGGGGATACAAACATGGGACACCCCGAAAATTCGGAATGACCCATGTTTTTTGTTGAATTTGTTGTATCCGAAA
>JALHRK010000646.1 GCA_022841505.1 Saprospiraceae bacterium | reverse complement strand
GCTGTCCTGCAGGTTAAAAAGGCTGATGGTGGCGTAGCTCAACGGCGCCTGTGTGGCCGCATCCACTACTTTCCCGTTCAGGCGCACTTGTTTTTGCGCGCTGATGGTGACAGAAAAACTTAGAAAGAGGAGGATGAAAAGTGCAATTGGGAGATTTCGCATGAGTGTTGAGTTAGTAGAACGTATAAAGTATTTGGTAGAAAGTAGAAAGACTGTTCTGGATTCTACGGTGCAAAGTTGGGGTATCTATGATGTATAGACAAGAAAGATCGGTGAGCGACACATTTTAAGGGGTAAGTGTACATACAACACCTATTCTGCTGTTCACCCCTTTTTTTGTGTTGGTTACCTGTTCCATCTGCCTTATCGCTTGTAGTATCCTGCAATTATGCGAATTTTGCCCCCATGTCGCAACTCAGCAGTAAACTTCAGAAATGGTTTTCCACAGAGGCCGCTTTTAACCTCTTTTTGTGGGTACTTTATTTTATGGTGATTGCGTTCGGGAAAGAACAACCGCAAATCCGCCTCCACGAATTCGTTTTTGCGTCCACCTACTTTTTAGCCATTGTTTTTATCAACTATTGGCTCATGCCGCACTTTTTGTACCGGAAGCGCTACATTCAATTTATCCTGTTGAGCTTGTTGGTTGTTGCGGTGGTCATTGGGTTGGAAGAACTGGTACTGGAGCAGGTTTTTTTTCCGCAAAGCCGCATGGCCAGCCGGTTTCCGGGCATTCTTTTCAGTTTGGCAGAAGTCGGGCCGATCATTTTGTTTTTTGTAGGATTTAAATTGGCCTGGGATAATTTGAAGAAGCAATCGCAATTGGAGCAATCGGAAAAGGAAAAATTAGAGAGCCAGCTTCAATTCCTCAAATCGCAGCTCAACCCGCATTTTCTGTTCAACAACCTCAACAACCTTTATTCCTACGTGCAGGAAAATTCGCCGAAAGCGCCCGAAATTGTGTTGCAGCTTTCCGCCATCATGCGCTATATCCTGTATGAAAGCAGGGAAAATTTTGTGCCCTTAGAAAAAGACCTGCGCTACTTAGAGGATTTCATCCGTTTGCAGGAATTGCAAATGGAAAGCCGCGGCGAAGTCATTTTTTCCGTTGAAGGCCAGACCCATTCCAAAGTCATCGCGCCGCTCATCCTCATTGCTTTTGTGGAAAACTGCTTCAAACACAGCCTTTCCAGCCAATCAGAAGACATTTTTATCCGCGTTTCCGCAAAAATTGAAGCCGACCGCCTCCATTTTCAATGCGCCAACACGTTTTCAGAAACGGTGAATAGCGCGGAAAAACACCTGCTCAAAGGCATTGGCCTGGAAAACGTGCAAAAGCGGCTAACGTTGTTGTATCCGGATAAACACAGATTGAGAACCTTTGTTGAAGACGGGGTTTATCATGTGGATCTGGAATTGGATCTCAAATCATTTCCATCATGAAACCATCCAACAACCGCCGCTGCAGTTGCATCATCATTGAAGACCAGCTTCCTGCGCAGCGCATCCTGCAACGGTACATCGGCGACATTGGCGAACTGGAACTGTTGGGTTCTTTTACCGACCCGTTGGCTGCCTTAGAATTTCTGCGGAATCAACCCGCAGACCTGATTTTTTTAGACATCCACCTCCCCAAAATTTCGGGGATGGATTTCCTGAAAATCCTGCCCTACAAACCCAAAGTTATCCTCACCACCGCTTTTTCGGAATACGCCCTGGAAGGTTATGAATACGACATTACGGACTACCTGCTCAAGCCCATTTCTTTCGAACGCTTTGTGAAGGCGGTTTCAAAAGTAATTTACCACCCGGATCCGGTCGCGGCAGAACCCACGGCTGCAGAGAAACCCGCTGCTTCTCCCGGTTATGCATTTGTCAAATCTGACCATGTCATCATCAAGATTGAATTCGACAGCATCCGGTACATCCGATCAGAAGACGATTTTACCCGGATTTTCACTACGGGCAAAAACCATTTCCTGTCTTATACCCTGCGTTTCTGGCTCGATTTGCTGCCCGCTGACAATTTTTGCAGGATCCATAAGTCTTATATCGTCAACCTTCGGAGTATTGAAAAAATTGCCGGAAATGAAGTGTATATCGGTGGCGAAAGACTCCCCATCGGGCGGGGGTTTCGGGAGGAGTTTATGGCGAAATTGGATTTGAGTTAAGTTGGCAAAAAGGCAAGGGGCAAGAGGGCAATGCCAACTTGCGTGTTTACCAATTTGCCCTTTGCAAACTTGCCTCTTGCCAATTTGCCAACTTGCCTCTTATCAAAAACCCACCAACGCCTCCAGCAACCGCTCATTCTCCTGCGGCGTGCCCACCGTGATGCGCAGGCAGCCTTCGCAACCCGGCACGGAAGACCGGTTGCGCACAATGATGCCCTGTTCTGCTAAGTAGCGGTAGAGGCCATTGGCGTCGCGCACCTTCACCAGGAGGAAGTTTGCGTCGGAGGGGTAAATGCGCTCCACGTATTCCAATCCCGAAAAATACTGCGTCAGCAAAGTGCGCTGCCACAAGATGTTGCGCACCCATTCCGCCTGCTTTGGTTGATCGGCAAGCGCTTCCAAAGCAGCACGTTGGGTCAGTTCGTTGACGTTGTACGGCGGTTTCACTTTGTTGAAAAGGGCGATGATTTCTTCCGAAGCAAAGGCCATGCCCAAGCGGATTCCGGCTAATCCCCAGGCTTTGGAAAACGTTTGCAACACCACCAAATTCGGAAATTCCGCCAGCCAACTGACGCAACCGGGTTGAGCTGAAAAATCAATATAAGCTTCGTCCACTACCACGATACCGGGAAATCCCGCGATGAGCCGGCGCAGGCGCTCCGGTTCCACATCATTGGCGGTCGGGTTA
>JALHRK010000645.1 GCA_022841505.1 Saprospiraceae bacterium | reverse complement strand
GAAACACAACTACACGTACCGGGAATTGTGATGTTCCGAGCAATCATGAACGGGGAAACCGTTGGCATTGTAATCTGGTATATCCAGAAAGATGTGGGTTATTACCATCTGGCGGCCTATACCGACATGGGGTATCAAAGCGGCGCTGCTTTTGCCTTGTTTTCATACGCGATCATGTATTTCAAAACACGCTTGCGCTGGCTTAATTTAGGAGCCGGGGCAGGTGTGACCAATGACGGCAGTGACGGGCTGACACGATTCAAAAGTGGTTGGGCCAGCGGGACGCGGACAGCCTACTTGTGTGGGCGGATTTTTGACCATGCTGCTTATCAGGCGCTTGTGCGGGAACGTGGCATCCAGGGAGAGGGATTCTTTCCGTTATATCGTAAAGGCGAAAGCAGATGAGTGATCTGAAGTGCGTGATTGTTGCCTCAACAGGCGGTGCGGTCATGAATGTCTTGCTAAAAAATGTTTTCTTCAAGCGCCAGATTTTCGCGGTAGTTTCTGATCGAGCGTGTGGTGCGATTGACAAGGCGAAAGCCCATCACGTATCAACTGTTTTGATCCCGGAAAGCAAATCAGCACTATTCTGCGATCAATTCCTGCAATATTTACAAGAGAACCAAATCGATTATGTGATTTCGTTTTTTACCAAATTATTTGTAGGCGACCTGGTTTCAGTCTATCGTGATCGCATTATAAACCTCCACCCCTCCCTTCTCCCATCCTTTAAAGGCCTGAATGGGTTTCATGATACTTTACGTTATGGTGCGCGTTTCATGGGCACAACCATCCATTTCATCGACGAGCAAATGGACGAAGGCAAAATCATTATGCAAACCGTAGCGCCCATTGATATAAACCAAGCTGAGAGTGAACTTCGACACCGCATATTTCAACATCAATGCAAGTCGCTTCTCCAGGTAATGAAGTGGCTGACCGAGGATCGTATTTCTATCCAGAACAACCGTGTTCTGGTAGAAAGTGCTTTGTATAATAGTTATGAATTTTCTCCTAATTTAGATTGTGAGGATGCCATAAAGTTGCTAATATAAACTTACTTATAATTTTTTATTGTGGTACTTACACATAAATGAACATAAAAACCGTAGATACTCTAGCTATTTTAGGCGGAGCGCCAAGTTTCACTGAACAACTTTATGTTGGTCGGCCAAATATCGGTGATCGTGCGCGTTTGCTAGAACGTATCAACGATATATTGGATCGTCGCTGGTTAACCAATCATGGCCCCTATGTTCAGGAATTAGAGAAACGCATCGCAGATTTTCTTGGTGTAAAGCACTGTATTGCGATGTGCAACGCTACGGTAGCGCTGGAAATCGCTATCCGCGCACTGGGATTGAAGGGCGAAGTGATCGTACCATCAATGACCTTTATTGCGACTGCCCATGCTTTGCAATGGCAGGAAATCACCCCCGTATTCTGCGACATTGATCCCGTTACCCATAACCTCGATCCTAAGCAAGTTGAAAACATGATAACGCCTCGAACCACAGGCATTATCGGTGTACATCTCTGGGGACGTCCTTGTGATATTAATGCACTGGAAGCAATTGCTGCTCAGCATAATCTCAAGCTGCTATTTGATGCAGCACACGCTTTTGGTAGCTCGTATACAGGGCGCATGATAGGAACATTTGGTAACGCAGAAGTGTTGAGTTTTCACGCTACCAAGTTTTTCAACTCACTTGAAGGCGGGGCAGTCGTTACAAATGACGATGAGCTGGCACAGCGGGTACGCCTGATGCAAAACTTTGGCTTCGAGGGCTATGATAGCGTGGTTTACATCGGCACAAACGGCAAAATGAACGAGATGTCTGCCGCGATGGGATTGACTTCTATGGAGAGCCTGGACGAGTTCATCAGCACCAACTACCGCAATTATAAGCACTATCAAGAAGAACTGAATGGCATCCCTGGCATCACTCCTATCATCTACAACGAGTCCGAGCGTAGTAATTATCAATACATTGTGATGGAAGTTGATGAAGAAAAAACAAGAATCAGCCGTGACCATCTGGTAAAAATCTTGTGGGCAGAGAACGTAATTGCCCGCCGCTACTTTTATCCTGGCTGTCACCGCATGGAACCCTATCGTTCTTACTTCCCGCATGCTGGCTTACTTCTGCCGGAGACTGAGCGATTAGTCGAACAACTGATGTCGCTGCCAACCGGGACAGCCGTCACATTAGACGACATCAGCATTATCTGCCAGATCATTCGCCTGGCTGTCGAACACAATACTGAAGTCGTTGATCGTTTGAACCTGGTTTCTGTAGCAAGCTAGGCATTTTGAAAGCTGCATTTATGTCTGACAAAAAAGTTCCATTGGTATCGGTAATTGTGCCGACTTACAACCGTTCCGCACTTCTCCAGGAAACAATTGAGAGTGTATTACAGCAGACATATCCTAACATTGAGTTAATCGTCGTAGACGATGGCTCGACGGATGACACCCCCAATATGGTGAAGCAGTACGAGGGTCGGATCACCTATATTCATAAGCAAAATGAAGGTGGAACGCCTGCTCGTAATACGGGAATAAAAGCGGCGCACGGGGATTATCTCAATTTCCTCGATCATGATGATGTCTTCCTGCCCACTAAAATTGAACGGCAGGTGGAAATTTTGAAGACGCAACCAGAGATTGGCCTGGTCCACTGCGGTTACTATCGTATGGATAAGGATGGGCGGTACATTGATATTGTCAACTTCCTGCCGGAAGGCGATGTTCGCCCTGTAATCGTCCTCGGTTGCTTCTGTTGGTCAGGTGCGCCACTCATACGCCGTGAGTGCATTGATAAAGTCGGCATGTTTGATGAAAAAGTCTGGAGTTCGG
>JALHRK010000644.1 GCA_022841505.1 Saprospiraceae bacterium | reverse complement strand
GTCACTGATGTGGCGGAGTTGTATGCGCAATCACAGATTGTACTCAAGGTCCGTGGCCCGGAATCCAGCGAATTAGCAATGGTGCGTAAGGATGCTGTATTGCTGGGTCTTTTGTCGCCACACCATAAAGAGGGCGTTGACGCATTGGTACAGCATGGGTTGACTGCATTTGCGATGGAGAAGTTGCCCCGTATTTCGCGCGCGCAGAATATGGACGTTTTGTCCTCACAGGCAAATATTGCGGGCTATAAAGCGGTGATCATGGCGGCAAACGTTTATCAAAGATTCTTCCCCATGTTGATGACGGCAGCGGGTACGGTGAAAGCAGCGCGCGTTCTGATTTTGGGCGCGGGTGTGGCTGGTTTGCAAGCGATTGCAACAGCGAAAAGGCTGGGCGCCGTGGTTGAAGCTTTTGATGTACGGCCTGCAGTCAAAGAACAAGTGGAAAGCTTGGGTGCCAAATTTGTAGAAGTCCCGCTCAGTGAGGAAGAAAAAGCCAAAGCTGAAACCGCGGGCGGCTATGCAACCGAGATGTCGGAAGACTATAAACGGCGCCAGGGTGAGTTGGTGCATGAACGCGCGAGCGCGGCAGATATCATTATTACAACCGCGTTAATTCCCGGACGTCCGGCACCTGTTTTGATCAAGGAAGAAACCGTGCAAGCGATGAAACCAGGTTCGGTTATTGTGGATATGGCGGTTGAAGCAGGGGGCAATTGCCCGTTATCCGAATTGGATAAAACGGTCGTCAAACACGGCGTGCATTTGATTGGTATTGCAAATCTTCCGGGCTTAGTGGCAGCTGATTCCAGTACCTTGTATGCACGAAACCTAATGAATTTTCTGAATTTGATGCTGGATCCAGAAAGCGGTGAACTTAAAATAGATCGTTCGGATGAGGTTATTGCAGGGACATTGCTTTGCTCGGGCGGAGAAATCGCCAGTAAAGCATAATCGGCAACGGACTCAAAAAGCACGCAATATTAATTGCTACATTTAGAACGTACGGTTAACGAATTTAAAGGAGTAATCATGATTGGTGAAATTGATCCATTTATTATCAATCTAACAGTTTTTGTGCTGGCGGTTTTTGTTGGCTATCATGTTGTATGGAATGTGACTCCAGCGTTGCATACCCCTTTGATGTCAGTGACTAACGCTATTTCTGGCATTATTCTTGTGGGCGCGATGTTAGCGGCTGGCCCGGCTGAGACGGATTGGGGAGTGTGGCTCGGTGCCGTTGCGGTAACACTGGCTGCAATTAATGTTTTTGGTGGATTTCTGGTAAGTCAGCGGATGCTGGAAATGTTCAAGAAAAAAGACAAAAAAGGAAGCGCATAAATGTCAGCAAATATGGTAGCACTTGCATATTTAGTGGCTTCAGTATTTTTTATACTGGCACTAAAAGGGCTAAGCTCGCCTGAATCTGCACGCCGTGGCAATTTATTCGGTATGGTTGGTATGGCGATTGCGGTTGCCACAACCTTGACGCTTACCCAGAATTGGCCTCTGATTTTAGGGTGTATTGCAGTGGGCGGTATTATTGGCGCGCTTGTTGCACAGCGTGTGCAGATGACAGCAATGCCGGAACTGGTTGCGTTTATGCACTCATTGGTTGGTTTAGCCGCCGTGTTTATTGCGATTGCAGCGGTTAATAATCCGGTTTCATTCGGTTTGCCGGAAATTTTGCCCGGCGGCAGTAAACTGGAATTGTTTTTGGGCACCTTTATTGGCGCCATGACATGGTCCGGTTCGGTGATTGCCTTCCTGAAATTGTCTGGACGCATGAGTGGCACCCCGATTGTTTTCAGCGGTCAGCATATGATTAATTTATTGCTGGCAATCGCGATGATCGGATTTGGTCTGTGGTTTTTCTTTAGTGAAACGACCAACTGGAACGCATTTATTGCAATGACCGCCATCGCATTCATTTTGGGATTCCTGATTATTGTTCCTATTGGCGGCGCTGATATGCCGGTAGTGATATCCATGCTGAACTCCTATTCTGGCTGGGCTGCAGCAGGTATTGGCTTCTCTTTGGGTAATCCAATGTTGATCATCGCAGGATCACTGGTGGGCAGCTCGGGTGCGATTCTCTCGTATATCATGTGTAAAGCCATGAATCGGCCATTTCTATCGGTTATATTGGGTGGATTTGGTAGTGACGGCGGAACCGCAGCGGCGGCAGATGATGGGGTGCAAAAGACATACCGCAGCGGCAGCGCGGAAGATGCCGCTTTCTTAATGGGTAATGCCGACAGTGTCATAATTGTGCCTGGCTATGGCTTGGCCGTTGCAAGGGCGCAACATGCCGTCAAGGAATTGGCGGAGAAGCTGCATGAAAAAGGCGTTAATGTCCGCTTTGCAATTCATCCGGTAGCCGGACGTATGCCGGGACACATGAATGTGTTGCTGGCAGAAGCCGAGATTCCTTATGAACAAGTCCTGGAAATGGATGAAATCAACAGCGATTTCTCAAACACAGATGTTGTGCTGGTGTTGGGTGCGAATGATGTGGTGAATCCAGCAGCGAATGTTCCCGGTAGCCCGATTTATGGCATGCCGATCTTGGATGCGCATAAAGCGCGTACTGTGATGGTAGTTAAACGCAGTATGGCTGTGGGTTATGCCGGTCTTGATAACGACCTATTCTATATGGATAAAACCATGATGATCTTTGGAGATGCCAAAAAAGTTGTTGAGCATTTGGTCAAGGCACTGTGACGCACTGAAAGGTTTTTATTCCAACAACAAAGGCGCAATTATTGAAAAATAATTGCGCCTTTGTGTTATCTAGCACTGATTCAGAATAGTTGTGTATATCACTTATGTTCCGCAGAAAGTTTGATACACACTCTCTGAAG
>JALHRK010000643.1 GCA_022841505.1 Saprospiraceae bacterium | reverse complement strand
GGCACCCACCGATTGGGTTTGATAAGCCAGCCCGATGTCTACCCCGGAGGCTTTTAGTTGCGTCCCCAAAAAGGTGCCCATCGTGACGAACCACGCCCCCCAAATGAAAAATTCGAGGAACATCATCAAGGAAAGCTGGATGCGGATGTTTTGATTCATGTTGTGAATTGTTTGTTGTCCGTGGAGAGTCTTTGCGGACTCCTTTATAACATATAACACGGAGTTTCACGGAGTAAACTAAACACGGAGTCTCGCAGAGCGAAGCTCCTCCGTGGAACTCCGTGTTTACTCCGTGAAACTCCGTGTCATCCGCTCAGGCGGCATACAAAAACATAGATCAGGTTAGGCCAGGCATAACGCAGCTATCGGCCTATAAAGCCAGACACTAATCAGGCTGCTTTGCGATTCCGCATATAAAAATACAAACCGCCAAACAAGACAATTAAAATTGCCGGGAAAGTCGCCAAAGAAGCCAGCGTCATCTGTCCGGCAGCCAATTCTGCGGCGTCGCCACTAAGACCCTTCGCCACCGCCTGCGCCCGGTTGGTATCAATCCAGCCGCCGATGATGGGGTTCCAGATAGACATGGCAAACATGCCCGCACCGCCAATGAGCGACATGCCCAGCGCCCCGGTTTTGGGCAGGTATTCGCTCGTAAAACCAATCATGGTCGGCCAGAAGTAACAAATGCCGATGGCAAACAGAACAGCAGCCACATATACCATTGGGCCGGTAACCTGGCTGAGCATAAAAATGCCCAAAGCAGAAATAATGGCCGAAGCCCACAAAACCCCTGTAGGGTTGAGGCGGTGTACTAATGGACCGGCAAAATAGCGCCCAAGCGCCATCAGACCCGTTACCAACGCCAGAATAATCAGCGGTTGTGCGCCTGCATTCCCCAAAATGCGCTCTACCCATTGCGTGGTTCCAAATTCAGTGGAAGCGGTCAGCGTCATACACGCCGCAATGAACAGGAAGAGTGGATTGGCCAACCCCTTGATGTTTTTAGCCGTAGAAGATTCGATGTGTTCGGTCTCCGGGAAGGTTTGTCCAAAAATCAGGTAAGCATAGGCTAAAGTCGGAATCACCATGATACCAATCTGAGCCTGCCAGCCCAACCCAAGGTTACCCCCCATGATCTGACCAACCAAACTGCCAATCACAATACCGCCCGGGAACCAGACGTGAAAGCGATTGAGCATCGTTGTTTTATTGCTGTGGTACATGTCGGCAATCAAAGGGTTGCAAGCTGCTTCAACACAACCATTGGCAAACCCAATGAAAAAGGTCGAAATCAGCAAGCCCCAAAAACCGCCAGCAGTAATGGTCAGCACCAACCCCAGTAAATGGCTGATGAAGGCCGCCCAAACCATCTTTTTAGCGCCTACTTCGTTGTACAGCAAGCCGCCAATTATCATGGCGACCGGAAAACCCAGAAAAGCCATGGAATTGACCCATCCCAACTGCGTGTCAGTCAGCTTGAACTGGACGCCCAATTCGGTCAGAATACCTGCCCGAATGGCAAAAGTCATTGCAGTGACAACCAAGGCCACACAACTGGCCAAAAACAAACGATCGCGATTGATCTCTTTCATGTTTTAGTTATGTTTTTCGTTTTGTAAAA
Organism: Saprospiraceae bacterium; assembly: GCA_022841505.1. GTDB lineage: Bacteria > Bacteroidota > Bacteroidia > Chitinophagales > Saprospiraceae > JABWAJ01. The sequence continues at coordinate 1,242 of JALHRK010000643.1, read as the reverse complement.
TAGTTTAGATGGTAGACGGTGGACGGTAGACGGTGGACGGTGGACGGCCCGTCTACCGTCAACCGTCTACCGTCTACCGTTAAAAAGTACGAATCTTAATATTCCGGAACCACACCGGGTCGCCGTGATCCTGCAAAGCAATACGCCCTTTGCGCGCTTTGCCAAAGTCCGGCATGTCTTTGAATTTACTGTTGGCAATCATCTGCGTCCACTCGGGGGTAAACATTTCGGTTTCCACCACTTTTTTGCCGTTGAGCCATTGTTCCAGTTTGCCGTTTTTGACCACGAGGCGCGCTTTGTTCCATTGGCCTGCGGGCTTCACGGTCACGTATTTGCAGGCAATGAGGTCGTACAAATCGCCGGCGCGGTGTTTTTCAATCAGCGCGTCGGGGTGGCAGGCGTTGTCGAGTACCTGCATTTCCGGGCCGGTTTGCCACACGTAGTCGTATTTGTCCGATTCCATCACATTGAAAATGACGCCGCTGTTGCCGCAAGGCGCAATTTTCCACTCTAAGCGCAACTCGTAGTTTTCGTATTCACCCTCTGTTACGATGTCGCCGCCATCCACAGCCTGCCATCCACCGTCGGGTTTTTTCTGCGCGTCGAGCATAATGGCGCCGTCTGACACTTTCCAGGCCGCGCCGATGGTTTGCTTTTTGAAATTGCGCCAGCCCTTGGTCGTTTTGCCGTCAAACAGCAGTTTCCAGCCCGCTTTTTGCTCTTCAGCAGTTAGTGTGTTGAGTGCGGTCGGCGCCGGCGCTGATTTGCGGAAGCCCGGTTGTCCTTGCGGAATGCGGTTAAGGGTGTACCAGGCTTCGGTAGACCACAGTTCGAGGTCGTTGGAGCTGGTCCATTCGTAAGGCAAATGCACATAAACGACGTGGTTTTCTTTCATGCCTGCCAGTTCGAGGAAGACCTTTTTTCGGTCGTCGGAGAGGTTGACAGACAGCACCTTCAGGTTCGACTCGTCGAGTTTAGGGCCGCCGTAATCTCGCGTCGGCACGTACATCCACTGCCGGATTTCGTAATCAGCCGGATTCCAGCCGATCCCCTCTGCCAGCGGTTGGGTGAATTCGATTTCGATCCCATCCGATTTGGCGCGCACGGCCAACATCTCAAAAGTGGGTTTTTCGTTGTATTTCAGGCGTTGCAAGCCGTACCAGAGTTTGCCGGTATGCCCCCAGTTGCCCGTAGAGCCGATGCCGCCGATGTAAAGCGCGCCATCCGGACCCCAGGTCATGC
>JALHRK010000642.1 GCA_022841505.1 Saprospiraceae bacterium | reverse complement strand
CCGGTGAGGTTGTCGTAGCGCCCGCCGCCGCCGATGCTGCCCATTTGCGCGTCTTTGGCTTTGACTTCAAAAATGCAGCCGGTGTAGTAGCTCAGGCCGCGCGCTAAGGTAGGATCGAACGCTAATTCGTTGCGCAGGCTGTTGGCACCGAGGTAGTCAAAAACGGTCTCTAATTCTTCGATGCCGGCTAAGCCGGTCGGGCTTTCCGCAAACAATTCCCGCATGGCGGCCACCGAAGTGGTTTGGAGCATGATTTCGATGCGCTCGATGGAAGGTCCGGCCAAACCTCGGGATTCCAGTTCGCGGCGCACCCCTTCGATGCCAATTTTGTCCAATTTATCAATAGCCACGGTCATGTCCACAAAACGGTCGGCCACGCCTGCCGCTTCGGCGATGCCCGCCAAAATTTTCCGGTTGTTGATTTTGATGGTGACGTTTACGCCCAGCTTCGCAAACACTTCGTCGTAAATGCGCGCCAGTTCCGCTTCGTACATCAGGCTGTTGGAGCCTACGACGTCGGCGTCGCACTGAAAAAACTCCTGGTAGCGCCCTTTCTGGGGCCGGTCAGCGCGCCAGACGGGCTGAATCTGGTAGCGTTTGAACGGGAAAGCAATGTCATTTTGGTGCATTACCACGAAGCGCGCAAACGGCACCGTGAGGTCGTAGCGGAGGCCGCGTTTGGAAATGGAGCCGGCCAATTTGGCGGAATCCATTGCGGCAAGCGCTTCTTTATTCGCATCGGCCAAAAAATCGCCGTTGCTCAGGATTTTGAACAGGAGTTTATCGCCCTCTTCGCCGTATTTTCCGGTCAGGGTGGTCAGTGCTTCCATTGCCGGCGTTTCAATCGGCTGGTAGCCATAGCGCACGAATACTTCGCGGATGGTATCAAAAATAAAATTCCGCTTGTTCACCTCTTCGGGGAGGAAATCGCGGGTGCCTTTGGGTATGGTGGGTTTCATGGATTGTAGATGTAAGATTTTAGATATTAGACGTTAGACCACCGCCGTAAAAGGCCTCAAAAACCGCACATCATTCTCAAACAACGACCGAATATCGCTGATGCCATACAGGCGCAGCGCCTGCCGTTCGATGCCCATGCCGAAAGCAAAACCGGTGTATTTTTTGGAATCTATGCCGCAGTTTTCGAGCACTTGTGGATCTACCATGCCGCAACCGAGGATTTCCAGCCAGCCGGTACCTTTCGTCAGGCGGTAGGTCTGTTCGGTTTCTGTGCCGAGGAAAACGTCCATTTCCGCGCTCGGTTCAGTGAACGGGAAGTAGGATGGGCGCAGGCGGATTTTGGTGGCGCCAAACATCTCACTGGCAAAATAGTAGAGGGTCTGGCGCAGGTCGGCAAACGATACGCCTTCGTCCACATAAAGCCCCTCCACCTGGTGGAACTGGCAATGCGAACGCGACGAAATGGTTTCGTTGCGGTAAACGCGACCCGGCGCAATGACCCGAATCGGCGGTTTTTGGCTCGTCATGATCCGTGCCTGTACCGGCGAAGTATGGGTGCGCAACAACATTTCGGTGCTGCCTTTTAGGTAGAACGTGTCCTGCATATCGCGGGCCGGGTGGTCTTCCGGCGTGTTCATAGCCGTGAAATTGAACCAGTCCGTTTCAATTTCGGGGCCTTCAGCAACCACGAAGCCGATGCGTTCAAAAATATTGATGATGCGGTTGAGGACAATGGAAACCGGGTGGCGCGACCCCAGTTCGATGGGTTCGCCGGGCGCCGTGAGGTCGAGGTTGCCGGCCACACCAGCGTCAGCAGCGCTTTCCAATTGTTCTTTCAGCGCATTAAATTTGGCTTCAGCCGCTTGTTTGGCGCTGTTGATCAACTGTCCGAATTCGCGTTTTTGCTCATTCGCCACGTTTTTGATTTCGTCAAACAGGGGTTTGATGATGTTTTTGGAGCCGATGTACCGAATGCGGAATTGCTCCAACTCTTCCGGCGTTTGGGGCGCTTCCTGTTCAATGGCTTTCAAGACGGTTCTTACCTGATCAAAAATTGCTGCGGACATATGACTATTTGATTGAGACTTATTTTTTGATAACAAGCGGCAAAGGTAATGATTTTGGGAAAATCCTGCATTCATCTAAACGGGCGCCGGTAAGCCACCGCGGCGGGAGGGCCAGGTCTCCTGAGGGTTACCCGGAACCAAATGCCGGCCAGTACCCCAAAAGCGAACCCGCCGATATGCGCCCACCAGGCTACGCCGCTCGATTCGGCAGTGGCGACCTGCAGCGATGCCTGGCCATTCAGCAGTTGCTGGAAAATCCAGACAAAAAGAAAAATAAAAGCAGGGATGCCAAACGGGAAAACGAAAAACAAAACCCGAACCCGGGACCTCGGGAAAAGGAGCAAATAAGCACCCATCACCGCCGAGATCGCGCCACTTGCGCCCACCGTGGGAATGACGCTCGTAGCGTTGAAGTAGATGTGGGCGGCATGGGCCAGCAATCCCCCCAGGAAATAAAAGATCAAAAATTTGAAGCTGCCGCTCAGCGCTTCAATGTTGTCGGCGAAGACCCAGAGGAAAAGCATGTTGCCGATCAGGTGCATCCAGCCGCCGTGCAAAAACATACTCGTGAACAGGGTAAAAAGGTTTTCTCCCTGCAAAATATCGGCCGGAATGGCGGCGTATTTCATCAAAAAGGCTTCCCGAAGCGGCAACGGCAAGGACACTTCAAATAGAAAAACGGCCAGATTCACCGCAATCAGCGCGTAGCTGAACAAGGGAAAATGTCCGCCTTTAACCTGGTCATCGCCGTAGGGGAAAATCATCTGCTTTGCGTTTTTTTGTTTTTACCACATAGTTCACATAGTGGTTTTCACATAGGACACATAGTGCAGATCGGAAGAGC
>JALHRK010000641.1 GCA_022841505.1 Saprospiraceae bacterium | reverse complement strand
AACGGTAAACGTCGCCTGATAATTCGCGCCGCCGTTGCTGTGATAAAAAGGATTCGGACAACTTCCGCCTCCGGTTGCGTTGCCTTCGAAATAGACTTCTAAGGTATAGGAGCCAGGCGACAAGCCTGCCAGCACATTGGTCATGTCTAGGGCATCGGCTTCTTCCCAGGTCTGGTTTTGGCCGGTGCCGCATAAGGGCAAGCCGTCGTTCGACTTAAACGGCATGTTTACGGATACAAAAGTGCCGGATGGCGCTCCCGACCATACCCGCCAGAAAATGCGGGCGCCGGTTACGTCACAAGGGTTACACTTAAAGGTTTTTCCCTGTCCGCCAAGCAAGAGCGTTTGTGAACAGGTGAAGGCGCCCAGGCTGGCGCCCTGGAAATCCGGGTTGCCCGTAGCCGCAGTGGCATCGTAGAATTGGTTGCCTGAACCTGAATTCAAAATGACATAGCTTTCGAAAAAGCCATTGTTCTGAGCCGTTAAACTGAATGCTGTGGCCAGCAACGTGAAACTTAATGCCAATTGATTGCGGAAATGCCGGGAAAACTGGCTTACTTGGTAGGGTAACAATGAATTCATTTGAAAATAAGTTATACCATGAGCAAAACACTTTGCGCAAGGGGAAATGATCAAATACCAGTCAGTTTTCAAAGCATGAAATCAGTGCTTTGAAAAAGAATGGAGCAGAAAATTAATTTTCAGGTGTAGTTGTCTGTTAAGGGAATGCGCTGTCTGATAATGAAACAGCATAAACTCTTGAAAATGAGGATCTAATTGTGGAGTGAAAGGTAATAGGTCTTGGTTCTTTGAAAAAATTTTGATTTTTCATGGCAACAAATTATTTGTGGGCAGTAATTAATCTAAATCTAAATTGTGTTTACAAAAATGATAATGAAATCGCTTCTTGTTGAAACACAATGCTTGAACTAATCTAATCATGGAGACTTTAAAAAAAACATACTAAAGACTGCTCGCTTGTGGTAGTGTAGCGCAGTTCAATCTAAATTAACGTTTGTTCTAATATAGTTTTTGTCAACGCAAATATACAAAATATTTGCTTGGCATTGGCATTTTAGTGTTAAGATTTTTTAATCACACAAAATAAATTGCCAGTGCAGTCCTTTTTAAGGCAGATGAAAATAATCTTGGGCTATTTTTTCTGCCTTTGTTAAAAAATTGTAAACTTGTCAGGCTGAACCAAATTAAAGTCATATCCATGAGTACAATGCCGATTGTTTATCCCTTAGCCAGAAATTACATCCGCGGGGTCTTCCGGGAACTTGCCGGCAGGTCCATGGCCGTGCAAAGCCCGCTCGACGGCAGCGCCATTTCTTCCGTGCCGCTTTCCGGCAGGGAAGTATTGGACGAAGCCGTTGTCGCCGCGCAGGAAGCGTACTTGGGTTGGTCAAAATGGACCATCAAAGAGCGGGTGCAGGTTTTTTTCAGATTCCGGGCTTTACTCGAACAACACAAAGCCGAATTGACGGCCTTGGTTTCTGCCGAAAACGGCAAAACCTTTCCCGAAGCGGAAGCCGAAATCCTGAAAGGCATGGAGTTGTGCGAATTCGCCTGCTCGTTGCCCCAAATCCTGAACGACGAAATTCAGGAGGTGAGCAAAGGCGTGGAATGCCGTACTTCGCACGTGCCGATTGGCGTGGTAGCCTCCATTGCGCCGTTCAATTTTCCATTTATGGTGCCGTTGTGGACCATTCCAAATGCGCTTGCGCTGGGCAATTGCATGATCCTTAAGCCTTCCGAATTGGTGCCCCTGAGCGCGCAGCGGATCGCCGAATTGTTAAAAGAGGCTGGTCTGCCCGACGGCGTTTTTAACATCGTGAACGGCGACCGCGAAATCGTGGAGGCCATCTGCGACCATCCCGGGATTGAGGCGGTTTCCTTCGTCGGTTCCACGAAAGTGGCCAAAATTGTCTACCAGCGCGCCACCCACAATCTGAAGCGTTGTCTGGCGCTCGGGGGCGCAAAAAACCACCTGATCGTGTTGCCGGATGCCAACCCCGATATTTCTGCCGCCAATATTGCGGCTTCAATGGCGGGTTGTGCTGGACAACGGTGCATGGCAGCTTCTGCGATGGTGGCTGTCGGCAAAACGGACCACATCATCCACCAGATTTGCGAAGAAGCCAAAAAGATTGTGCCCGGGAAAAACCTTGGTTCCGTGATTACGCAAGCCGCTAAAGAACGCATTGAGCGCTACATTGCGGAAGCGGAAGCTGCCGGCGCCCGGATCTTATTAGACGGTAGAAATGCCCTTGTAGCGGGCAAAGAAGGCGGGTACTACGTTGGGCCAACGGTCCTTGACAACGTAACGCCCGACATGGCTATCGCCAAAGAAGAAGTCTTCGGTCCGGTGCTCGCCATTATGCGCACCGATAGTATTGACCAGGCCATTGAAATCGAAAACCGCTCTGAATACGGCAACGCCGCTTCCGTTTTTACGCAAAGCGGCGGCTTGGCCAATTACATCATCGAACGGGTCAGTGCAGGCATGGTGGGCGTGAACGTCGGCGTTCCGGTGCCGCGAGAGCCTTTTTCCTTCGGTGGTTGGAATGAATCGCGTTTCGGGGTGGGCGACATCACCGGCAAAAGTTCGATCCATTTCTGGACTAAGTTGAAAAAAACGACCACCAAGTGGGATCCGGAAGCGTGGAAGGATTGGGCGAGTTGATTTGAAAATTTGATGATTTGAAAATTTGAAAATCGGGGCATAGAAGGTTGATCGTTGTAAGTTGCAGGTTGTTCGTTATGTGCCATAAAAGTATCGAATTAACATATTTTGATTGAATGGATAGTGGCACGCAAATGAACCAGTAACACGTTCGATGACCGGAACCTCAACGAACAACGTTCA
>JALHRK010000640.1 GCA_022841505.1 Saprospiraceae bacterium | reverse complement strand
TGGCGGTTTTTTAATATCTGCACCACCGAACTCCAGTTCGGCGATTATTATTCCTTTGAACAGCGTTCAGCTGTACAGGGTCTGCGCAAACGCCAGCAAATCGCTTTCGCAAAACTTTCCGGCCATAAACTGAATGCCCAGCGGCATCCCATCGGCATGCGTTCCGACGGGCACACAAATCGCAGGAATGCCCACCATATTGGCCTGCACCGTAAAAATATCAGCCAGGTACACCGCAACAGGGTCGTCTATCTTTTCGCCCAATTTCCACGGACCGCCCGGCGCCGCGGGCAGCAGGATAAAATCGTGCGTTTTCAAAATTTCCATGGTCCGGTCGTGGATAAGCCGGCGCACCCGCTGCGCTTTGCCGTAGTACGCGTCGTAATAACCCGCGCTGAGCACAAAGGTGCCCAATACGATGCGGCGTTGCACCTCCGAACCGAAGCCTTCCGTCCTCGATTTCCGGTACAACTCGTCCAGCGTGCGCGCCTCCGCACTGCGATGGCCATAGCGCACGCCGTCGTAGCGCGAAAGGTTGGACGAAGCCTCCGCAGTGGTGAGCACGTAATAGGCTGGAATGATGTAATCCAAATATTCAAAATCAACCGCTTCTACTTCGTGGCCTTCAGCGCGCAAGCGGCCAATGAGGCCATCACAGGCTGCTTTGACGTCGGGCGCAAGGCTCGGATGGTTCAAAGCTGCCCCGAAATAAGCGATTTTTGCCTTCCGGCCAAAAGTCAATTGTTGGGAATACGCGGGCACTTCCTGCGTGCTGACCGTGCTGTCGTATTCGTCTTTGCCGGCCATGATTTCCAGCAACAGCGCAGCGTCTTCCACGCTATGCGTCAGCGTGCCAATCTGATCGAAAGATGAGCCGTAAGCGATGAGGCCGTGCCGCGAAATGCGGCCATACGTCGGTTTCATGCCCACCACACCGCAAAAAGCAGCCGGCTGGCGCACCGAACCGCCGGTGTCGGAACCCAAAGACGCCAGACAAGTATTCGCCTGCACCGAAACCGCCGAAGCGCCCGACGAGCCGCCCGGGATGCGCGTTTCATCGGCAGCGTTGCGGGTGGGGCCGTAGCAGGAAGTTTCGTTGGTGGAACCCATTGCAAACTCGTCGCAATTGACACGGCCAATGATGATGACGTCTTCCGCCAGCAGGCGCTCCACGGCTGTTGCCGAATAGGGCGAACGAAACCCGGCTAAGATGCGCGACCCGGCCGTGGCGCTGTGGCCTTCGTAGCAGATCACGTCCTTCAGCGACAACACCATGCCGAACAGCCGCCCGATGGCATCCGGGTTTTCGCGAAAGCGGGCATCCAGCATCCGCGCTTTTTCCAGCGCTTCTTCTGCAAAAACTTCGATGTAAATATTCAACCCCCGGCTGGCTTCAATCTGGGTCAGGTATTGCGAAACAAGCGCTTCGCAGGTGGTGATCCCGGCACGGAGATCGGCTTGTACTTGCCGGAGCGAGGTATAGGATGGTGTCATGCGCATTTCAGTTCGGAGGGCGAAAATAGGGAATTCTTTTTAGATGGAGGTGCTGTGTAAAGAGGCAAAGGGCAAAGGGCAAAGAGGCAAGGGGCAAAAGGCGAGGGGCAATTTTATTTCGTCAAGCTCGATGTTTTTGTAATGCTTCTGATTTGATTGCGAAAACATCAAGCTTGACGAAATTATTGCCTTCCCGCTTGTGCGGGACAGGTCTTGCCTTTTGCCTTTTGCACCTTATTCCACAACCTCCGGCACACGTCCGTCCATCATCCGAAACCACAGCGGCGGCGCCAACGACAACACAATGGAAGCGGGGTAACCCACCGGCAATTGCGGACTTTCTTCCAGGTGCCGCAGCACCTGATATTTGCGCGAAGCTTTATAATGGTGATCGGAGTGGCGCGTGAGTTCGTACAGGAAAATGCGCCCCAACTGATGGTCCGAATTCCAGGAATGGCGCGGACTGACCGGCTCGTACCGCCCGGAAGCCTGCAAACGCCGCCGCAGTCCGTAGTGCTCGATGTAGTTCACTGATTCCAGCAATAAAATCCCGCCCATTGCGACCAAAACCGCAAACAACAAAACGGTCCAGCCAAAGAAAAAGGCAATGCCGCCCAGCCAGACCAACTGAATTGCCTGAAACTGGAGCATTTCGTTGCGCCAACTCCAGACAGGAAATCCCAGTTTATGCAGGCGCTCTGCCTCAATGCGCCAGGCGTTCAGGTAACTGCCGCTCACCGAACGCCACCAGAAGGCATAAATATTTTCGCCTTTGCGGGCGGAAGCCGGATCTGCGTCGGTCGCCACGTGTTTGTGGTGGCCGCGGTTGTGTTCGATGTTGAAATGCAGGTACAGCGAAGGCAGCAGCAGGATTCTTGCCATCAACTGATCGAACCGGCCCGGACGGTGCCCCAGTTCGTGCGCGACATTGATGCCAATGGCGCCGGCCATGATGCCCAGGTTGAGCGTTAGTCCGACTAATTCAAAGCCGCTCAACGCCACCCCGCTTTTCAGGATCGTAGCAAAATAGTACAACAAACCATACAACACGGGCGCGTTCAGGTAGAGCAGGTAGTCGAAAAAGCGGCTTTTGGCCAATTGGTTTTCTTCCGTTTCCGGCAGGTTCTCTACATTCGGCGGAATCACCAGCTCCAGCAAAGGAATGATCACAAACGCCAGATAAAAACTGCCCGGCGACCAAACTCCCCGGAAATACAATCCCGCAAAGGCGGCGGCAGGCAGGAGGTATGCGAGGAGGTATTTGGCGTCTCGTACCGCCGAACGCTGTTCGGCTCTATGTACAGCCGAACTCTGTTCGGCGCCGGGCTGTCCCGCAGAACGCTGTTCGGCGGAAATAGAATCATCGCGCATCTGCATTATTTTGACGT
>JALHRK010000639.1 GCA_022841505.1 Saprospiraceae bacterium | reverse complement strand
AACCTGATAGTCCCCAGCTTGAGTAAAAGTGTGTACTGGATTTGCCGTAGTGTCTGTTGATCCGTCACCAAACTCCCAAAAATACGACGTGATTATTTCCTGGGAAGCCGAGGCGTCGAAGGATACAGTTAGTGGCGCTGCGCCCCCCAGCGGCGTTGCACTAAAGTTAGCTATAGGTCTGACGAGGGAAGGGGACACCACTATAGTATTGGTGAACGGAATGCTTTGACCACTTGGTCCCGAAACAATAAGGCTGACCACGTATTGACCAGCAGAATTATACGTGTAGGTTGGATTTGGATCTTCGCTTCTGCCGACACCATCACCAAAATCCCATGAGTAGCCTGTTATTTGGCCTGAGGATAAAGAAGCGTCAAAGGAGACTGTCAAGGGTGCTGCGCCGTTTGCAGGATTTGTAACAAAACTTGCAACTGGTGTTTCAATCGGCGCAACACTGATTATGGCCTGAGCGATTGAACTCCCCGCAGCACCCGCTATAGTCAGGGTTACGTTGTAGTTTCCTGCTGCAGTGAATGTGTGTTGTGGTGACGTTTCGGAACTTGTACTGCCATCACTGAAGTCCCACAATACCTGATCGAATTGACCAGTAGAGGTATTCTGGAACGTGACATTGAGTGGGGAGGTACCAGTTGTGATGTCAGGAGTAAATGCAGCTGTGGGCGGTTGCACCGCTGATGTAACCTGTACTGATGCCTGGCTTACAGACTCCCCGCCGGGGCCTCGCACAGTAAGTGTTGCAGTGAATCTTCCAGCTGATTGATAAATGTAGGTGGGATTCGTATCTGAACTCGTGCCGCCGTCTCCAAAATCCCACTGATAAGAAGTGATTACCCCAGTCGATTGATTGATGAATTGGATCCTTAACGGCACATTACCAGTAAGCTGATCTGTGCTAAAAAGAGCAACCGGGGGCTGAGGTGCCGGTTCATTTACGCGTATCTGTCGTGTTGCAGTCGACGTTCCACCGGCACCAGTAGCAGTCAAGATAACATTATATGTACCAGGAGTTAGGTAGCTATGGACGGTATTGGCTTCTGTACTGGTCGTACCGTCTCCAAAATCCCACAAATACCTAGACACGCTACCTGCGGTAGTGTTTTGAAAAGTAACCGTAAGGGGTGCAGCACCGACTTCTGGTACTGTACTGAATCCCGCATTTGGTGCGGTAACTGCTTGTACGTTGATTTGTTGCGCGACATTGGTTGATCCACCTGGACCAGAAACCGTAAGGGTTACGTTATACAGTCCAGGATTCTGAAATGTGTGTGATGGGTTAGCTTCTCTACTGCTTGAGCCATCCCCAAAACTCCAGTTGAAGGACGTAATATTTCCGCTACTGAGATTTACAAAACGGACTAGAAGTGGACTTTGACCAGTTGTTCGATCCTGGGTAAACGCCGCAACAGGGCGGGGCAAATTAGGTGTATTCGTTGGAACGGGGGTTGGGGCTTGGTTCTGAATGCGAATATTGTTAACAACCGTTGCCAATGCGGTGCCATCGCGTAGTGTTAGGCGAAGTCGCAACTGATACACGCCATCTGGTGTTCCGGTTGTACCCCAAATCCCTAACAGTCCATTGAGTACTGGGGACTGAACGAAACCTGATGCCGGGTACCATAAATTGCCTGGATTAGGGTCTGGGCCGTACTCGAGTTGGTATTGAAGAAATTGAGGGTGAGTGACGGCTCCCAAAATTTGAACATTACCAGACACGACGTTTCCTGGTATAGGTGACAATACAACTACGCTTATAGGAACATTGGTTTGGGTTGGCAAACCACTATTTGGCAACTGAGAAGTAGGTGGCAAAACAAGCGGTGGCAAGGTTGGCGCAGTAAGGGAGCTAACAATCTGAGTTGGCAAGAAAGCACTGATGGTAGTACGTGTTGGCAATGGTGAGGAGGTTACCATTGCTTCGGGGGTAGCCAAAGGTTGATCACTTACGCCCGTTAAGTTGCATCCAGCCACAATGAGGAGCATTACAAAACATAGCACACCGGCTATTGATTTGCGGTGACTGGGTGTCTTCATAGAGTTACCTCAGAAAAATGCGCTACTTCTACCATTTGATTTTGCATTATATCAGGCGAATTCAATGCTTGCCTGACGATTGATATGCGCTATTTTATCTGTGTTTACTCGAAATAATGATTTGATGTTAATCGTATAATAGGGCGTATGAATTATAATGTGTTATTCTATCGAGGCTCTGGGGTTTTGTACAATATCTGTCGATCCCTGCAACTGCCAAACAGTACGAATTCATTTCGGATCAAAAGTGATAATGCCAAGTAGGAGCAATTGCCATCAAAACCCGGACCCATAAGGTCAATATCATCAATGCGTAATCGCCCCAACGTCAAAGAGATAACAATTGACAGGTTGTTGCCAGTCAGTATAATCATCGTCAAAGCTAGTCCCGGTGGCGGAATCGGCAGACGCGCACGCTTGAGGGGTGTGTCCTTTACAGGGTGGAGGTTCAAGTCCTCTCCGGGACATCATACTGAAATGGCCTGCATTCTTTATTGGAGTGTAGGCCATTTTCTATATGTCGGCTGGGCAAACGTATCAAAAATGGATTGTGAACTGGGAAAAGATCGTCGAGAGCAGCTTTAAATCGCTTACTTTAACATTCACCTTTGACCATGATAATCGCCTGCAAACCGGCCTAACCAGCATAGGGGCTGATCTGCCCCCAATGACTAGACCAGTGGGAGTGAGAGTCGGACTTGTTCCGCGAAGGCAACCGGAGGCAAGTAGCCTAAGCTGCTGTGCGGGCGACGGTGATTATACTCCTGCCGCCATTGTTCAATAACCATTTGTGCCTCGCGCCCATCAGCAAAGACCCAACGATCCAGACATTCG
>JALHRK010000638.1 GCA_022841505.1 Saprospiraceae bacterium | reverse complement strand
CCCACCGTCATCCTCAAAATCCTGCTCGTGTTCCGCCCGCCCAGAATATACCCGCCGCTGAGGTAAAACCCGTTGCGGCCCTTTTCCGAATAGAAAGCCGTACCGCCGACCTGCGTGTAGGAAACGCCATAAGCCTGCGGCAAATCCACCACATTTACCACATAATCGGCGCCGCCGGAGGTGTGCTGGCGCTCCACCCAGGCGTCTAAGTAGTAGTGCTTCGTGGGAAATCCGACCTTAAAAAGGATTGTGCTGAAATCCTGCGGCGCTGTGGGCTGATAGTCGGGCCGCACCCGGCGGATGGTTGCAATATCCTCTTCCTGCAAATCATCGAGCCGCCAGTTGTATCCGCCGCTGAGATTGAAAAAAATGCCCAGCGGCGTTTCCCATTGTACGATCAAACGCGCCGGAACGCTGACGGCTTTTTGTCCCAGCGCAGCAGTGGCCGTGGGTTCATAATCGGACAGCGGAAAACTCGCGCCTGTGCCCAAAAGTACGCCCAAGCGACCCATTTTGCCTAATTCCTCATAAAACGGGCGGTATTTTACATACAATCCGCCGTCCTGCAAACCACTTTGGTTTTCCGTAAAAGCAACGGAAGCAGTCGCCACGAGGTCGAATTTTTCGCTCACGCCGTATTCACCAAACAGGCTGAGCAGGCTGCCGCGGTAGGGCGTATCGAACGTTTGATTGTTGGCGCCGTCGAACTTTCGGGCGGAATTAAAAGAAAACGAGGGCGCCAGGTCGAGCACGCCTTTGCCTTTTAGATAGCCGTCGAGGGGGCCTTGGGCGGAAGCGCAGAAAGGAACGAAGAGGAAGAAAAGCAGCGTTTGTCGAAGCATGGGTGGTTAGGTAGTTATCCGTTATTAGTTATTGGTTATCAGTGTTGATAATCAAGCGTTTAGCCGAGAGGTTGTGTCAAAAGGCCCAGCGGGCCTATATCTTTGTAGCTCTGATGAATTAAATTTGGTACCCGGCCCAGCGGGCCGGTATTTATTCGATAAAGATACCCGCCCGCTGGGCCGGATGAAATTTACTTTGGCATTTCTACAAAGATATAGGCCCGCTGGGCCTTTTGACACAACTCCTAAAAACTACCGGCGTAAAGTATAGTTTCTGTAAACCGCCCGATGCCCACGTATGTTGTCAATGGGCACTGCTGTGTGGGGAAATGTCTTGCATGAGACAGGTTTTTGGAATAGTGTTTGAAACTTCCCTATTTTCGCCCTGAATCCGCCGCTGCATGAGCACCAAAAAAGCATCTGTCCAGATATTCATTGCCTATTCGCAGAAAGACCGCATCTTTCTGGATGCTTTGCGCAGCCACGCAACGCCGCTGCTGCGTAAGGGGAACGTGACGGTATGGTTCGACGGCGAAATACTCCCTTCCGAGCAATGGAACGATGTCATTAAGAAAAATCTCCACGCTGCCGACATCATCCTGATGCTGTTGAGTGCCAATTCTTTAGCCTCCGATTATTTTTACGAACAAGAGGTGAAAGACGCCGTCGAACGGCACAAGGCAGGTACTGCCCGTGTGGTTCCTGTGGTGTTGTCGGCATGTCTCTGGCAGAAAACACCGCTCGCGGAGATTCAGGGTTTGCCGCGCGGGGTGAAGCCCATTGTCAGTTATGGCAATATGGATGACGCCTGGAATGAAGTGGTAGAAGGGCTGTGGGAAATGGTGGAGGCAAAAGAAAACAAGGAAACATCTAAGCATCAATCAGGACCTAAATAAACTACTTTAAAACAGAACATTTCAATTAACAAGCATCCGCATACGATTAAAGAATCAGATAAAATAGCATGGAAGTTTGTGGATAAGCGGTCGCAAAAGGCTCTCTTGATGTTTATTAAAGATTTTCCTAATAGCAATTACATAGAAGAAGCACAAGACGTATTATCTAATATTATTAATGACACTACAGCTTGGAAATATGTTTATCAAAGAGGAACAGAAGAAGCCTACAAAGAGTATTTGGAAGATTTTCCAAATGGGATTTATATCGAAGAGGCTTTAAAACAAATTAAAGGATATGAACGCATCCATAAACAAGAAGAACAAAAGAAGATAGAGGATCATCTAAAGAGGGAGGAAGAACGCCGTCGTATTGATCCTTTTTACGAACTGATGGTACCTATCAAAGGCGGCACTTTTGAGATGGGGGACGTATTTGAAGAGGGGGAAGAAAGAGAAAAACCCGTACACAAAGTCACCCTCCATGATTTTATGATGTGCAAGTACCCGGTAACGCAAGGGCTTTGGAAAGCGGTGATGGGAAATGACAACAATCCTTCTGGCTTTAAAGGTGACGATATGCTGCCTGTAGAAAATGTAAGTTGGGATATGATGCAGGAATTTCTTGAAGTATTGAATAAAAAATCAGGCGCTTCCTACCGCCTGCCTACCGAAGCGGAATGGGAATACGCGGCTCGGGAAGGTGGCAGAAAAGTCAGGTTTGGCAATGGAAAAGATATCGCTGATCCGGCGGAGATGAATTTTAACGCTTTGGAAAAATATAAACAGCCTTATTCAATAGCAGGCACATATCGGGAAAAAACAAGTCCCGTTACCCTTTTCAAACCCAATGCTTTGGGCTTGTACGATATGAGCGGTAATGTGTGGGAATGGTGCGTCGATTATTACGCAGATGATTATTATCAACAATGTCAGAAGATGGGTACGGTAAGGAATCCAAAAGGGCCTGTAACGGGCTCGTACCGCGTGCTTCGGGGCGGCAGTTGGTTCGACTACGCGCGGCTCTGCCGCACTACGGGCCGCCTCAACTACACGCCGGCGAGCCGCACCTACTCTCTCGGCTTCCGCCTCGTCTTGTCGGCCCTTCCAGTTTGAACAGGATTTGCAGGACTTTAAAGGATTAGAAGG
>JALHRK010000637.1:1785-2911 GCA_022841505.1 Saprospiraceae bacterium | reverse complement strand
TCTTGGTCAAAAGACCAAGACCGGCGCTTGTGGGGGAACATTGTACAAGATGGAACACCGAGGCGAAAATCAAGATTGTAACTGGCGTTTCATTTCTTCCAGGGATTGTTTAAAGTCATTTAAATCGCCTTCCGGCCCGGCAGCCGTTTGTAACAAGGTTTGCGTTTCCGCGCACTGTGCCAACGCTTTTTCCTTAAAAACAGGGTCTTTGGTCGTTTGCCATTGTAACAACCATAAGTTGGCCAGGTTATTCATGACCCTAACCATCTCCAGGTTATACCTGGGCGGGTCTTTTGGAGCGGCATCGCGGAGAAGATTCAGGGACCGGGTATACAGGCGCGCTGCTTCAGCGTAGTCGAGTTTGATTTGCTTTTTGTAAAGTGCTAAATTATTGATCGTGCCCGCCAATTCAATGATGTATGGTTGTTGGGATTGGGTATTTAGTTGCTCGAACGTATCTACGGCCTTTTGATAGTAGTTGCCGGCCTGCTCGAATTTGCTGTTTTGTTCTGATAATCTTCCTAATATGTTCGACAGGTGCCCGCACACGACGGTAAACTCTTCGGGCCGCTTTTCTGCCAGTTTTTCGTATAGTGCCAGACTTTCCGTATAAACGGCTTCTGCCTCATCCAAATTACCGTTGTCGGCATAACTCAGGCCTAAATCCCAGAGTAGCATGGCTAAGCCCGGCTGATGTGCGTCTGGGTCCTGCAGGGCAATTTCCCGGTAGCGTTCCAGGCTATCGAGATAGGTGTCGATGGCTTCCGCATACGCCTTTTGCCGGTGCAGAAGTCTGCCCGTATCATGCCCTACAGAAGCGAGCGAAGTTGAAAAAGCCTTTGGATTTTCCTTGTCCAGCGCATTAAACAGATCAAGACTTTCCCGGTAAGCGGTTTTGGCCGGAATTATCTCCCCCACCGTTTGATAGGCATTCGCAATGTCGTAGAGGATATTTGCCACATCCTCCCGGTATTGTTTGGGGGTCTCTTCTGACAACTTGCGCCACACTTGCAGGCTTTCCGTATAATGTTCCAGAGCCAGGTCGTAATTCCCCAGCCTGAAATTAGAATAGCCTACGTTTCGGAGTGTTTGGGCCAGTTCGGCGGAATAAGCGGATTCGTTACTT
>JALHRK010000637.1:0-1775 GCA_022841505.1 Saprospiraceae bacterium | reverse complement strand
ATTTCCGGTAAATACCTAATGCCTGGTTCAGGTACGTAAGACCTTGTTTTGGGTCGAGTTTGAAGCTTTCTAAAATTCCCAGCCTGACCAAAACCTCTGCCAGCAGTTCAGGCTCCACGTCGGCAGGATTTTTTTCTGAAATTTGGCTGAGTAACTTAAAACTCTTCCGGTATTGCTGCTGTGCCTGGGTATTTTGCTCCTGTTCCTGATGGCAATTTCCTGTTTCCAGCAAGATAATGGCTTTAAAACGTATATCCCGGGGCTCCTGTCCGTGCACCTTATGCCAGAGTTGCAGGCTTTGGTGATAATATTTCATTGCAAGCGGATAATTGCGTTGATTTCGATTGAAAACGGCGTAATTGAATATGATTTCCGCCAGCATTCTCTCCTTATCCGGTTTGTCCTTGACAATTTGCCGGTAAATATTTATCGCGGTCTCAAAGCATTGTTTGACTTTGTCCTGCTGGTTGCTATCATCCAACAACAGGGCTAACCTGTATTGCAGGAGCGCTTGATCTTCCTGAGAAGCGTTTGGCTCAAGTTGTTGTAATGCATCGTTCAGTACCTGAATGGCTCGTTCTTTCTTGCCTTGCGTTCGCAGAAATTCCGAAAACTGAAGGAATGTATCCGTTTGTGAAAAGGTCCGGAGCGACTCCTCGTACAAACAGATTGCTTCCTCGGCCGCAGCGGCATCCGGTTGCAACAAGGACAGCAGCCGGGCTTTTAACAAAAACTCAAAGGCCAGGTCTTTCAGGTTTCGCTCGGTGTTCAACAATACCGTTTGCCCTTCTTTACTTTGCTCCAGAAATGTCATCTGCTGCTGCTTTAACTTCTCCGCGTCTAATATGCTGTCGACTTTTTGCAGGTTTCCTTTTTGCAAGAGCGCTTCTATTTTTTCCAAACGGTCGGTCTTCGTTTCAGCACGACTGATGAGGTCCGTTAGTTGCCCCGTCAATTGAATCACAAAATTGAGTTGCCTTTGCATTTCAGCCAATTTTTGACCATGCCTTCGGCGCCTGTCGCGTTCGCCGGCTGGTAGAAATGCCAAGAGTTCCTGCAACAAATCAACCATTTCTTCCAATTGCTTCCGTTCGGCAAATGGTGCGCGATCGGGTAGCGCAAGCGACTCCCGGCCGGCCGGCTGGGGCTGACTTTCTGCTGCCAGTACAAAACTATATGGAGAAGCGACGGTAAACGCATCATTTGTCATCTCCGAACGGCTCGCTACAGAAGATGCCCGGAATGAACGCGTCGGTATTACATTGGCGCCCTGGTTTAACGCCATATTTTCTCTCTCCGAGGGATAATACCTTTGGTTCTCAAATGCTTTGATAATATCTTTTGCCAGTTCTAAAACAGCCCAGTTGATTCGTTTCTGCTCAAGGTCGGTATCCGAGTTAGGGCCAACAGTACTAACAACTTTCTTATTCGTATTATGGCGGTTTTCTAGCATGAGAACCGTCTCATGCCACCACATTTCGAGCGTCCAACCTTCCAGCAGACCCAACGCCTCCTCAGTATTGGCCTCAGCGATCAGTTTACCGACCTCCTCTTTGAGTTCCTTTGCTGTCATAATATAAATTTTTTTAAAGAAAAGGGAATATGTTTGACAGATATAAAGTTACGCCTCTGCTTCAGTGGCATTCAATGATTTCCGTCATCCTCCCGTACCACCTACGTCTCCTTCTCAACCACCGTCTTCACCCACAGCGCGACTTGGAGGTTTGTGCGCGATGGCGCTGCTCGAGTGAAGGGTTGGACAGGCTGTGCGCCGG
>JALHRK010000636.1 GCA_022841505.1 Saprospiraceae bacterium | reverse complement strand
ATCCGCCTTTCGGGGCGCTGTATGGCGACTCCCATCGACAAGTTTGCACGTTCCAATGGAGTGCTAACAAACCATAAAACAAACCCCGAAGGGGTGCCATAATTATAGAAAAAAGGCAAAAAATGTTCGGTCAAAACCCCGAAGGGGTGGCATGATTTCATCCTTTCAGGTTTAAAACTCACAATTATTACAATTTTAAATCCGAAAAGGTAATAACAATGAGACTGTGCATTTGCCTGGCGGTCTGCTGGAATTTAGCCAATTGGTCATTGCGGCTGGTTTCTTTTTACTTTTTGTGCCCAAAAAGTAACAAAAAGGCTTGTCGCCATAATGCGCCCTGGTTTTCAGGTTTAAAAGTCGGGATAACTGACGGTTGGAGCCTTTGTCTGGCTTTAGGTTGGCTTCTCGGCTCGCCGCTGATTTTTGCCTGGTTTTCAGGTCTAAAGTACAGTGGTATCTGGCTGATGTTCTTTAATTAACCTTCTCAAAGGGATCTGATAGGCAAAAATAGGCGCCCTCTCCCGCAACCCAGCCCACCGCGAGCCGATACGCCTGTCGGGGCGCTGTATGGCGACTCCCATGCGACAAGTTTGCACGTTCCATGAAGCGCTAACAAGCGCGTATTCATAATTTATTGGAATAATTCCTTTAGCTGTTGCTGCGTCGGATAATTAATCAAGACCGCTTTGTGGGGGCCATGATAAATAAACAAACTGCCGGCTGCGACCCCGGAAGCGCCTGCATCTACTGCCTTACGCAAATCGGTAAGGGTTCCGGCGCCGCCACAGGCAACTACCGGAACGCGGGTGGCCGCGACCACTTTTTGAATCAATGGGAGGTCGTACCCCTGCATCATCCCGTCGTGGTCCACGGAATTGATGATGATTTCCCCGGCGCCGGCCTCCTGCGCTTCCCGGATGTAAGCCATCAAATCGGTGCGCGGGTGCTTTATTTTGGCATGCGAAAAAACCTGGTGCTTCCCCCAAAGGTTTTTTTGTACGTCTACGCTCACAACAATGCTTTGATCGCCAAAGACTTCGGAGGCGCGGCTGATCAGGTTCAGGTCTTTTAAGGCAGCGGAATTGAGGATCACTTTTTCAATGCCGATCGCAAACAAGCGGGCAATGTCTTCAAATTCTGTAATGCCGCCCCCATAACCCAGCGGCATAAAACACTCGGAGGCAATATTTTTAATCAGTTCAAAATCCGGTTTCCGTTGCTGCTTGCCGGCGTCAATGTCCAAAAACACCAATTCGTCTACTTCCTTGTCGTTGAAGAGTTTGACGGCATTGATGGGGTCTCCGATGTATTTTGATTTGTCGAACCGGACGGTTTTGACCAACCCTTTGTTGCGCAGCAAAAGCACCGGGATGACTCTGGTTCTCAGCATCAGACGAGTTCGATAAAATTTCGCAACAACTGCATGCCGAATTTATGGCTTTTTTCGGGGTGGAACTGAACCCCGTAAACCTTGTCGCTTTGTACCGCCGAAGTAAACGCCGACCCATAATCGGTCCGGCCATTCACATACCGCTCATCAGCGCAAACAAAATGGTAGGAATGGACAAAATAAAAGCGCACCTCTTCAAAGCCTTCAAAGCCCGCAAACAAAGGCGATTCCCGGTTGTAATCCACCGTATTCCATCCCATGTGCGGCACTTTATACCCCGACGGCAGGACAAACTGCTTCACTTTTCCGCGAATCAACCCCAACCCGGGCAAAACGCCTTCTTCACTGCCTTCCGCCAACAATTGCATCCCGAGGCAAATCCCCAGCAAAGGGGTTTCTGCTGCTGCTTTTTCCCGGATGACTTCAATCAAGTTTAAGTTGGCTAAGTTGGACATGGCTTTGTCAAACGCGCCAACACCCGGCAAAATAATTTTCGACGCGCGCCGGATGGCCTCCACATCCGCAGTAATCTCCGACTGATAACCGATCTTTTTGATCATGTTGTGGATCGAGCCGAGGTTGCCCATGCCGTAGTCTATGATGGTGATCACTGAGGAATGGAGCGTTTTACGTGGGAAATGACGGATTTGAATTTGCCGTTGGGGCTTTTCTCAATGGCATCTACAATATTGATGCTTAGTTGAATATCGCCAAGTTGCGATGCCATACGCTTCCGAATCATATTCAGGTCTTCTTCAGTTGGCTGTTTAGCTACGACTATTTTGATTTCAAAAACAGTAAGCTCATACTGGATGACCTGCGCTTCAATGATACAGGGCAAGTTTATAAAAATACCGTGAAACCGCATCATTTCGCGGCCATCCGGGCCAATGACTGTATCTTCAATACGACCTACAATCTCATCTACAACCACCATATTTCTCCCGCAAGGACAGTTTTGATCTGCGCTTAGCCTAAGAAAATCACCCATTCGGTAACGAATCAACGGCTGATCAAAATTAAGCAATCCTGTTGAAATGATTTCACCGGTTTCACCCGGCTTACAAGGCTTCCCTTCTTGATCTAAAACTTCAACAATACCAACATCCGGGACAATATGAAGCCTGTGGTGTTCGCATTCAGAAATTAAATTACATAAATCTACTCCGTTGTAGGAATCAAATGATTCGCAACCGTAAACCCTGCGAAAAGTATCTCTCATTTCCGGGGTTAATTTTTCGCTGGAAGTGAGTACCGCCCTCAACTTCGGCGCTTCAATCCCCTCTTCTTCAATAAACCGGGCTAAAAAATAATTTGCGCTTGCATACCCGGTCATGTATTCTACCCCGTATTTTTTCATGCCTTCTACATAATTCCGGGCAGTTTCCGCCGATATATGATAAGCAGAAAAATAGGCTTGTTTTTCAATAAAATTATAGCGGTAAAAAGGGCCTTTTGAATCTCCTTCCCGGATAATTCTGCGGCCTCCAATTACGCCACGAGGCACTTTGTAATCTAAGCCGGCCCAATT
>JALHRK010000635.1 GCA_022841505.1 Saprospiraceae bacterium | reverse complement strand
GTTCATTATCGCTGTGGTTCGTGAGCAACAAAGCGTATTCGATGCACAAAGCTAAACATTAAATTTCATAACTAAAAATTAAGTTATAAAACGCAAGATGTAATTTTTGAGAAAAGTGGTGGGTGGCAGGAAAAAAAAAATTGGTGGTTGTACTTTAACGTGAACACGGGCATTTTTTCAGAAGCCGTGCTTTGTTTCACGGCCTTTAGGCCGCCTTCGTTATCGGAAAGATGTAAAATCCCGACCACGACCGAGTCGAAACATTCGTTCACACCTAACTCCTTGTCATCTAATTTCGCGGAGTTAAAAGGAGTTTCACGGAGTGCGATTACTTCACGGAAAACTTTAAATTGCACAGAGTTTCAGTAGAGTAACACGGAGTTTCGCCGTGTCTTTACACCTAACTCCGCGAAACTCCGCGTTTACTCCGTGAAACTCCGCGTAATTTTAGATACTGTGCTTCCTTACTTTCAGAGGGGCTTTAGCTCCTGAATCGCATGATTCATGTTTGAGACAGACTCTGCTTATTGCATTTTAAAACCAACAAAAGCCCGCGTCCTCTCCCACTCAATCTTCAAAACCCCGCCGCCATCCGCTGTAGGCGAAACAGAAAGCGTCAATTTTTCCACGTGCTCTGGCATACTTTCCACACTCACCGGCACGCGCAGCACATCCGCCGAAGCGTCGTATTCCGTGCCCCAGATGCCCGTTTTCCCATTAAACATCAATAGCCATTGCGTGTCGGAGGGCATGGCGAAAAGCGTGTATTTCCCGGCTTCCAATTTCTGATCGCCGAAATATACGGGCTGTGTAAATGTAATTTCAGTGGCGTTGTTGGCCCCCACCCGCCAGAAGCGGTTCATTGGCACAATTTCCCCGAAGATTTTCCGGCCCCGGGCCGAAGGGCGCCAGTAATTGATCGTCACCGTTTGCAGCCCAAGTGTGGCAATGACCGTATCGCGGGTAGAAATGGAGGGAACCGCTCCGGATTTAAGTTGTTTCTGAACGAAGTGGTTTTTCAGCGTTTCAAAATCGAGCTTGCGGTACACGGTCGCCGTAAAGTTCAGGGAACTCCCCCTGCCATCAACAGACTGGAGGCGATTTTTTTTATCCAAATCCAGCGTCAGGTAGCCCATGGTGCTGCTGCCCACCCGCACCTGTTTTTTCTGAATTCGGGTTACTGTGAATTTTTTAAAGTACGGCCCGCCTACATGTTGCGACGCCAATGTATCCCCAACGTTTGCAGGCGCATAAAAGCCGCGGTACGGAAACAAATGAAAACTCGCCGCATCGGCATTGTTGGTCACATAACACCGGCCCGCAAAATTCCGGTTCGTGATGGTTTCCCCTCTTTTGATGCGAATGTAGGTGGAATCTGCATCGCTCGTAACGGTGGTTTCCTGGCTTAGCGCCAATTTCCCATCCGGTGAAAGCCCGGAAGCTACAGAATACATGCTTTTCAGGTTCCCGTCGGGATACAGCGTGCCTTTCCCCTCAATCAACTGAAGCCCCTGCGGCAGGTACAGGATTTTGGAAAAAATGCTGTCGCCGCGAATTTCAAAGCTATGGATGGTGGTGGTGTCTTTGCCGAGGGTCAGGATCATGACGCCTTTATCGTGGCGGGCGTTTTTTTTGGATTTGCTTTGCGCAAAAAGGAGGGCGGTGGGAGCCAGGAAGCAGAGGAGGAGTAAGGTTGAAATTTTCATAAGCTTTGTTTATTCGATATAAACCACGGAAATCGAAATCCTGTTCGATCGTAAGCTTTTAAAAGCTTTATGGCCGCCTTGTTTTTATTCCGTCGAGCTATAGAAAGCGCCGTGTCCGTACTAAACCCTGCCTTGATGCCCGGGTCGGCCCCGTTTTTGAGCAGAAATTCTGCAATGTCAAGGTGTCCGAACTCAATGCTTTCAATCAGCGGCGTGGTCATCAATTCAGGGTGCTGATAATTCGGATCCACCCCCATTTGAAGGTGGTATTTTACCAAATCCAAGTCCCCGTTTTGGGTTGCTGTCAGCATTTCTTTCCAATCGCCGCCTGCCATGTGGTTGATTTTCGTTGTCAACATACCGCTTGCTTTCGCCCGCTCTCTCCCTCTCTCCTTCTCTCCTTCGCCCCTACTCGCTCCGTAAACTCTTCACCGGATCCGCCACCGCCGCTTTCACACTCTGGTACCCCACCGTGAAAAACGCAATCAGAATCGCCGCCAAACCAGCCACCGCAAACGTCCACCATTCCAGCTCAATGCGATACGCGAAACCGGACAGCCATTTTTGCATCAAAAACCAGGCAAGCGGCGTAGCGAGGACCAGCGCAATCCCCACCAATTTAAGAAATTCTTTGGACAACAACCCCACCACCGAAGCGACCGAAGCACCCAATACCTTGCGGATACCGATCTCTTTGGTGCGCTGTTCGGCAGTGAACGCCGCCAGCCCGAACAACCCGAGGCAGGAAATCAGTATGGCCAGGCCCGCAAAATACCGCGACAACTTAGAAATGCGCTGTTCGGATAGATACAATGCCTGGTATTCGTCGTCCAAAAACTTAAAGTTGAATACATAGCCGGGGTTATAGGCGGTATAAAATTGCTGGAGCTGGTCAATCGTTTCTTTTTCGCGACCTGCCTCGATTTTTGCCATAATCATCGAGGTGTTTTCGGGTCGGTACATAAACACCATCGGGGCAATGGGTTCGTGCAAAGAAGCAATGTGGAAATCTTTGACCACGCCGATGATGGTTTTGTCTTCGCCCCACATTTTAACGGGCGTGCCAACCGGGTCTTTCAGGCCCATGACTTTAATGGCGGTTTCGTTGAAGATGAGCTTGCTGTCTTCAGCGCCAAAATCTTTTGAAAAACTGCGCCCTTCTTTTATGGACATGCCAAAAGTTTCAATCATCTCAAAATCAACGGCTCTGACCACAAAATCTATC
>JALHRK010000634.1 GCA_022841505.1 Saprospiraceae bacterium | reverse complement strand
CTCAATCTTCAAATCTTCAAATTTTCAAATTTTCAAATTTTCAAATCTTCAAATCTTCAAATTAAAATCATGGCTACATTTCTCGGAATAGACTATCCCACCTGGTGGTTTCTGGTGGTCGGGGCGTTGTTCAGCGGCTATGCGATCTTAGACGGTTTCGATTTGGGGGCGGGTGCATGGCATTTGTTTTTCCGGAAGGAAGAAAGCCGCCGCATTGCCCTGAACGCCGTTGGCCCGGTGTGGGACGGCAACGAAGTCTGGTTGGTTATTGGCGGCGGAGCTTTGTTTGCCGGTTTTCCGATCTTATACGCCTCCCTGCTTTCGGCTATGTACATCCCGTTTATGTTGTTTCTGGCGTTTCTCATCTTCAGGGCGGTTTCTATTGAATTTCGGAGCAAAGAGCCGATGTTGTGGTGGCGGCGCTTGTGGGACACCAGTTATTTTATCTCAAGCATCATGCTGGCAGTATTGCTGGGCGTGGTGCTGGGCAACGTCCTGCAGGGGTTTCGCCTCGGCCCCGACTACGAATTTGTTGGCCATTGGCTGGAATTCATCAATCCGTATGCCTTGATGACGGGCGCAACAACCTTATCTCTGTTTATGATGCACGGCGCGCTCTACCTGTTATTGAAAACGGAAGGTCGTTTATACGCCCGCCTGAGCGTTTTGGTAAAAAGTGCGTTGGTTTTTTTTCTGGTCAGTTTCAGTATCACCACATTGTATACGCTGCTTTACATCCCTCATTTATCCGATCTGTTCAAGTCATCACCGGCCTTTTTCTTTTTGCCGGCTCTGGCTTTTCTAAGCATTGCGAACATTCCAAGGCTGGTGTCGAAACACCGCTACCTGCTGGCATTTTTGTTTTCTGCCATCACCATCAGTTTGTTGCTCCTTTTGGTCGCTGTAGAATTATATCCGGTGCTGATCCTGTCAACCCTTGGAGAGCAATACAACATTACGGTTTACAATGCCGCTTCTTCCGAACGTTCCCTGCGCATCATGCTGATCATGGCTGCCATTGGCACACCATTGGTCATCAGTTACACAGTTTTTGTGTTTTGGACTTTTAGAGGGAAGGTTAAAATGGATGAGACGAGCTATTGAATACAGTTGGCAGTTGGCAGGAGGACAGTTGGCAGGAGGACAGTTGGCAGGATTGCTACAGGAAGCTTCACCGGAGTACAAGCACACTGCCAACTGCAAACTGTAAGACTGTCAACTAAACTCCTATCAGGTTGTTTCTTTTTTTATTATAATTAAAACATTAAGAAAACCTTAACCCCCTTTCCGGGAATATCCCCTTAAACTCGCCACATCAAACGGGGTCATAGTGCCACGGAAAAAGCAGACAAGTATGAATTTCAAACACTTTTGCAGTATTGCCCTGTTTTTTGGGCTGTCTTTCAGCACAGCCGCGCAGGTGCAAACACTGAGGGGGATGGTGATTGGGGCAACCGATCAATTGCCCCTGATCGGCGCGCACGTGAGTTTAATTCACTTGCCTGATTCGGTAAAAACCGTTACAACTTCCGATGTAAACGGACGCTTCAGTTTTGAAAATGTAGACCCCGGTAATTACACCGTACACCTCACCTATCTTGGCTTCCAGGACGTTTATAAAAGCATAGAAGTGGGCGCACAGCCAGCCCGTATTGGCCGGATCGCCATGGAAGAAGCCGCCACTCAACTCGGCACGGTTCAGGTCACCGAACAAGCCCTGCCCAGCATGCAAAAAGGAGATACGACCCAGTTCAACGCCAATGCATTTAAGACCAACCCGGACGCAACCGCTGAAGACCTCGTGCAAAAAATGCCCGGGGTAACCATGGTTGATGGCAAAGTGCAAACCCAGGGCGAGGACGTCAGGCAGGTGCTGGTAGACGGTAAACCGTTTTTCGGAAACGATCCCAACGCGGTGCTGCGCAACATGCCCGCAGAAATCATTGATAAAATTCAGGTCTTCGACCAGCAAAGCGAACAGGCCCGCTTCTCCGGCGTGGACGACGGCAATACCACCAAAACCATCAACATCATCACGCGCGGAGGCGGCATCCAAAACGGGACTTTTGGCCGTGTTTATGCCGGTTACGGCGATCTGGAACGCTACAAAGCCGGCGGTACCATCAACTTTTTCAACGGCGACCGACGCTTTTCCATTGTCGCGCAATCGAACAACGTCAATGAACAAAATTTTTCTGCGGAAGACTTAGTTGGAATTTCCTCAAGTAGTGGAGGCGGTGGCGGCGGACCCCGCGGCGGTGGCGGGCCACCCCGTGGTGGCGGTGGCGGCGGCGGGCGACCAGGTGGCGGCGGCGGTGGCAATACCAGCGATTTCCTCGTGCCCCAAAGCGGCGGGATCTCTAAAACGCACGCCTTCGGACTCAACTACTCCGATAAATGGGGTAAAAAAACCGAAGTCAGCGGCAGTTATTTTTTTAACCGGAGCGACAACAGCGCCGACCAATCGCTCTTTCGCCAGTATGCTTTTCCGGCAGACGGCGGCCAGACCTATACAGAAACCAACCTGAGTTCCAGCATGAATACAAACCACCGGCTCAACTTCCGGCTGGAATACAAAATAGACAGCGCAAATTCGATCATCTTCACCCCCCGGGTGTCTTTGCAGGAGAACGACGGACTGAAAAATATTTCGGGCGAAACGCTGCTGAGCAGTACCCTGCTGAACAGCACCGGCAGCCTTTTCAATTCTGACCTGAATGGTTTGTCTGCTTCCGGCGATCTGCTCTACCGGCACCGGTTTGCCAAAGCAGGCCGTACTATTTCGCTGAATGTAGGTAGCAATTACAGCGAAAACACCGGGGCAAGCAGCCTGTTTTCGGGGAATAACTTTTTCACAGACCCGGTCAGCTTCGATTCGCTCAACCAGCTTTCTGACCTGGACAGAACCGGGCTTACCCTTTCCACCAATGTTACGTACAC
>JALHRK010000633.1 GCA_022841505.1 Saprospiraceae bacterium | reverse complement strand
GCTGGGCAATTATTGTCCGCAGGTGACGATCCAGGCCATGTGCGCTTCTGCGGAAGAAGGCATTGCCGCCATCAACCGTTTTCGGCCGGATGTCATTTTTTTAGACATCGAAATGCCGCACATGAACGGTTTCGACATGCTGGAGCAGTTCGACAAACTCAATTTTGAAGTGGTGTTTTGCACCGCCTACGACCAGTTTGCAATCAAAGCCTTTAAATACAGCGCGCTGAATTACCTGCTCAAGCCGGTGGATCCAGCCGACCTGCAGGAAACCATTCGTCGCATCGAACAGCGGCGTTCGGCGCCAACCCGAGACCAGATTGACTTGTTGCTGCAAAGCATGCGCAGGCAAGACAGATCCGGCCCGTCCCGCATTGCCCTGACCACCAACGACGGCCTGATTTTTGTGACCACGCAGGATATTTTGTATTGCGAAGCCGAAAGCAACTACACCAAAGTGGTGCTGACCGCCGGTAAAAAAATGGTCGTGGCCAAAGTGCTGAAAGACTTAGACGAAGCGCTTGCCGGCCCTGATTTTTTTCGGATCCACAACTCCTTCCTTATCAACATCAACCACATCAAAAAATTCGTGCGCGGCGACGGCGGCTACGTCGTGATGAACGACGACGCAGTCATCAGCATTTCCCGCTCCCGGCGGCAGGCTTTTATGGATTTGTTCGCGAAGTTTTAATGTAATTTCTAAGTTTTCTTCCCGACCTCACATTACAGGATTGCCCACTTTGCGAGACAAGCTTTGCCAACTTGCCCCTTGCCAATTTGCCCCTTGCCCACTTGCTCTTTTGCCAACTTCTCTCCCGTCATCCACTCAATAAATCCGCCAACCACTCAATATCCCTTTTCTGAGGTCTCAAACCTCTACATCTTTGCCCCATCGAAATCACCTATTCAATCACACAACAATGAAAAACTTAATTTATCTGCTGCTGGCCTGGATGTTTTGTCCTTGCATCCTCGAAGCGCAAACTTTCGCTCCCACTATCACTTACGGCGTTAAAGCCGGCCTCAATTTCTCTGGACAGTCGCGCGGCGATGCTGCGGGCTACACTGATTACATCGTCTCCGGACGCACTAACTTTCAACTCGGGGTAACCGTGGATGTGCTGCCGGTTTGGGAAACCCCTGTTCATTTTCAGGCACAACTGCTGTATCAGGGCAAAGGCGGCACACACAAAAGAAAGTCGGATGGCGCCAACGAAACGGCTATTTCCATGGATTATGTAGAATTGCCAATCCTTGGGGTGTACAAGCACGAACTGCCTTTCGGCAAATTGTACGGCGGTCTCGGCCCGGTATGGGGCTATGCCTTAGGTGGCAAATTGGAGCAGGATGGCGAAACGAAAAAAATGTTTTCCGACGAAATCCAGAACTGGAAACGTGGCGATTTTGGATGGATGTTCGCTGCCGGCGTAGAACTGCCCAATGGCTTCACGGCGGGCCTCAGCTTCAACCTTGGCTTAAAAGACGTCTATGATCACGAGGCGGCCAATATCAAAAATCGCAACTTTTCCCTGACGGTGGGGTATCTGTTTCAACGATAAGGGAGAAGAAATCACCCGATTGAGAGCTTGTGCGGGAATTCGTTAATTGGCTACGGGCGGCAAATTTTATTTTATACTGCGTTGGATTTTTTCGACGTAGCTGCCGGCTACGCCTGCAAAATCCGCCTTGTCTAAACCAAAATTTACACGTCCTCGCTCAATCACGAAATCCCGAACAAGCTCTAAAAAACACGACACAATCCCGGGAACAGACGCAATTTCCCGCAGAAATCATCCCGTATGGCCCCGCTGGTTTATTCTGGCGGGGCTGTTTTAGTTTGAATCAATTCATCCTCAATTAAATGCATTGTCAACGATTGGCTTTTTCTAAAGTAATAATGTATTCATATTCTGGCAATTCCAACTGCATTTCATCTTTGGTAAGCTTTAATAATCGGAATGAAATGATTCTTTGATCTTTTTTAATTTCAAGTTTTAATGTATTGTCCTCAATTTGCCAAATACCTGTTGGCATTTCTATATAATGCCCTTGAAGTTTATAGAAATATTCAAAATATGCAGCGCTTTCAACACCAACGTTAACCTTTTCAGCCATATCCTCTGTACTGCAACTCTTTTCATATTGTCCATAATATTGAGTGAAAGTCAGGTCTTTATGTAAGGCTAGTCTAAACAAAATATGGCAACTGTCCATTTCAATTTTTTCTCCTTTAAGGGTGATTGCTTTATTTTGCCAAACCGTATTCTTTAATTTTGAAAAATGATCAGGGCGTTTGTAAGCAATTTCTTTCTTTATTTCTCTTGTATCTATGAGGAAAAATGTGCTATCCTTGATGTAATTGCCATTGTCATCATGGATCGTCATCTTGAATTCCAGGTAATTATTGTTTGCCTGATTGGGTGAAGTGTAAAATATGGCCGGATGTCTAACTATAACCCCATCAAAACCTTCCTGAAAGATATTGTCAATATATTTTGGCCTTGTCCATTGGCAATTAATTACTGTATCAACATAGATTATCTCGATTTTGGAGTTTTTAATTTCCCTAAAATCTTTATTGTAAATCGTAAGCTGATTATTGACCACCAGGTTCAAGATACTGTCCACAAAGACAGAATTCTCTTGTGCATTTACAGCACTTGTTCCCAATAAGATAATCAATAGTGTCAGCAGGTTTTTCATTTCTCTTATTTGTTTAAACCTATAAGATTTTTAAAACCTTATAGGTTTGCTGGCGGGATGCACAACTTGTTCTCCTCAACGGGAAAACCTATTGCAGCGAAGTATAACGTATTAACGAGTAGTGCTATTTTTGAATTTTATCGGTATCCAAATTTCTTCTTCTGAGGTAGGATCGTTTTAATTTCTTCTCGGTTGTTGTTTCTATTCGCGGTTTCATTGTTCAGCATTTTCATTCAACA
>JALHRK010000632.1 GCA_022841505.1 Saprospiraceae bacterium | reverse complement strand
AACCGCGGCGGTTCAGGTCTTTGTAACACGGCAAAAGAAGACGGGTTGCTGGTTTGCCGACGGGACATCGTGCTGGGGAAGAACATTCCGGGTTATCCGGGGGATTTTGTGGAATAATTTTATTTCACGCTGAAGACCTGAATCGGCAAATTATTCCTCGCTGCAATGACAAGAAGACGGCCATTGGCGGCTTTGATAACCGCCAATCCCCTACCCTCGCCCGGGCTGGCAAATCCGATTTTTTCCATGGGGATTGCTTCAAAGCCTTTCCCAGGTTCATAGCGCAGAAAATGCCCCCAACTGGCGTCGTAGCGCCCGAAAGAAGGGTGAATGTTGTAGAAATTTCCGGTTGCCACCACCTCACTTTTCCCATCTCCGTCCGTGTCAACGACCGCGAAAGCAAAAATGGGGGCCACTTGCGCAGACACAGGCAAGGGCTGCAGACTGAACGTACCATCTCCCTGACTATAGGCAAAGGCAGAGGCAAAAGTATAGGCGTCTAAGCGCTGAGCGCGGGCCAGTTCTTTTTCATCGAACAGCTGATCAAAAGTGCTTTTTGCAAAAAGGGTGTTTTGAGAAAATTTTTTTCGGAGTATGGGCATCTGGCTGCTCAATTCATCCAAAGATGCGTAGCTATAAAGCTGGTTTTGTTTGTAATAGGTAAGTATTGGATCTGAAAAGAAGTTATGGTCAAAATCATGCACGTACAGCGAAACTGGTTCTTTTTCGGTTGCCCTCAAATCTGAATTCAGGCCCAAATTGCCCAGCAACAATTCGTCATTTCCATCGCCATCGAAATCATGCGCCAGCAGGGTATTCCACCAGCCGCCTGAATTTGGCGTTACCACTTTTTTCCAGCTTTCGGTGATACTGAACGCGGTTATCGGCATCCATTCTCCGACCACAACAAGCCAGGGTTTCCCACCAATGTTTGCCAATGCAGCGTCTGTCACCATACCGGCTTTTGACAAGTCGGGCGCGATGGCTGCCGTTCGATCCAGAAACTTGCCTTTGCCGTCATTCTGCAACAGCACCGAGGCAGGAGAAACGCCATAACTACCTGGTATTGAGCGCGCACCCACAAATAAATCAAGCGCTCCATCACCGTTAAAATCGAGCGGGAGCACACAACTTCCATTCGTGTACACAGGCGGCAAGGCGCCTTCTGAAACCACAAAATTTCCCTGCCCGTCGTTCAAATAAAGCCGATCGAGGAGCTCGTCCGATTCCCCTGCGGCTTCCCCGCCGCCACTGACCACGTATAAGTCCAGATCTCCGTCTCCATCGGCATCGAAAAACGCGGCGTCGGTATCTTCTTTCAAACGGTCATTTTCCAGCGCAGGCTGCCGGCGTGGGTTAAATTGCCCGGTTTTGCCGGATTGGATAAAAATGGCCCCCGGTTGGCCTTTGGCCCCGCATACAAAAAGGTCGTTTAAGCCATCCCCGTTTACATCGCCCTGCGCCAGGCGGGGCCCTTGTGTGGATAGCGCATGGGGCATCAACGGTTCCCGATCAAAATCCGTATACTCGTTTTCGAGGTGTCGAAAGCGCAGTCCGGATTGCGCCGTGATGTCTTCAAACACCATTTCGGAAGCTGCTGCTGATCGCATCTGATCATTAGACTGCTTCTCGTACGCAATCTTCAGGGTTTGATTTGCGGTCACCCCTGACAGCCGCTGCACATTGCCATCCGGCCAACGAATGGTAATTTGATCAACCTCCACAGCTGTACCCAACCCAAAAGTCAGCACCGGCTCGACCGAAGACTGGAAACCACGTGTGGTTTGCAACTCCTGCATTTGGCGACGGCCCCCTGATTCAATCGTTATCCGGGCGCCGATGCCAAACGGATTTCCGGCTTTGCCTTGCAGCGCGATGCGCAAGTAGTTATTTTTTAGCAACTCTTGTGACTTGTTTTCAAAAATAGCAGCGGGTGCATTCAGGTTATTGGTGACCAGATCAAGGTCGCCATCGCCATCCAGGTCTGCGTAAGCTGCGCCGTTTGTGCTCCCGGAAAGGTCGAGTCCCCAGGATGCAGCAACCGGCTCGAAAGTCAGGTCGCCCTTGTTCCGAAACGCATAATTGGCGACCAGCCCATCCGGCATTTTACCAGCAATATCGAGGTCGGCATTGGATTGCTGTACCTGGCGGTTGGCCGTGTATTTCAGGTAGTCCAGGTCGTTTGGCCGGCGCAGGATGCCATTTCCGATAAAAATATCTTTCCAGCCGTCGCCGTCTAAGTCACAAAAAAGCGCCGACCAGCTCCAGTCCGTAGCCTCTACGCCCGCCAACTGCCCGATCTCCGCGAATTGGGTTTCGTATCCCTTGGACTTGCCGAGATTTAGTTGAAGCATGTTGCGGGGGTACTGGTAGTGGTAGCCAAAACTCAGTTTGAACTTGAAAATATTGTATGGATCGGCGCCAACTGAATTTTTTAGCACGAAGACGTCTTCGGGTTTCATGTCTAAAGTCAGCAAATCCAACCGCTCGTCGTTGTTGAAATCCGCTACATCGCTCCCCATTGAAAAGGTGCTGGTATGCCCAATGGAAGCGGTAATTGCTTCCCGAAACGTGCCGTCGCAATTGTTGTAATAAAGATAGTCGTTGTCGTGAAAATCGTTGGAAATGTAGAGGTCGGGGCATCCGTCGTCGTTGAGGTCGCCAACAGCCACGCCCAAGCCGTATCCGATCCGGCTGCCATAAATGCCTGCTTTTTCGCTGACGTCGGTGAACTTCCCGTCATCGTTTCGATAAAGGCGGTCGCCGGAAAGCGGGTCGCGGCGCATACGAATGGCGGAGTCGCCATAGTTTTCGGACGCATGCACGGAGTGGTTCAGGAGGTACAAATCAAGGTCGCCATCTGCATCGCAATCAAAAAAAGCAGCTTGTGTGGAAAAACCCTGAAAATCAAGCCCGTAAGCCGTAGCGCTTTCTGTAAAAGTTAAATCACGATTGTTGATGAACAGT
>JALHRK010000631.1 GCA_022841505.1 Saprospiraceae bacterium | reverse complement strand
GCATAGCCGACAGCAAGGGCGCGCTTCCATTGTAGCTATCCGGGGTGAGAGAGGGAGCTACAACCCACTGCTGCAAAGTCTCGCCCGGCGTTGCATTGTAGCTATCCGGGGTGAGAGAGGGAGCTACAACGCTCAGGTTCGCGCTGCTCAGGCTCGCGCCATTGTAGCTATCCGGGGTGAGAGAGGGAGCTACAACTGGTCTCGAAGTCGATGTGGAGGGCGCTCAATTGTAGCTATCCGGGGTGAGAGAGGGAGCTACAACTCCGCATGGCGCGGCCACGCTCCACCAACCATTGTAGCTATCCGGGGTGAGAGAGGGAGCTACAACCCTGGTCGAGAAGGTGTCCAGCGGCACGGCATTGTAGCTATCCGGGGTGAGAGAGGGAGCTACAACCTACAACCCGGACTTTCCCGTCGCACACCAATTGTAGCTATCCGGGGTGAGAGAGGGAGCTACAACCCGAAATGACAGCGGTTTCAAGGCATGGTGATTGTAGCTATCCGGGGTGAGAGAGGGAGCTACAACCCTCGGCTCCAAGCACTTCGATAACCTGCTATTGTAGCTATCCGGGGTGAGAGAGGGAGCTACAACGCGCAGCCCGGTCAGGACCGCGAAGCGCGCATTGTAGCTATCCGGGGTGAGAGAGGGAGCTACAACGTCGAGATCGCTGACCTAGCGAGGCAGTACATTGTAGCTATCCGGGGTGAGAGAGGGAGCTACAACCGGCCAGACGCATTCCGCACTGCCCATCATATTGTAGCTATCCGGGGTGAGAGAGGGAGCTACAACTTTGGCACTTCGCTGCGGCTACGCTGCGTGATTGTAGCTATCCGGGGTGAGAGAGGGAGCTACAACCGCACGGCATCGAGTGTCTGGACCCGATGCATTGTAGCTATCCGGGGTGAGAGAGGGAGCTACAACCGCGCAGGATTCGGCAACGATGAACTCGACATTGTAGCTATCCGGGGTGAGAGAGGGAGCTACAACAACCGCGCTGTGCGTCCAGGTCGCCGAGGCATTGTAGCTATCCGGGGTGAGAGAGGGAGCTACAACCTTGACGTCTTCACGCAGCACGGTGCGGCGATTGTAGCTATCCGGGGTGAGAGAGGGAGCTACAACGAGAATTTCAGTCGCAGAATATCCCCGGCCATTGTAGCTATCCGGGGTGAGAGAGGGAGCTACAACCGATGCGGCCACGGTGCGGCAGGCGGTGAAATTGTAGCTATCCGGGGTGAGAGAGGGAGCTACAACCGCACTCGCAATACGTCCAGTCCTCGGATTATTGTAGCTATCCGGGGTGAGAGAGGGAGCTACAACACCAGCTAGTAAACGCCGCGCTTGCTCTTGATTGTAGCTATCCGGGGTGAGAGAGGGAGCTACAACGGCCGCGCTCCGCTTCGCCAAGGCCCACGTATTGTAGCTATCCGGGGTGAGAGAGGGAGCTACGTCCCGGGCGCGCCGGAACAAGCCCGGCCCGCCCGAGACGAGCGCGCTCTCGCGCGCTGCTTTGCAGAGAACGCTAACTCCGAACAGTTGATCTGGAACAGAATTGCGCCCGGGGGAACGAGAAAATGTAACCGATCGGTTACATTTGGGCACCCAGCGCGGCGAAAGCGCACGCGTTCGCAGTCCAGGGTTGTTCGGGCGCCACTTCTCGTGGCATGGTTCGCCACATGGCCGGCGCCGAGTTCCTCGTCCTCCTCAAGCGCGAATGCGAGACCTGCCGGATGGTCGGGCCGGTGCTCGCCGGCCTGAAGGCACGCGCGCCCCTCACCCTCTGGTCGCAGGATGATCCCTCCTTTCCAGAAGAGACCGGCGGCGCGCAGGACGACCGCTCCCTCGCGCAGTCCTGGAAATACAAGGTCGAGATCGTCCCGACGCTCATCCGCGTGGAAGGCGGCCGAGAGGTGGCGCGCACCGAGGGATGGAACCGCGCCGACTGGGCGCGGCTGACGGGCATCGCGGACATCGGCAAGGACCTGCCGGCATCGCGCCCCGGCTGCGGCTCCATCACCATGGATCCGGGCATGCCCGAGCGGTTGGCGCTGAAGTTCGGCGACCTCAAGCTCGCGTCGCGCCCGATCGAAGTGGGCGAGATGGACGATCCGCACGAGGTCGCCTATGACCGCGGCTGGTCGGACGGCCTGCCCGTCATCCCGCCCACCGACCTGCGCATCGCGCGGATGCTCGCCGGCACCACGCGCAAACCTGATGAAGTCATCGGCCTCATTCCGCCCAACCTGGCCGAGTGCACCATCGAAAAGGCGGCCGTCAACGCGGTGCTGGCCGGCTGCCGGCCGGAGTACTTCCCGGTGGTGCTGGCGGCGATCGAGGCCGCGCTCAAGCCCGAGTTCTCGATGCACGGGCTGCTGGCGACACTCTGGTTCTCCGGCCCGGTGGTGATCGTCAACGGCCCGGTGACCAAGCGCATCGGCATGAACTGGGCGGGCAATGCTCTTGGCCAGGGCAACCGCGCCAACGCCACCATCGGCCGCGCGCTGCAACTGGTGATCCGTAACGTCGGCGGCGGCCGGCCGCAGGAAATTGATCGCTCCATCATGGGGAATCCGGGCAAGTACACCTTCTGCTTCGCCGAGGACGAGACCGACCCGGACTGGGTGCCGCTCAACGTCGCGCGCGGGCACGCGCGCGGCACCTCGACGGTGACCCTTTTCCACGGCGACGGCGTGCACGGCGTCTGCGACCAGCGCTCGCGCGATCCGGAGACCCTGTCGCGCTCGCTGGCTTTGACGCTATGGTCGGTGTGCCACCCGAAGCTCGCGCAGTGGTCGCACGCGATCCTGGTGCTCTCGCCCGACCACTACGACATCTACAAGCAGGCCGGCTGGGGCCGCAAGGAGATCGAGGCCGGGCTGTGGCAGGCGCTCAAGCGCCCGGGCCGCGACCTCATCCAGGGCGCCGGCGGCGTGACCGAGGGCATCGACCCCTCGCGCGCGGACGAGATCGTGGA
>JALHRK010000630.1 GCA_022841505.1 Saprospiraceae bacterium | reverse complement strand
GGATCACCTACACTTGCACCTGTAACTGTTATTGTAAGATCGGTTGACTGTCCGGCAGATGTGTTTCCAAAGTCAAGGCTTGCGGTTGCCCGATAGATACGGCCTGAAATAAGTTCTACACTTCGTGTATCGGTTAACGATCCAGGGTTTGCTATTATAGCATTTGAATAATCTGAAAGATATTCAATCCCATTTTTTACTGTTCTTGTATCATTAATTTTTAAATCATCATCACCCGAAACATTAAGTATAAATTGATTGTCATTTACAAAAACATACGAATCTGGCGTACCAAATGATACTTCTGAATCGACCCCGTTAAAACTCATTTTTGCAAAGTCATTTCCAAGCGAAAAACCTGCGCCTGTAAATTGTAAAATAGTAGGACTTGACGCTCCTATCGCATTATTTATATCTCCAATTTTTATTCCAGTGTAACCGTTTATCATTGCAGGGCCAAGATCAACCAAGAAATTTGCTTGCGGATTTATTTCAAAGTCACCACCGGAAGAAATTCCCATGCCATCATCGCTGAAATAAAAACTACCCGATCCATTGCCTGAATTAAATTCAACGCGTCCTTCATCGTCATTCAACTGCATCGCCGGGGAACCATCAAAATATGTTATGAGGAAGCTGCCTGTTTCTTCCAAAGCTGCTGTTGTATTTGGAATTATACCCGAATCCCCTCCGTTTGTAAAGCCGCGCCCCAGAGCTCCACGTGAAACAGATAAAAGCGAATCTGCAATTAATTCTTTCACCAAACCAGCATCTATTATAGATCGAGCGTTTGTTTTTACAAGCGGGTAACGTTGTTTATATTCAAGTCCGTTTTTTGTTGGAGAATCGTCGTCTACAATTCCAGCACCTCCATTTGTAATAGATATTAAAAGCGCTGCACTTGATTCAGTAGCGGGTGTTTGTGTAAAAAAACCGCCATAAGATGAGTAAAAACCAGCAGACGTTGAGTTAACTACAACGTTACCAGAACTCACTCCATTTGTAGCAAAGAACGATACGCCAGTGGGGTTTTCGGCACTGAATCCGAAAAATGCGCTTTCTCCACTTATGTAGTTAATAGATTCCATGCCCGACGCCCTGAATCCATCATAATATGTGCCTTGCACATAGGATACAGTATCAAAAAGCATTCTTACTTGAACTCCGCTCCAATCCTCACTTTCATCTATATTAAGTACCGATCCTGAACCAACAATACCGGTTCCGCTTCCATTTACGAAATCAGTTCCCAGGGATGAACCCGCCGGTATTGCAACCGTTCCGCCGCCCATAGAAAGAGAAAGATTTTGCCCCGCGATTGACAAGGATTGAATTTCATTCGTTGATGATAAATCGCCTGTGTTCGTAATCATACCAGATGCAATTGAAATACCGGTACCCGCCGTGTAAGTAGTGCCTGAATTAAGTTTCGCCCATGCCGCGCCGGTGTACTCGTACAATTCCGGTACAGGACTGCATGAATTGACCGCGAACGTCGATTGTCGTGCGGTCGGCGTGTATCCAGGTGCAGCGCATCCGGTAATCTGATCGAATCCCTTTGGTTGTTTGCGCCATGTCGAAGATGGTGCAGGTTCCCAAAAGAAAAGGGTATTTGTTGCGGTATTGAAATAAACGCGTGATCCCGATCCCGACGGCGCCCCCGATGGGTCGCTATCGCTGAACCGGATTGTCCAGGTTCCAGATTGCGCAATGGACAGCATCGGTAACAATAAAAGAAAAGTGATTTTAAAAAAGTGTCTCATAATGGAGTACATTTTTACGTGTTTGAAAATCAGTTAAATCAAAGGTTGTACAAACTTTAAAGTGTAGGCGATACCGACGTCCGTATCCAAAGCAAATACATACGGATCGCCAGTTGTCAGACCGTCCGCCCGCGCTTCCGTATCATTTGCATAAATGTGATTTTCAACCAAATCGGTAAAATATGCGGCGACGTCGCCGGCCATACCGGCGTCAAAGTCGAGCGTGATTACATAGTCGGAAATATTGACAGTAATGCCGTTGCCTTCGCCTGTTTCATCGTTGCAACAAGGATTACCAATTTCCAACTTTCCACAAAACCAAACCCTTTTTGCATCGTCAGGATTAATTGCCCTGAACAGGTATGTTCCATAACCGACAATTCCGGCGATTTCCTCGGGCGGGATGCTGGTTTTCAATGCAAGCGGCCCGGTTTGCGTGATGTATTCGCCAAGATGCGTTTCGAGTTCGACTTGCCCGGTTTTCCTTTTTGCTATAAATACGAAATCCCATCCCGATAAATTCGTGATGGCCGTACTGTTCACAACGACGGAAAATTCCAGCGTGTCACCTTCGTTCACCTGAAAGTTAAGGTTCGGGGATGTTAAATTTACGGTCGGCATTATTGCATCACTTGATAATTAAACTGATACGTCGTCGATGCAGTCAGACCAACACCGCGAAGCGTGAAACCCGTATTTGATTGAACGTCCCTGCGCCACAAATTCGACGCTGTCATCGCGGCATCATTCGCGGGCGTAATCATTACGACGGTCGTTGTTCCATCAAAAGCAAAGGAAAAGGTCGCGGTCACATAGGTTCCCGTGCCTGGGCTTGTTCCTGTCGTGACAGAAAAAACGCCTGTCAAATCATTCGACCCGGTACCCGCTACAATACCGGCCGACGCGCCGGTTCCGGCCGATGCGCCGACAGTGAATGTCGGGGACGATGTGCAGGAATACCGGTACCATTGACCTTTTGACGGATCATAAATTTCGGTGCCGCCGTATTCGTTATTTGCTCGAATTATCGGGATCGTCGGCGACGCAAGACGTTGCGCGGTCGTGCCCCTCGGAAAGCCGATCCCGCCGGTTCCAGTGACTTGCAATTCCTGAACCGGCGTTGCTTGATTGACGCCTGTAAATCCAGAAACAAGAACGGTAATACCAAGCGCGGTCGAACCTATGTCGTCAGCCGGGCGAAGTTTCCAGGGTTC
>JALHRK010000629.1 GCA_022841505.1 Saprospiraceae bacterium | reverse complement strand
CGGTCGAACGGTTGCGCCAGTGGATT
Source organism: Saprospiraceae bacterium (assembly GCA_022841505.1). Lineage (GTDB taxonomy): Bacteria > Bacteroidota > Bacteroidia > Chitinophagales > Saprospiraceae > JABWAJ01. The sequence continues at coordinate 2,955 of JALHRK010000629.1, read as the reverse complement.
AAAGAGCGTTGACCCGGATAACCTGCCCCTGATTTCATAGCATCCTGAGCCACCCCACCCCGCCGATCTGTGCGGGGTTTTTGTTGCCCCCTGTCCGCTATCGAGCGCGGCGCTATCCGGGGTGCTGATACCATCGGCAGACCTGACAAAACCTGACAAAAAAGGGGTTACACCTTGCAATAAATGCTAAGGTTTCAGGTATAATATATGCGTAGTTACGCATATGTCCTGAGGGGGTTACATGCTGCCTTCCCCCAATCCGCAAGCCGCCTGCACCTTAGCCGCGTTGCCCGCTATCCTGAGCGCGTTAACCCGGATGCAATCGACCCCCACCCCAACGCCAGCGCCGCCGATACTGCACAGTCTCACAACCCCATTGGATGCTACCGGGAAGGCAGCACCGCAACCCCGGAAACCCCGCGCCCTGAAACTATCCGCCCTATCGAAACAGCAACGCCGGGACGGTTGGCATTACTTAGTTTGTACCACTGCCGACGGTCGCCAGCGGGCGGCGCGGGTACGTTCCAGTTATGAACCGGCGGCGCTGGCATGGGTGGCTAAACAGTGGGGTATGATCGGCGGGCAATGGCAACGGGTAGACGCTTAAGCCTGTTGAAAAATGATGAGTTTTCACGCGGGCGCGGGCGGGTGGAGTTTACAGAGTATGCACCAATTACTAGTGCATTTCGACTTTAGTATTAGTTGGGTATGATTTATTCATCGCAATAGTCAATAGAGAATCCACAACTCATGAGCAAAGCAAAATTCGACGCAGCAAAGGAACTTATTCAAGAGGGAAAGTTTGATGAGGCTAAGGCAATACTCAAGACTATCGACCATCCGCAAGCGCGCAAGTGGGAAGCAGAGCTTAACGCGAAGGAAAACTCTCTTGCATTAGAACCGCTACCAACAGAGGTAAAGAAATCACGTAGAAATCTATTGCGTTTGCCATGTGTGGTTCTGATAATGGCTATTTCTGTATGTGTTGTTGTTCTATTTTTTGCCGTCAACCCCGAATCACGAAGAACAGTCGAAGCCACAACAACCGCTAGAGCAATAGCTTTACGAGCAACGGAACAGACTCGTGCAACTAATGTGTCTCTGACACCACCAGCAGCGAGCGCGACGATTAAGTTTACACCTGATCCGAGCCTAACACCTACTATCACCAACACACCGCGCCCTACCTCAACTCCAAGCCCAGAGCAGAAGATTACCTCACTTTGGGAAGAACTTGGGTTTGGTATTTGGGATATTGAACGTTTGTCAATAAATGATATTGGATCGCCCAAACTGTTGGCAATGGACTTTCCTATGCCAGAGGGTTTTAGTGGTTATGATGTTGGCCTTTCCGAAACCATGATGCTGCAAATGGCCTGTGCGCTTTACCAGAACGGATTTGATAATGATTGGAGATTCCAGCTCAGCGCAATGGTTAACTTGGTTAGCAGGGCGACAGGACAAGAATCTAGAGATGATGGACTGACAATCAGAATTACGACCGAACAACTGGCACGAGTTAACTGTGAAAATGTATTTGCGATTGATGCTGTGTTGCTAGTAGGCAATGAAAACTATTCTCTCCATCCCGCACTGCGTGAACCATAATGGGAGTATAAATCCTTTGGCTCTATAGCAGGGCGCGCTATGCGCCTTGCTATAGAGGTGTATCTAGGTATGAGACTTAAGCGACCGTCACAACTTCACACAGGTGCGCCTATAAAAAGGGGCAAGAGGTGGCGAACTTTCGCCACTAAAAAAGGGGATACCCTGCCCCCCTGAAAATACCTGAAATTACGCACGGGCGCGGGCGTGATGCTCTATGCGAAACTATGCGATTACAGGCACAAGTGAACCTCAGAAATCATAAGGGTACACACATGATTGACCCTGAGGGCGTTATCCGGGGCGGGGTCGATATACTGAAACCAACCAATATAGACCGCTGGCGACGGTTTCCGGGGGCGTATCGAGCGCAGGGGGTGACGAACTTCCGTCACTAAAAAAGAGCGTCGGCAGCTTGCCCCCACTACCCCGCGCCGATCTGCCGATTGACTCTATCAGCACCCCACCGGCGGCGGTATTTTCCGAGTTAATCGACCCATAAAAAAGGGTGGCAGCTTCACAGCACTACACAGCAGAAAAAGCATTGCCGATGCGTTGCGGTACCAGCTCACCAGGTAGCAGGCTTCTAAAGGCTACGTTAACGCAATCGACCCCGCCGCCGTTGTCATCTGTGACCACTGGCGACCGCTGGCCGGATGCTATCGGCAGCTTGACCACTGGCGACCGGCAGACCATCGGCGCGCCCATGTAATCGACCCGGAAACGGCTAACGCCAGCATACCCCGGAAACGCGCTAGAATGCCCCAATTTGAGGCGATAACCCGCTTACAGTGGGGTTACACATGAAACCGTACCGCGCTTAAAATCGAGCGCATAAACCCGGCCTGCTAACCCCTCCCCGCTGGCGCTCAGGTTTCAGGGCATAACCCCACCAGGAACGAACCTAACCAATAGACCAGAACCTACCAATAGTCACCGGAAACGCGGGTATTCCGGGGCGGTCGGCAGGGTCGAAAGTATACAAAACTTTACACCATAAAAAGGCTATGACCTGCCCGCGCCGGGGGATTGCATCCGGGCAATTACTCCAATTAATCCAACCTCTAAAAAAGGGAGAAACTGTAACAACTGAAACCCCTAAAAAAAGGCCGATTGACCCCGCCGCCGGTTGTCATAATTCCCTGTCATTTTCCCGCACATTAAAAAGGCTATCCACCCTACTCTATCGACCCGGCCAGCATACCCCGCAATCGCAGCAGGAAGGCCAGCGCCGCGCCGATCTGACAACCCGCTTATGTGACTACCCCGGCTTATCCCTTGCGACCAGTAACAGCGCCGCCGCAACTATCAGGAATGCGACGGCCTCAATTGAACCGGATAACAGCAGGC
>JALHRK010000628.1 GCA_022841505.1 Saprospiraceae bacterium | reverse complement strand
TCAGAGGGGCTTTAGCCCCTGATTCGCATGACTCATACACTTAGCCGGGAAAATTGTCCATCCCTTTGCGTTCATCCTCCATTCGTAAAGCTCCTGCGTAAGGCTATCTTTGCATGATAAAATCAAATAAAATGACAACCGCAGCCATGCCTGAAAAGTCGCTCAGTAATCAGGATTATAAGAACTACCTGCAGAAGGGCATCAGCTACCAGCAGTACAAACAAGAGATGGCGGCCGACCTGACATCGAATGCTGATTTAAAAGTTAAAGAATACATTAGTCTGAATCAGCGCCGTATGCATCGGATTGAAAAAACTTATGTGCCCTCTGCCGACCTGATGACACAGGTTCAAAACTTAAAGCAAAAGACACACTGGCTTATTTTAACGGAGCACTGGTGTGGAGATGCTTCGCAAACTTTGCCCGCGCTAAATGCCATTGCCGCATCAAGCGAAGGGAGGATTGACATGAAATTAGTTTACCGCGACCAGCATGACGAACTGATGAATGCTTACCTTACTAATGGGACAAGGTCTATTCCCAAGTTGATACAATTAGATGAGCATTTGCAGGTAACGGGTGTTTGGGGACCACGGCCAGACTTTGCGCAAAAAATGGTGAAGGAATTAAGATCCAATCCAGAATCGGCTGCCACCTATGGCAATGCCTTACACAGTTGGTATGCCAAAAACAAACAACAGGATTTAGAAAAAGAGGTCACGCAACTGCTAAACAGAGCCGGTTAAGTTTGTCCTGATTGCTTATTATAAAAAACATCACCATATCATGGAACAGCGTCATCCACTTCCCCCCTTTACCGTAGAAACGGCGAAGCAAAAAATTCAAATGGCAGAAGATGCCTGGAATAGCAAAGACCCGGTTAGGGTTTCAAAAGCCTACACGATAGACAGTGAATGGAGGAACCGGAATACATTTCTTAATGGAAGAGATGAAATTGTAGCTTTCCTTTCCGGGAAATGGGAAAAAGAATTGAACTACCACCTCAAAAAAGAATACTGGGCACACACAGATAACCGCATCGCAGTTCGGTTTGAATATGAGTATCAAAATGCTGCCGGCCAATGGTTCCGTGCTTATGGAAATGAAAACTGGGAGTTTGATGAAAACGGGTACATGGCCAAACGCTATGCCAGCATTAATGACCTGGAGATTGATGAATCGGATCGAAAATTCAAATAAGTCGTATGGCAAAGAATTTTGCACTTACCCTGGTGAATCCACAGAATGGAAACCTGGCATTTAAATTGTTTTCATTTGATGACAATTCCCATTTTGACCACATTCAACGGAATAATTATTTTTCATTGATCTGGGTTCGGGAAGGCAACGGTAAGTTGAAGGCTGATTTTGCCGAATACGATTTTACAGCAAATACTTTATTTGCCTTTTCGCCTTACCAGCCTTACATGATCACCTCCAAAGAATCTGTAAAAGGGATTGCAATTTATTTTCATTCTGATTTTTTCTGCATTTTTAAGCACCACAAAGAAGTTTCCTGCAACGGCATTTTGTACAACAACATTTACAATCCACCTTTTGTACAAGTAGATGAATTATCTGCTGTTACCTTCCAAATGTTAAGTGAGCAGATAAAAACGGAAATGCAGCATACCGACCTTGCTCAGTACGAATTACTGGTTTCTTATCTCAAAATATTTTTAATTACTGCAGCCCGTTTAAAAACGCAGCAACAACCGGCCGCAGCGGAAGCATTAAAGGATCAAAAAGAACCATTTATTTTGCAAAAGCTAAAGGACGCGATCGAAGCAAACTTTAAAACTAAGCATTCCCCTTCAGATTATGCTGAGCTATTGTACACAACCCCCAAAACATTGGCAAAAATTACCAAAACGCATTTTAATAAAACCCTCAGCAGCCTGATTAACGAACGCATCATTATTGAAGCCAAACGGGAGTTATACCTGACCGATAAAACAGTAAAAGAAATCGCTTATGAATTAGGTTATGAAGATGAATATTATTTCAGCCGTTTCTTTAAGGTGAATGCAGATGTTTCGCCACAGATATACCGGGAAACAGTTGGCTATGCTAAAGCCATGGTGTAGAGATAATTAATTCCTCACCCGATTCTGCTCGCTCTCCGACCCAGACCCCGTATGCCTCCGCCGGCTGTTTTCGGTTTTGCCAAACCGGTAGGAAAACGTCAGGGTAACGGCCCGGGTGTCCAAATCGCTGTTCCAGTCGGCGTCGGTCAGCCGGAGGTTGTTGATGATGCCGTCGGACCTGCGCGTGTACAACAGGTCGTTGGCGTTCAGTTTGAGCGTGCCGGCGTCTTTCAGGATCTTCTTGGAGACCGCCAGATTGAGCGTGCCGAAGCTTTTAATCAGCAATTGCGCGTAGACCAGATCGCTATGGTATTCGCCCCGGACTTCCGCGTTCCAGCCTTTTCCCAATTGCAGGCTGTTGTTGAGCGAAATATATTGATAATCGCCGGCAGAATTCAATTGTTCGGTGTACAGCGCGCTTTGGAACGACAAACGCCCCGCTTCGGCATACACGATGAGGTTGTACCACTTCGCGATGGGTATGTTGGCATCCACCGAAAGGCTGATGGCTTCGCTGTTGGCAATGTTTCCGGGCCGGCTGTAATAAATGCCCTCCACAATTTCCAGGGTTTCGTTGATGCCGTCTATGGTCTTCGAATAATTCAGGGTCGTATTCAGAAACCCTTTGTAGGAATGCGAAAGGGAAAGGTTATTGGAGAACGTCGGCAACAAATCGGGGTTGCCGGAGTAGAACGTAAACTTGTCGAGCGGACTGATGAATGGGTTCAACTGCTGGAAAAAAGGCCGGTCAATGCGTTTGCCATAAGAAAAAGTCAGCACGTTGTGGTCGAGGCTGTCTACATGCCACGACGCAAAAAGAGTAGGAAAAAGATTGTGGTAAGTCCTGGAAAACTCAGATCCCGGGTGTTCAACATTGCCCAATTGGGCGCCTTTCAGGGTGGTGGTTTC
>JALHRK010000627.1 GCA_022841505.1 Saprospiraceae bacterium | reverse complement strand
TCTAACACACCGCTGAACTATTTCAATGTACCTGGTCCCGCATACTTTATCAACGGACCTGGCCCCGATGATGAGACGAATTTCCATGAAAACGGGCATGCCATGGCCATGAGTAAATTTCCTGGTGAGGTAGAAGCCATCGTCAACTTCCCATACATCATGGCCATGAATTACGGCTTGAATGTGGACTTGAATGAAGCGGTGAATTACAGCTTTGTTCCCAATACCTTTGACATTGACAAGACCGCTACCCATCGAATGGTTTCCAATACCTTTGGTACAGCAAGGAATATTTCCAACACGACCACAGACGAAGTCCGCTACCAGCACAGAGGGTACGGACACTATTTTGAGATTGTCAATTTATTGGGATGGTGCCCGCTCAGAAACTTCTGGAAACAGGAATCCATTGACTTTGAGAATGGGATTGACCACGGCGTCAATGACCAGGACATTGACAGCCGGATCATTCGGATGTCCACTGCCGCTCAAGCCGATTTGCGTCCGCTGTTCCATGTTTTTGGCATCCTTCCAGAAGACTCCATCGCGGTTCAGGCGGCATTTGATCAGTTGAACATTCCAAAATCCCCGGCGATTTACAACAGGCTCCAGGATTATATCGCCCTTATCCCGGCAGATAACGCCGCATTCGTCAATTATGCCCTGTCCGTCTATCCCGATCTGTACACAAATGGTCCAACGGATAGTCCTGATTACGGAGTAGGCTGGCACTATCTGAAGTCCCTGACCTACAATGCGGCAGAAGCCCAGCAGCGAACAGAGATCTTACAGTCCATCATTGATTTTTATTATCCGGATGGCGAACCTACCGGCAATACGGACCCGGATGTTTGCTGTCTGCTGGACACCATGGACGTGAGCCTCGTAAATGATGAGGTCATCGTGACTGGCGGCGTAGCGCCTTATACTGTTTCAATTGACGTGACGGGGAATATTCAAACAGTAACCGCGGTTGATTTTGATGGATGTGAATCTTCGGTACAATACACGATCACCAATTTGTCGGAATTAGAAAAAACGCATTTGCACGTTTTTCCTAATCCTACCAACGGGGAAGTACAAATAGACTTCGGAGACCTCCAGGAACAAGTTTCCATTTCCCTGTTTGATCAAATAGGCAGGTTGATTCAAACGCAACAGGTAATGACGACAGAATTGATCAGCTATCCCCTTCCTGAACCGAATGGCGTTTATTTTTTAAACATCCGGTTTTCGGATGGAAAATATCGTTCAATAAAGGTCATAAAACAATAGAGTTGTTTTCCAAGAGTTCCACAGCGTAAACATGAGTCATCCCGAATTTTTAGTCACATTATTTCATGTTTGGCTTTTTGGGACGTCATACTGGTGCAGCGCACCCAAAAAATTTGTAGATATTGATTATAACAGGTGGATTTAGGTGCAGCGCACCGTAATAACGGTTGCCACAACATAACAAGATTGCGGTGCGATGCACCTTTCCACCCTTGATTCCCGTGATCTACAAAGATTATTGGTGCGCTGCACCTCAACCAAAACTCCGTGAAACTCCTTTTACTCCGCGAAACTCCGTGTAATCCTTAACGTGCCGAGGTTGTTTCTTAAAAACGCTTAAACCATTCAATAAGACCAACGTTGTAAAGGGTATTTAACTTAAAAACAAAAATGGTGAAATACCTCTTAATTTTAGGGATCCTCAGTTTATCCACCAAATCAGACATGAAAGAAATTTACACGTTCTCCCCTCAAACAGACCTCAAGGAATGGCGGATTGTCAACGACGGGGTGATGGGGGGCATATCCAGCAGTTCCCTGGTGCTTACCGACGCCGGACACGGACAATTTTCAGGTCATGTTTCCCTGGCGAACTACGGAGGATTTGCTTCGATGCAATTGAATACAACAATCCAACTAACGGAAGCAAAGAAATTTATCGTTTTGCGCGTAAAAGGCGACGGCAAACGCTATGAATTTCGGTTAAAGGGCGCAATTTCACAGTCGGAGTCTTACGTACACCAATTTGCCACTTCAGGAGCATGGGAAACCATCAAGTTGGCAATCCCTGAATTTTACCCTCAGTTTCGTGGGCGCAAATTAAATATCCCGAATTTCAATTTTGAAAGCATTGAACAATTGAGCTTTTTAATTGCGAACAAGCAGGAAGAAGACTTTGAATTGTTGATTGATTGGATAGGGTTGGAATAAAATTTAAATTAAACCTAAAATTGGGTATTAACTACCTGAAAACGAGTATTTCGCAACAACCGTGGTCAGGATTTCATACCTTTTGGGGAAACGAGGCGGACTAAGAGCTTGTTGGGGATTTCATGACGGAGCGAGAGCAAGGAAATTTTGTTTTAGATAAGGCGGATTTTGCAGACGTAGCCGGCAGCTACGGCGAAAAAATCCAACGCAATATAAAATAAAATTTGCCGCTCGCAGCCCGTTAATGAATTCCCCAACAAGCTCTAAAGCCCGCGGAACATAGCACGGCGCCCTTCGTTTCGCGGGCTTTAGTCCGCCGTTCCTTAAAAAATACACGAGCTCACGTTAAATTAAATAACAATTCACATAAAATACGTTATGAACCAACTTCAAATTAAAGTACTCACCTTTTTAATTTGCTTATCATCGGGAATCGGCGCCCAAAACATTGAAGATGACTTTGAAGGCAATGGCAATATAAACACCTGGGGCGCTATTGATGGCGCCATCAACACCAATTGGCCAAACCCGCTGCCACAAGGAATAAATAACTCCAGCACCGTTTTGCGGTATTCCGATTATGGCGGGCTGTGGGTCAATGCTTATTTTGATGCGGATTATAACCTGAATATCGGGGCACATCCTGAGTTTTCTTTTAAAATTTATGTGCCTTCCGCCAGCATTACGGGATCCCAAAACAATCAGGTCACCTTAAAACTCCAAAATTCAAAGATCGTCAACAGCTGGCAGAGCCAGACTTTGATTTCCAAACCCATTCTCCTTGACCAATGGCAG
>JALHRK010000626.1 GCA_022841505.1 Saprospiraceae bacterium | reverse complement strand
GATACCTGTTTCCCTTGCATAGCAAGCAACAGGCTTTTTAAAGCGGGTGCAAAGATAAGGTTTCTTTTGAAAGCAGCAAGCAATAAGTGAATGATTCTCAGAATTCATTGCACGGCAGCATCCAGGGCTTTCCAGGTTTGTATCAGGAGGGAATCAATGGTCATCCAGTCCGACTCGCTTATTTGATCCCCTTTTCTATCCAGCAGCACCATCGCTTCGGTGCGCAATCGGGCATATTTAGAAAATTGAGTTGCCGGAAGGTGGTACGTAACCGCCGCCGTTTCGGCCAGCAACCGCTCCCAGTCGGCGGTCGTATGCAATACAGGTTCCCTTCGGATGATCCACCACTCCAATTCCGATTCAGCCGCTTTCCGGGCATCAAAGGGTTGTTTGCTGAGTTTGCTGATACCGGAGTAATATTGTTCCAGTGGCGGCAGGGCTTTTGCATAGTCCCGCCGGTTGTGGCCTTTTTTGAAAACAAAAGCCGCTTTTGCGGCCCGGAAAGCGAGCAGAAATGACCGCCAGAAAGGCGCCCGAAACTGGGAGCGCATTAACCCGGCCAATTGAAAAAACAACTTCACTGGCTTGCCTTCATAATACGAGCGCCACATGGCGGCATCAAGTTTGCCGGCCTCTTGCGGGTCGAATTGACGCAAATCGGTTTTTCGCGACACGGTCAGGTCAAAAACGATCCAACCCGCCAGCAGGAGCGTCAGGGCCAAAAGTGATTTTCTAATCATACTGCCTGTTTTTTTAGGTGTTATTGGACAGGTGGAGCATATACCGCACAAAATTAGCGAGCCTGCCTGCTTGAATCCATCCTGAAAAAGCAGGCTTTTGCAATACCGGGAAAAAGGGAGTAGAAAAATGGAAGGAGGCATCAACAGTTGGACAAGTAAAGGAGTCTTGAGAATAAGCCGTTTTTCAAAAGGCTTATGTTAACTTTAGCTTTCAATTTCAATCCCTATGTACAATATGCGCAACCTGTTTCAAAAACTGACAGGCGGACTTTGCGCCGCTTTTTTGCCTTTCCTCGGCTTCGGGCAAACCTCCCTTTCCGGGGTCATCAACCACTATGCTGCGGTTACAGCCATTGATCCCTGCCAAAACAGCGCAGCTTTAATGGACGCATCCGGCTTCAGTCCCGGGATGACCGTACTCCTCATTCAAATGAAAGGCGCAACCATCAACACCTCCAATGCGGCTGCTTTTGGCGACATTACAGACCTGGGTCATGCCGGGCGCTTTGAAAAAGCGACGATTGCTTCCCTTTCGGGGAATACCGTTTTTTTTCAAAACGCCTTAGTCAATAGCTACCATACGGGTGGTAGTGTCCAGTTGGTTGATGTGCCGGTGTATGAAAATGCTACGGTCACCGGAACGCTCAGCGCAGCGCCCTGGAACGGACAAACCGGCGGCATCCTGGCGCTGGAAGTAAGCGGCGCCCTGACCCTTCAGGCCGATTTGGACGTGAGCGGCAAAGGTTTCCGCGGCGGTATTGCCGAAATTACCACGACCAACAATTGCAGTTGGCTCGTGAGCGTCAATGGCTATGCGTATGGCCCCAACGACTGGCGGGGCGCAGCCAAAGGCGAAGGCATTGCAGATTTTGCGGCAAGCCAGCAAACCGGGCGGGGCGCTCAGGCCAATGGCGGCGGCGGCGGCAACGACCACAACTCCGGCGGCGGTGGCGGCGGCCATGTCAGCGCCGGCGGCAAAGGTGGCAACAACGACGAACCGTCATTTTTCGGCTGCGACGGTTTTTTTCCTGGGCGTGGCGGTAAACCGGCAACCGCTGCTGCCGGGCGCTGCTACTTCGGCGGCGGCGGCGGCGCGGGCCACGAAAACAATGAACTTGGAACAGACGGCGGCAATGGCGGCGGCATCCTGTACCTGAAAGCCGGCCAACTCACCCCGAATGGATTTGGCTTGCGCGCCAATGGGGCCGATGTGCCCGGCACGTTTGGGGAAGGGGCTGGCGGCGGCGGCGCTGGCGGCACAATCCTGCTCGATGTGCCCAGCCTGAACAGCGCCCTCCTGCTGGAAGCACGCGGCGGCACGGGCGGTAATATTGACAACGTCGGGGCAGACCGCTGTTCCGGGCCGGGCGGTGGCGGCAGCGGTGGCCGCATCCTGTTTTCGTCCGGTATTTCGCCGATAACCGATGTATTGGGCGGCGTGGCGGGCATCAGCAGCAATTCCGCTTCCTGCAGCACGGGAACCAACGACGCACAACCCGGCAGCGCGGGTACAACAGGCGGACTCCTGAATATCCCGCAGGGCGCCGAACCCAACCAGGCGCCGGAAATTGCAGCAGCGCCGGAATTGGCGCCAACCTGCGCCGGCGATCTGTTGACGATTCCTTTGCAGGTCGGGGGATTCGGATTGGATTATCGCTGGCAGGTGAACACAGGGAGCGGGTTCACAGACCTTCAGGACGGTGGTTTGTACAGCGGAACCGGCACGGCCACGTTGCAAATTGCAGGTGTTACCGGCCCGATGGATGGATCTGTCTTCAGATTGGTGGTGAGCAGCAATTGCTTCCCGACGATTTTTTCTCAGGAAATTATGCTTGCCGTTTTGCCAGCCCCGCAGGCCGGCTTTTCGTTCAACAGCACCGACCTGATGGCGACATTCACGAATGCATCTTCGTCAGCCAATGCTTTTTGGTGGGATTTTGGCGATGGCCAGAGCAGTACTGCCACCAATCCGCAGCACCTTTACGCCACAGGAGGGGAATATTTAGTCACACTTGCGGCCATTAATGCCTGCGATACCGCTTATGCGGAAATGCTCGTCAGCGTTTTCAGTGCGCCGGCGGCCAATTTTGCTGCGGAGAACTTCCAGGGGTGCGCCCCGCTGACGGTGCAGTTCACCAACCAGTCTTCCGGCAGCTACAACAGCTTGCTTTGGCTGTTTCCGGGCGGAGTTCCCCTGTCCTCCACCCAGGAAAATCCGGCGGTGACTTATGATCAGCCCGGCGTTTATGATGTCACCCTCGTTGCCCTC
>JALHRK010000625.1 GCA_022841505.1 Saprospiraceae bacterium | reverse complement strand
AGGCCGCCAAAAATCCCGTTGCCAATGTGGTAAGGCAGGGACATGGACGTATAGCGGATTTTTGTGGGAAACAGCTCTACCAAAAACGCTGCAATCGGCCCGTAAACCATCGTAACAAAAATAATCTGGATGAAAATGAGCAGGACGAGCATCCAGAATGCCGAAGCCGGAAGCAGGGTTGCCGCTTTGATTTTTGCAGGAGGGGCCTCGCGGGTGTTATCCGCCAGTTTTAGCGCCGTTCGGGTTTCGTTGAATACGGCGCCATCCGTAAATTCCTTGTGGGTAATGGTGGTGATGAGGCTGTCTACCGGGTTCTTTTCGTCTGCTTGCCGCGAAACTGCAACGGTTGTTTTTTGGGGGATTTCGGTGCGCTGTCCATTGCTTGCAAAACCATACATGGCCCGATAGATTGGGAAATAGCTCAGGATGGCAATCAGCATCCCAGCGAGCATAACCGGCTTGCGGCCTATTTTATCAGAAAGCCATCCGAACAGGACAAAAAACGGCGTGCCAAAAACAAAAGCCCAGGTCATCATTTTTTCCACCTGCAAAGCATCCACCCCGCAATCCGTTTTTAGAAAACTCATGGCGTAATAGTGTCCGGTGTACCAGATCACCCCCTGCCCCATCGTAGCGCCCAGCAAAGCGAGCAGGACGTATTTGAAATTTAATTTGTTTCCAAAACTTGCTGTGAGGGGGTTGGAAACCGTTTCGCCGGCAGCTTTAGCTTTCGCAAACAGCGGCGACTCCTTCATGTTCCGCCGGATCAGGTAGGAAATGCCGATCATCAGAATGGAAACCCAAAAAGGAATGCGCCAGCCCCAGTCCGAAAAATTCTTTTCGCCCAAAGCAGATTTGGTGAGCATAATGACCAGCAGCGAGGTGAACAAGCCCAGGGTTGCCGTCGTTTGGATCCAGGATGTCCAGTAGCCGCGTCGTTCGGCAGGCGCATGTTCAGCTACGTAAGTCGCCGCGCCGCCATATTCCCCGCCAAGGGCCAAACCCTGCAACAACCGCAGGATCAAAACCAAAACCGGCGCCATGAAGCCGATCGTTTCGTACCCTGGCACGCAACCGATCAGAAAAGTAGCTCCGCCCATGAGCAGGAGCGTCATCATGAAGGTGTATTTTCTGCCGACGATATCGCCCAGGCGACCAAAAAACAACGCCCCGAACGGCCGCACCACAAAGCCCGCTGCAAAAGTTGCAAGGGTGGATAAAAACGCTGCAGTGGGGTTGTCCTGGGGGAAAAATTTCAGCGAAATAATGGGGGCAAGGCTCCCAAAAATATAAAAATCATACCATTCGATCATTGTGCCTACCGAAGAGGCTCCGATCACTTTCCGTATTCCAGCACTAGACTTACCCAACATGGTTCCCGTTTTTATCAGAAGAAGCAATTGCCGCGACAAGTTATGAAAACATCCCATCCTGTCAAGCCCGGACAAGTCGTGAAAATTGTGATTTGAAATTTTATCAAAAAATTTAAGCGCCGGGGGAAACAAATTATAATAATTCAAGTATAACCAAAGTGGTCAGTGTGGTACATGGGAGGTAGGGATGCATACGGGATTTTTACAGCGGATTTTGCGATGAAAAATTGGTTTATAGCCAAAATGCTCCTAACTTCGCCATACCTGTATGACGTACCTGCGTTAAGAGAAAAATTACACACATTTCGAGTTACACACTCCCCATTGCTGTCATGATATTTTGATGAGCGGATGCTGCAACATCCTGTTCTTGTTTGATTTATTTGAGTGAACAGTTAATGTATTAATGTATACCACTAAAGTCCATGCACATGAATTGTATTGTTATCACCAATAAACAAAGTCGCTCTATGAGGTTCAAACCATTACTTTCGGCGTTCGCCTTGCTTTTCGTACTTGCACAAAGCGCGATGGCACAGCAAACCGCCGAGTGCATCCAAAACGCCACCATCGCTACGACGGGTGGTGCTACCGAATTATTCGTATGCCAGGGCGATGGCGTATCCAACGTCATTCGCTTTAAAACCAAAATCATTTCTACCCCGGCGGCTTACTTAGTCACCGATGCGGCTGGCAATATTTTGTTCGTAACGTTCAATCCGACGATCAATTTTGAGGAATTACCATCGGGAAGCCTGCGCGTGTATGCGCTTTCCTACATTGGCCAGTTGCTTGCAGCGCCCGGCCTGAACATTTTCACCGACCCGCTTGGCTCTATTTGTTATGCGCTGACGACGAATTTCGTGAGCATTAACAATGTGTCGCCTGAGGGCGCAACGGTGTTTGGGCCCAATTCAGCCACTTCATTCGTCATTTGCTCGAACGATGGTACGCCCGATGTGATCAGCTTCGGTTCAACGAGCACCAGTCCGCTGTATGCTTACTTAGTTACGGACGCGAACAACGTCATCTTACAGGTTTCCCTTGACGGCAACGTTGACTTTTCCACCCTGCCCGACGGCACCTGCCGCGTTTGGGGCTTCGCCTATGTGGGCACAGTCACCGCAACGGCAGGCAGCAACGCCGCAACGAGCAACCTGTCTTCCGACTGTTTTGACCTGTCGGACAACTTTGTGACGGTAACCAAAGCAACCCCGGATGGCAGCACAGTAGCTTTTGACGACGGCAGCACTTCCCTCGAGTTGTGTACCGGCGCCAACGTTCCTAACTTAGTCCTGGAAAACCAGACGACCTCGCCGTTGAGCTACGGTTACGTATTGACAGATGCCAATAACATCGTCGTTCAGGTATTGTCTGGCAACAGCATTGATTTCGATGCGCTGGCGCCCGGCACTTACCGGGTTTGGGGACTTTCTTACTCCGGAGCCATTACGGCCGGAGCAGGCGATAACGCGGCCACAGCAACCTTGACGGACGGCTGTTTTGAACTGTCTGAAAATTTTCTCAGCATTACGAAGCGCAACTTAGAGGGCGGCACGGTGAGCCTGACCAACTTAGCGACGGCAACCTTCACGTGCGATAACGACGGGATCTCCGATGAAATCCAGATCATCAGCTCC
>JALHRK010000624.1 GCA_022841505.1 Saprospiraceae bacterium | reverse complement strand
TTACTTCGTAGCAGCTTTCACCCTCGCTTCCATCTCTTCCGCTTTTGCTCTTCCGTTTTCAGCCATCTCTTCCGCTTTCGCTTTTCCACTTTCAATCAAGTGGGTCGCTTCTGATTTCAACGTTTCAAATTTCTTGGTGACGCCGTCAACCATTGAATTGAATTTGCTATTCAATTCATTGACCACATCATCACTTTTTTTGCTGATTTTTTTCCGTGTAGAGGTGCCTTTGTCCGGGGCGAATAAAACGCCTAAAGTAGCGCCAATGGCAAAACCTGCTAAAATGCCTAAAACAACTTTTCCTGAATTCATTATTTTTTGTTTTTGAATTTGATTAAATGATGTACATTAGAGGATGGTGGAAAATTCTCCAACACGGTCTCAGATGCGCATATTCCTTAAACTATCCAAAAGTCCAAATGCTTGTAAAAGCCAGATAACCAAGCCAATTACAACCACTATATTGAGGATGTTTTTGATTTTACTGTCCATTGGAATGTAGGTATTTACCAGCCAGAGTAAAACTCCTACAACGATTAAGACGATTAAGACATTTAAGATTGGCATGTTGTTTTGATTTTAAAGTGATGTAGTCAAAGTTGGTAAAAAGCACAAAGACCCGCCCGAATAGAACGGGCCTTGTGCGGGTTAAGAGAACAGTTATATCTTACATGGGATTTCGTGGTGTAAACTTGACGTTTTGATACCACAAAGATGGTGCGGTTTGCACATGGAATCGTTACATAATCTTTAAAAGAAGTTACATTATTCACAGGTGGTATTTTTTTGCAAAAAAAAAGTACAAAGTCCTGTTCCAAAAGGAACAGGCTTTGTACCGCTAAGAGAATTGTTTTCTCATTGCTCACTTACAAATTATGATCACATGAAATCCCCTTTTATTCCATGATTACAATAACTTTAGTATGGAGCTCTTTCTCCGTTTTTAATCGCACTAAATGACTTCCTTCTGCAACCTGAGAAATATCAATTTCGACAGAATTTAGCCCTTTTCGTGCATTAATTTTATCGGACAATACAACCTGGCCCAGCGCGCTGATAAAACTGAATTGTACAACTTCTTCTACTGCTGATTCGAAACTCAGGTTTACCGTGTTACCGGCAGGGTTTGGCCACAACTTGATTTGTTGCAGGTATTCCTTTGGCGCCTGGGCATTCAAATCGGGTGCAGCGGGTTGGGCATCCGTTTCAGGTACTGCTCCTGCGAGTAAATCAGTCAAAGGATCTACCGGCAAATTCACGCAAGGCAGCACAATCATGCACATCGAAACGCAGCCATAAGCATCGGTGACCGTGAGGATGATTTTTACTTCCGACCAGCCTATATAAATGATGATTTCCGGTGTTCCCTGGCCGCCCTGGATAAAGCATTCACCACCGATGACTTCCCAGTCGTACGTGATTGGCCCTGATCCGCCGGTAACCACACTCGTGATGATTACTCCATGTGAGTTGCATTCCACAACGTCCGGAACGACGACCTCGCATTCGAGGAAAGTATCCGGGGTCCAGGTAATGGTTTGTACGAAAGTTGACGTATTGCCACAAGCATCGGTAGCAACCCAGGTTCTGGTTACGATAAATGTACCGGTGGTGTTGCCAGGTACAATCGTCTCGGTGTAGACAACCGTTCCGGGTTGAGCCAGGTCAACCACATTGACGTCAGGAACAGGCGGCAACGGCGCACAGATAATGGTGAGATCTTCTGTCGTCTCGCTAAAGCTGAATTCTGGCGCCAGGTCATCCATGATGTCCACGCTGAAAGAGAAAACAGCCATGTTGCCACAAGCATCCGTCGCCATCCAGGTGTAGACCCTGCGTTCAAAATAGCCTTCCGCTTCACAATCTGCGGCATAAGAAATTTTTATGGTAAGAACGGGGACGATCTCCTGATCGCAATCGTCGCGCACAATAATGCTATTGGAATCCAGCGCATTCAAATTTCCAATCAGGTAAATCTGTGAGGATGGAATGAGGTTATAAGGGTGGTCTAAAAATGGCAGAATGACCGATCCATCCGGGATGATAATTTCCGGGGGCGTATTGTCATTCATGATAATCGTTTGCCGGATTACCGTCACATGCCCACAACTACCAACCGCTGTCCAGGTTCTGATGATGGACAAACCGCTGCAGGGAACGTTTAAAGTATCCTCTTGCATAGTCACTTCAACAAATTCTCCAGAGCAGGGATCAAACGCAGTTACCTCGGGAATAGAAAGGTCGTCGCAAATTTCTTCGTCTACGCCTGAAAGGATCGGAGCGCTGCTCCTGACGTGAATGGTTTGTTCCCGGGTGGTTGAGTTGCCGCACGAATCCCTTAAGGTAACTGAGCGCAGCACATCGTAGTCGTAAATGCAATCCCCGCGAATGGTTGTATCCCGGGTAGTCATCGTTACTTCACCGCTGTCGTCGGTTCCGAAATTTTCTGGCAATGCTTCGTCACAACCAATGGTGATTTCCGAAACGAAATTGACGAAGTTGGGGGCGGTATCGTCCACGACATGAACAATCGCGGTAAGCTCGGTAAAATTCCCACAGACATCAATGGCCGTCCATTTTAATTCTATGGCGACCAGGAAGCCGTCTGTTGTGCAATCGCCTGTTTCAAGGACAGTTTCCGTGAAAGTCACAACGCCTCCTGAAAAACAGGCGCCTTCAAGGCTGACGTCATTGATCCCAAAATCTGTATAGTTGCCATTCAGCGGGGTGAAATCTATGGTAATGACTTCGCCGGAATCCAGGGCTACCAGGATAGGATTTACAAACACCAACCCTGACAAACTTTGGTCGTTCAGCAGCAGAATCGAAGTATCTCTTGATACATTGCCGCAGTTGTCATACGCTTCGTAAACCCTGAGAATGGCATTTCCGTCTCCGCATGGGTTGGGCGTATTGAAATCCTGGAAAACCAGCACGGTGGGGCCTCCGCAATTGTCTATGGCGACCACATCAAGCAACGCAGGATCATTGATACAGGCTGTGTCCAGCACGCCAA
>JALHRK010000623.1 GCA_022841505.1 Saprospiraceae bacterium | reverse complement strand
ACGGCGCCGGCAACGGAACCGCTAACGCTTACAGAGGCAAAATTGCACCTGAAAGTGGACACCACGGCAGACGACGACCTCATCACGGCGCTAATTGCAGCCGTCCGGCAGTCGGTGGAACGATATTGTAACCTGGGATTGATTACGCAAACCGTTACGGAAAAATACGACAGGTTTAGCTCTAACGGGTTCCGGTTGTCTGTTTCTCCAGCAATTACGATCAGCGCCGTTACTTACACCGATCCGGCAGGAGCAACGCAGACGCTTTCAACAGATGTTTACGGGTTGGATGCTTACAGCCGTCCGGCACGGGTTTATTTGAAGGAAAATCAGGTATGGCCACAAACGAGACTGGAGCCTAACGCGGTCACAGTCGTTTATACGGCGGGGTTCGGTGGGGCGTCTGACGTTCCAGGGCCGATCAAATCCGCAATGAAATTAATGCTTGGTGATTTGTACGAAAACCGGGAAGACACAGCGAGGACGATGCCATCCGCATCACAGCGTATTTTGGACCCATACCGTATTTATTATTTCTGATGGCAAAGGCAAAAGAGCATATCGGGCAAATGCGGGAGCGGATCGTAATTGAGCGATTTACGGCAGGACAAAACGCGACAGGCGAGGAAACCGGAAGTTGGGCAACGCTTTCAACGGTTTGGGCCGAAGTGAAATACAATCTGACCGGAAGCGATGAAATGCAGCTGAGTGATAAAAAAACGGCAATTACATCCACGGCTTTCCGGATTCGTTACAATACGTCCGTAATTCAAAAAGACCGGGTTTTGTATCGGAGTGAATATTTTGACATTTTGAGTATTACCCATGATCCGGGGCGGGTTTACACTACCCTGGAGGCAAAACTAAGGGAATGATTGACATCGATTTTCAAGTTACAGGAACACAGGGAACCATCGCCGCCATGCGCAGCGTGTTGGGGTCCGTTTCCGGCGCTGAAAATCGCCTGAAAATCGCACGGGCTGCCGTTCCTTACATTCAGGACGCAGCCAGAGCGGTGACGCCAATTTTCAAAGGTCCAACGGGGGAACACTATTTGTACGACACCCCGAAGTTATTGAAAAAACTAAGGGCGCCCAACGGCAAAGGCCGCATCAAAACGATTTATCGCGCCGGCAATACGGCGGTATCTATACAAGATTTGAGTGAACGACGCACCAAGATTGCAAAGGCAGGGGTGGCGGTTGTTGGTCCATTGATCCGACGCAGCAAGGCAAAGGGGCCGTTAGGGACAACGGAAGGGAACGCGGATGCTTGGTATGCGCACATGATTTACGGCAGCGCCAAAGCGTTCGGGGATAAGGTGATGCAAAAGGCATTAATCGCAGCCGGGACAACGAGCCTAAACGCAATGGAACGCATCGCGCTGCGAATGATGGAAGCAGAGGCAACAAAACAGGGGCTTAAATGATCGGGAAAAGCATATACACACTATTGACCAACGACGCCACATTTGCGGCGCTGGCGGGATTGCGTGTATATCCAACGACAGTCCCACAGAACGCGGTTTTCCCTTATGCCGTTTACACGGTCACAGGCACAAACCCGATGAACCAAAAGGACGGCGCCAGTCCACTGGATGAGGTTTTTGTGCAGTTAGATATGTATTCCAACCTTTACCTGACTTCTCAAAGCATGGCCAGCGCTGCACGTTCGGCACTGGATCGGGAGCGGGGAACGGTTGAAGGAGTAGCCATTGACCGATGTATTTTTGAAGGACAGCAAGACGGCGAATTTGATCCGCAATTAGGCGTTTTTTGGGTTTCCCAGGATTACCGTTTTCGGGTGAAACTTTCCGGGAGCGTTCCGTCGCTGGCAGAATTCTACCGGCAGCAATTTACGGGCGTTCTGCTTAATACGGTGACGATCACCGAAAACGGCGGGGTTTTGCCGGTCAATACTGCGCAGATTTCTGTTTTCGTGAACGGGGCCTATACGAGCGATTTCACGGTCACAGGTAGCGACATTGAGATAGGATTCGATATTGAATTGACTGACATTGTTACGGTGACTTTCTTTATATCTGACCTCATCAACGCATTTAAGCAGGATTTCACCGGGATCACAGGAACGACAGTAACGGTAACGGAAAACGGCGGCACATTGCCCAGCGATACTGCAGCCATCACCGTGTACCTGAACGGACAACAGACAAACGAGTGGACAAAATCAGGCAGCAATATTGTATTTGATTATTCGCTTTTTGCCAGCGACCTGGTGACGGTGAAATTTATAATCTACTAAGTATGGAAATCAGGTTCATAAAAAACTATGAAGGACCCACGGGTAAATGGGTAGTTGGGCAAAGGCCGGATATCATGCGATCCATCGCGCTGGATTTGATTCAACGCGGGTTCGCTGTTCCTGGCAATGGCAAACCTCACGAATCCCAGCAAACTGCAGATATGGTCCGCCAAACAAAGGAATCAAACCAACAGCCAATTGTGGTTGTGGTTGAAGATAATTCTCAAACCGCGCCTGAACAAGGCGGCAAAATTACAAAAGCATGACCACAGGCGTTTTAAACGGAACAGATTTTCGCTTATACTTAAGCGGGAACGTAATTGGCCGGGCTACGAATTGCAGTCTGGAAATGACAGCCGAAATCCGGACCATCCTCGACAAAGACAGTCCCGGCAGCGGATGGCAGGAAGGAAGCCGGGGTGTAAAGTCGGCAACGATTTCAACTACGGGATTTCTGGCATTTGACACGACAAACACCAAAGTATCTGCCATTTTCACCCTATTCGATGCCGGAACGGTTTCTGTTTGCCGGTTTACAACAGATGAAACAGGGGATACTTATTGGGAAGCTTCGGTAATTGTCAACTCAATCAGCTTAGGTTCGCCGGTTGAAGATAATGTGACTTATGACATCGGGTTTATTGTCACGGGCGCCGTTACCCAGGGAACAGAATCGTAACTTTTGAACAGGAACAAATATGAAAGCGAAATTTGTAAACATCGAAGCAGACGGGGTGCAATATCCCGTCTGTTTCAACATC
>JALHRK010000622.1 GCA_022841505.1 Saprospiraceae bacterium | reverse complement strand
AGGAGGAAGTGGAAACTTTTGTGGTGGGCGAACCGATGTATCCCGATGGCAATCCGGCACAAATTGCACACCTCGTTGTCGGTTTTGTGCGCAACCTGAAAAAACTTTTTCCACACATACCAGTTGTCATGCAGGATGAGCGCTATACTTCGGTGGAAGCCAAGCAGGTTATCCTTCAGAGCGGGGTCTCCCAAAAGAAACGCCGCGACAAAAGTTTAGTGGACAAAGTGAGTGCGGTATTAATTTTACAGGAGTATATGGAGCGAACCCAGTATCGCACCTGAAACGGTCTAATTTCTAATGTCTAACATCTAATGTCTTAATAAAAATGATTTTGCCAATTTATGCGTACGGCCAGCCGGTATTGAAAAAGGTAGCCGAAGATATTACCGCCGATTATCCCGATTTGCAACAGTTGATTGCCAACATGTGGGAGACAATGTACCACGCGCACGGGGTTGGCTTAGCTGCTCCCCAGATCGGATCCTCGATCCGGTTATTTGTGGTAGACAGCGTTCCCATGATGGACGCTGGCAGAGAAGCTGAAGGCATTAAGCGGGTGTTCATCAACGCACATAAAGTGGAGGAAACCGGAGCGCCCTGGTCGTATGAAGAGGGCTGCCTCAGCATTCCTGATATCCGCGGTGACGTGGATCGCCCGCCAGTGTTGCGGCTGCGCTTTCTCGACGAAAACTTTGTGCAGCACGAAGAGGTCTTTACCGGCCTGAACGCACGCGTGATCCAACACGAATACGACCATATTGATGGGGTTTTGTTCGTGGAACGCCTTAAACCGCTGAAAAAACGCTTGGTACAACGCCGGTTGGAAGCCATCCGGAAAGGGTATGCAGATGTGGATTACCGGATGAAATTTTATTCGGTGCGGTAGGGGAGGTGGTTATAGGTTGCTGGTTATTTGTTATTGGTGGGGTTACCTTCAGACCCAGTCTATCTATCCAAGTGAATAAAAAGACAAAGACCTGCTTTCACCATTGAAAACAGGTCTTTGTTTTTTAGAAATGAATCAACTCAGTCCCTCAACTTCGAATTCGTATAATTTTTCTGATAAGCGGACCACGGCGTCTTTTTGTAAGCATCCTTAGCAAAATAGGACGCGATCTGCTCAAACTCGAACGGATTTCTGAAACCGGGAATGCTTTGGATTAGGCTCAGGTCTTCATCTAAAAAAACGATCGAAGGGAAGCTCAGGCGTTCGCCAAGGAAAACGACGGCCAATTCATTGTACCCGTGTTTGCCGCTGCGCACAAACTTGTACACTTTTGCCTTATACGTCAGTTCATCTTTCGTCTCGGCATCAAACTTTACGGCGTAGAAGTTTTCATTGATGTAGCGCGCGATGACCGGATCCTGGAAAGTCGCTTTATCCATCCTTTCGCACCATTGGCACCATTGGGTGTATACATCGAGCAATACTTTGCGCTTTTGCTTTTGCGACAACGCCACAGCCTCTTCCCAGGTCAGCCAGTTCACCTTTTCAGCATCTCCTGCCGACTTTGAAATTTCAGTCTGTGCATATCCTATATGCTGAAGTGCCAACAGTACGCCGACTGCCAAAAACCATTTTCTCATGTGTAGATTACTTTAATTTTCGAGGTAAAGGTAACGACAATGGAACAAAACGCGGAAATGCTTTATGGTGTGGTCAGTATACTTTAAACCAAATTTAACGATTGGGGCGCTTTATGCCTGTTATTCAGTTAACGAAAAAAACTTTTTTGAAGGCGTCTTGTTACCAATAAGTCTAAAATCGCACGCACAATGATCGCTGGTTATGTTGATCAGGAAATAATGGAGCAAATGGTGACCAATTCCGGAGACGACCTTCTCACGTTGTCCCGGCAGCAGGGCGTCATGCTTGTCTTTCTACGCCATTTCGGGTGTACTTTTTGCCGGAAAGGTCTGGCGACGATTGCTGAAAAACGCGCTGCAATTGAAGGTAAAGGGCTGAAAATTGTGTTTGTACACATGACGACCAGCGAAATTGCCGACAGTTATTTCGAGCGTTACGAGATTGTGCAACCTACTTATATCAGCGATCCGGAATGCCGGTTTTATGCCGCGTTTGGGTTGACGAAAGGTACTTTTACCCAGTTGTTTGGTTTGCAAACCTGGATTCGGGGCTTTCAGGCAGGCTTGGTAGAAGGGCATGGCCTTGGTCCAAAATTAGGCGATGATTTTCAGATGCCGGGCGTTTTTATCCTCCAAAATGGCGAGGTGGTTGAGTCGTTTGTGCATAAATTAGCCTCTGATCAACCCGATTACGATTCGCAGATACCGAAATTCTGCGCGCTTCCGGAGCCGTTGGGATAGTGGGTGATTTATATTGAGGTATATAAAAAAAAGAATATGATTGGCTGGCGATTTTCAGAATACATACCCGATGAAACGGGCGGCGCTTCTTTTGAAAAGTTGCTGAAACTGCTCCAGGAGCTGTTGGTCTACACGTCTGGGGATATCCGGGAGGCCCTTTCCTGGCTCACGCAATTGGACCGCCAGTATAAACTCACGGACGACACCTATGGGATGGCGGATTTTATCCAGGATTTGATAGACCAGGGCTATATGCGCCAGGATGATCAGGCGGGTTCGGGCTTTCGGCTTACCTCGAAAATGGAAATCGGTATCCGCAGGAAGGCCCTGGAGGATATTTTTGGCCAGCTGAAAAAGACCAAACGCGGCAACCACGACACCCGCCAAAGCGGACGCGGCGACGAGTTTACTTCTGAAGTGCGGCCTTTTGAATTTGGCGACCAGTTAGACAACCTGGCGGTTTCAGAAACGCTGCGCAATGCGCAAATCAACCACGGAATTGAGGAATTTAAGTTAGATCAGGGCGACCTGGAAGTGTATGAATCTTTCTATCAAAGCCAGATGAGTACGGTGCTGATGATAGATATTTCGCACTCCATGATTCTGTATGGAGAAGACCGCATCACCCCAGCAAAAAAAGTGGCGATGGCACTGGCTGAACTCATCACCACGCGCTACCCTAAAGACACGCTGGACATC
>JALHRK010000621.1 GCA_022841505.1 Saprospiraceae bacterium | reverse complement strand
CGCGCATAGTTGCGGGCAAGTTCGAGTTGCACCTCTAAGCCGTAGCCGTGCTCGGCTTGCTCTTCGGTGCTCACGCGGGTGTAGATGATTGCGCGGTCGGTCATGGAACCTCGATTACTCGGTAGTGGTTTCATTCATTGTCTTAACTAATCCTCGCGTATACTCATAGCCTAATTTGGTGAATGCGTAATTATGTATAACGGCTTCGCCTTCACGTTCAATTGGATTAAGGTTCCACACGGTCAGTAATCCCATTGCCATCAATCCCTGAACAATTTGTCGCTTAGGTAGACCCAAATCTATTCCAGGGAAACTGCGAATACTGAAACAACCAGCCGTCCCCATCTTCCCCTCACCGTATATGTACCATGCTTCATAAAGCAAGTGTTGCGCTTTACTGCTTAGGCATAAATGCATATTGCTTAGAACTTCCGGTGTGATATTCATCGTTATTTCTCCCTTATTCGCTCAATTTACCTTACTTTTGTACAGTAAGTAGGATGCTACTGTATGAATTAGAACACTTGCGCTGTTTTACAGATTGAATACACCGATTACCGCGTCAACCATGCTAAGTGAATTCAACTCAATTGAAGAAACTTGAATGTCGTATATCTTGCCGGGTTGACTTCCTTCCTCATCAATACGCATCTCCCCATCAGTATCTATGCCAACGTAAAACGTA
This sequence comes from Saprospiraceae bacterium, assembly GCA_022841505.1. Classification (GTDB taxonomy): domain Bacteria; phylum Bacteroidota; class Bacteroidia; order Chitinophagales; family Saprospiraceae; genus JABWAJ01. Next base: position 2,363 of record JALHRK010000621.1, on the reverse strand, counting down.
TTTCCCCATTTCGCCTTCGCCAGTTCCAACGCCTTAGCGCGTAGCACCTGGAAATCCTCGTTGATTGCCAGTAATTCGCGGTCGCCATAAATGGCGGTCAGGTAGTACAGTGTTGTCATTGTCATCTCCTAATCGATTACCCAATCTGCCCAGAATACGCATAGGTTATTCTTCCTGTGATCGAATTGCATCAGGGTTAAAACTTCCGTCTGGTTCGATTGTAAGCAGTGCGAGCTTAAGGCATTCGTTATAATCAAACGCGGTGCCTACCGGATAGATATAACTCTGATAATGCACAAAACCCGACGACGGATATTTGTGAACATACCACTTGCCACCTTGCCATGAAAAATGGAGGCCGTGACGATCAAACAGGTATTTGTGAATAACGCTTGATGTTGCCTGCATAGCGCGGCATGAATGCGTTTCACATATACCTGGGCTACAACGCATATAAAATGGTTCGTCGTCACTATCGAATTCAATCAAGTATTGCTGTATGTCACTCATCCCGCCCGCCTCCTATTCCATGTTGACATTCGTCAGCGCGATTTCAGCTTGCACGATGACGACGTGGGCATCGAGTGCGGCGACGATCCGCAACCATACGTCATCGGCGTCGTAGAGTGGCGATGTATATATATCAACCATCGTGAGAGTGCCAATGGGTAGCCACACCTTTTCTACGCCTTCAACGCTGCTGATAACGTCTAGTTGGCTTTGATGGGCAACCGCGCCCAGAATGCGGTGTGAAAGGCCGATAGCTTGTGGATTACCGAGTACGTAGTAGCTTTTCATTGTTTGCTTTCTCCATAACCATTGAGACAGTCGTGTTAAGCAGAAGAATAAGCCCTGTCCGTTTGCGCTCAATTTCTTCTGATGATTGCATCATGTCAATCTCTTGAATTTCCGCTACCAGCTTTTTCACTTCACTGAGTAATTCAAGTGTATCCATCACGCTTCCTCCGTTTCCGCAAGCGCGTCGCGGGCGATACGCGCTGCTGCGTTGCGACCGTCAATGTTTCCGCGATAGACTTCACCAATAGGATCACGAACGCTTTCTTCATATGCGATGGCGCTGCTCACAATCGCCTCCAGCGCCGCCCGGTACCGCGCCACCTGCGCCCGCAGGCTGGCGCGTTCGTCGGTTGCGGGGGTGGCGTTGGGTTCCACTTGGTACAAAGAGATAAGTGCATCTTTTTGAATTGGCACAACTCTTTCATACCCCGCATAGCAGATTGCGTACTTGTAGCCTGGAAAACTGGTGTAAGGTAGAACCTCATCAACGTCAAATCCATCAAATGAGGCCACGCACTCGCCCGCCGCTACCCGCTGCGCGTATCCGCCGCTCACGAACTCCGCCGCCGTGATAACGGTCGGTTGCGCGTTGCCTGGTGTCACGATTGCGCCTCCACAAATCGAACTAGCGTAACGGCCACACTGTACCCGGTAATGTTGCCGTTCTTACCCAGCGGCTTTGCATTAATCCGCTGCTGCTTTGACGGCGACAGCAGTTCCCACCCGTCAGCCTTGAACTTTTCCGCTTCCTTAGCAATATCCTCATGTGTAGGGTATTCATCGAACACCATAGGCACCGGCGCTGTCTCCCGGCGCTTGCCGATCGTCTCAAGATTGCTTGCGGTGTACTCGCACGGCATTTCAGACAAACCGAGCATAAGCGCCGCGAAATCTTCCATCGTCATCGTGACTTCGATAACGCACTTGCCGCCCGTCAAGTCACGCAACCGGAAACGCACCGAGAGAGAATTGTCATTGCTATCTACGCGATTTAGTGAAAATGTCCCCTTCATGCTACCTCCTTGATTTCATAGTATCCGCTTTCACCGACCACCCAACGCTCTACCGCCAGCGGCTCGCGGCGGCTTGCCCGCGCTTCCACGACATCGGTTACATGCACGCGGCGATAGTTTTCCGGGTTGTCCCATATCCCCATTGTATACACTTGCAACCATTCGCCCACGTGCTGGATAACAAGGCCATCCGTAACCACATTGAACTCCGGCACGATGTACCAGATATGCGGACGCGCTTCATAGTCTACCGCTACCGCTTCCCGTTCGTACACCTCGTCAGAGTCAATCGCGGGTACGTAGCCATCGTCGGCATCGGGTACCAGGTGAGTTACGTCAAAGTTCATTGATAATCTCCATTACCTTATCAGCCTGCTCTAAATCTGACTTCTGTTCCCGCGCCGATAGTTGCTCATAAGGTGTGTACATTTGTCGCTTCCAATGGCCTACCAGTGACGGCGGTATCGTGTAAGACCCGTCCTCATTGCGAACGGAAACCATAAATAGATAGTTCATCCAGTGCGCCCATATTTCATGCTGCACTCGCGCTAT
>JALHRK010000620.1 GCA_022841505.1 Saprospiraceae bacterium | reverse complement strand
TTTCCAGATCGCCTCAAACCCCAATCCCTTGATCATGATCGCTTTGACAATGATGTAGTACCATTTTGCAGGAATGATGTTGCTGATGACCTGCAAGGGCGCGGGCATGTTTTCAATGGGAAACATGAACCCGCTGAACAGCATGGTCGGCAACAACATCCCCATCAGCGAAATCAGCATGGCCGTTTGTTGGGATGCGGTTTTAATGGAAATAAAAATCCCCAGCGTCAGACAGGTGATGATGAACAGCGTGCTTTCGGCCAAAAGCAGGAGCAGGCTGCCGTTGATGGGCAAATCCAGCACAAAAACGCTCAGCAGCAGAATGGAAGCCACATTAAACAGCGACAGAATCAGGTAGGGAATGGCTTTTGAAAGAATGACGAGGACGGGTTTAAACGGTGAAACCAATAAGACTTCCATCGTGCCGGTTTCTTTTTCTTTGACTATGGAAATGGCCGTCATCATTACGCAAACCAGCATCAACACCATCGCCATCACACCGGGCACAAAATTGTGGGCGCCTTTCAACTGCGGGTTATACAGCATCCGCGTTTCGGGCACAATGCGGTAGGGAATGGCTCGCGTTTGATTCAATTTCGACTGGTAATCCTGGATGATGGAGGAGATGTAATTGGTCAGGGCCGTGGCATTGTTGGGGTCGGTGGCGTCGGCAATGATCTGGACCTGCGCTTTGTTCTGGTGCTGCAAATCTTTGCTGAAATTTGCCGGGAAGAGCAGGGCTACTTTGACTTTCCCTTCCCTAAAAACCGCTTCAATTTGCTGCCGGTTGGCTACTACTTTTTCAATTTCAAAATACCGGCTCGCTTCAATTTTGCCGATAATTTCAGCCGAAGCCTCGTCTTTGGCTTCGTCCACGATGACAATTTTGGAGTTTTTGACCTCGTTCGTCAGCGCAAAACCAAAAATCAATATTTGCACCACCGGCATGCCAAACAGGATTAACAGCGTTTTCCTGTCGCGCAGCACGTGGTAAAATTCCTTTTTGATGAAAGTGGTGAATTGTGTCATTTTAAGTAATTATTATTCCAACGTGAATCCGGGCATTTTTTTAGGTACGGCGGGCTAAAGCCCGCGAAACAAGGCACGGCGCCCTTCGTTCTACGGGCTTTAGTCCGCCTTATTTCCAAAAAGTACACAAACAGAAGCGCTTGCAATTTGCCCTTTGCCTCTTGCCTCTTGCCCCTTCACTCCCCCAGAATTATCCATCTACCCTCGTTGCCTCCCGAGCCAGGTGATAAAATACCTCATCCATCGAACCAACCCGAAATTGTTCTTTCAAATTATGGGGCGTGTCCAACGCAGCAATGCGCCCGTCCACCATAATCGAAATGCGGTTGCAGTATTCGGCTTCATCCATGTAGTGGGTCGTTACAAAAATCGTGACACCCTGATCGGCAGCCTGGTAAATTAAATCCCAGAACTGCCGGCGCGTTACCGGGTCTACCCCGCCTGTTGGTTCGTCGAGGAAGACAATCCTGGGCTGGTGCAGGACGGCCACCGAAAAGGCTAATTTTTGTTTCCAGCCCAAAGGCAGCGCGGCCACCAATTTATTTGCTTCGTCCTGCAAGCCCAGCCGCTCAATCAGGGCCACACTTTTTTCTTTGAGTTCGCTTCTGGAGAGACCGTAAATTCCGCCGTAAAACCGAATGTTTTCCAGCACCGTCAGGTCTTCGTACAGCGAAAATTTCTGGCTCATGTAGCCTATGTTCTTTTTGATTTGCTCCGTTTGTTTGTAGATGTCGAAGCCGGCAATGGTTGCGCTGCCGGAAGACGGAGTGGACAACCCGCAAAGCATGCGCATTGCCGTGGTTTTGCCCGCGCCATTGGCGCCGAGGAAACCGAAAATTTCACCTTTATACACTTCAAAGCTGAGCGCGTTGGCCGCAATAAAATCACCGTACCGCTTGGTGAGTTGGTCTGCTTTTATGGAAACCTCCATTTTATTTCTTGCCAAATCGTGGTTCATGTGATTTCAATTTAAGGGACGATTTAGGGTCAATTTGATGAAGCAATCTTCAATGGTTGGCGTGGTCGGGAACACTGCTACGTTTTTCAATCCTGCGTTTTCCAACGAGGATTTTAACGCGGCTGCCCCTGCTTCCGGATCCCCGCCCGCCGGCACCGCCACGTGGGCGTATTCGCCAAACGCATAGCTGTTGATCGTGTTTTCGTATTGTGCGGCGCTGGTCAGCAACGCATACATGTGGTCGGCCTTAACGGCAAAAAGCTGGTCGGGATAGGCTCCGACGATGTTTGCGGGCGTGTCAATGGACAGGATTTTTCCGTCCTGCATCAGCGCGATGCGGTCGCACAAAGCGGCTTCGTCCATATACGGTGTGGAAACGATGATGGTGATGTTTTGCGCTTTCAGGCGCTTCAGCATTTCCCAGAATTCTTTCCTCGAAACCGGGTCAACCCCCGTGGTAGGTTCGTCCAAAAACAGCACCGAAGGTTTGTGGATCAGGGCGCAGCACAGGGCTAATTTTTGCTTCATGCCACCCGATAATTTCCCCGCCCGGCGTTTTTTAAACGGTTCAATCTGCACGTAAATGTCCCGGATCAAATGGTAATTTTCTTCCACCGTGGTATTGAAAACCGTTGCAAAAAAATTCAGGTTTTCTTCGATGCTCATATCGGGATACAGCGAAAACTTTCCGGGCATGTAGCCTACTGAATTCCGGATTTGTTTGTAGTCTTTCACTACATCAAATCCATTCACCGTTGCGCTTCCGTCGTCGGGCAGCAACACGGTGGTCAGCATACGAAAAACACTGGTTTTACCTGCGCCGTCCGGCCCGATCAGGCCAAACAATTCGCCCTGTTCCACCGAAAACGAAACTTCGTTGACCGCGATGGTTTTTTCTTTTCCGTAGACCTTCGTGAGGCCATTTAAGGTAATTGCCTGCATCGCTTACAATTTTACTTCTCCGTACATGCCGATTTTCAGGAAACCGTCGTTTTTGACGCCAATTTTTACGGCATAAACCAGGTTGGCGCGCTCCGATTTGGTCTGGATGGTTTTGGGGGTGAACT
>JALHRK010000619.1 GCA_022841505.1 Saprospiraceae bacterium | reverse complement strand
ATTGAAGGCGTGCGGGAAAACTGGACACCAAAACCTGTAAAGATTACAGACTACCGTTTTGTGTTTTTAAACACACTTAACCTTGAAAATCCGGTTTTGGCGAATGCATTTATCATCCACAAAATTCCTTACTATTGGAAAAAAGGAAAAGTAGAGGTATGGAAACCATGAGAAAACCATTCCAGGGCGTCTTCAACATCATTCGTTTCAATTGGCATTTTTACGTTTTTGCGTTGGCTTTGGTTTTTTCTTTGATTTTTGCAGCCAATTATGTGCATGGATCGCTGCAATTTTTCCTGTACCTCGCCAGTTTTTTGATTTCTATTTCTACCATAGTCTCTTTATTGGCTTCTTTTTATGTTTACGACCTTTCGGGCCTTTACCACTTCGACTGGCTGCACAAAAACAATACAGAAAATCTAATCGTAAACATCAATGCGGGGTTTGATGAAACAAGCGCTTTATTGCAGGATAAATTTAAGGACGCCGAACTGATTGCGCTTGATTTCTACGACCCCTTGAAACACACTGAAATCTCCATTAAAAGGGCACGAAAAGCATACCCGCCTTTTCCCGGAACGCAGCAGGTTGAAACCACCCGTTTGCCGTTGCCCGACAACGCTGCGGATAAAATATTCGCAATTTTAGCGGCGCATGAAATAAGAAATGAGGTGGAGCGGGCTGCATTTTTCAAAGAACTGAGCCGAATAATAAAACCCCACGGACAAATTATCGTCATTGAGCATTTGAGGGATCCTGCCAATTTTTTAGCGTATAATATTGGTTTCTTTCACTTTTATTCAAAATCAACCTGGCTTAAAATATTCCGTAAAGCCAATCTTACCGTTCAACAGGAAATAAAACAGACGCCTTTTATTTCCACTTTTATTCTTAAAAAAAATGGAAACACAAATTAAAATCATTGGCCTGTTTTTGGTTGTTCTGGCCTTGATTCACGTCATCTTCCCAAGGTATTTCAACTGGGATCAGGAGCTGAAATCCCTGAGTTTAGTCAACCGGCAAATCATGGTGGTGCACACTTTTTTTATAGCCTTGGTGGTGTTGCTGATGGGGTTGCTGTGCCTGACTTCCTCATCCGAGCTTGTCAACACCCCCCTCGGAAATCGGTTAGCTTTAGGACTTGGCGTATTCTGGGCAGCCCGGCTTTTAATTCAGTTTTTTGGCTACTCATCGGCTCTTTGGAAGGGCAAACGTTTTGAGACGCTGGTTCATATTGTATTCTCGTTATTTTGGGTTTATTTAAGTATTGTCTTTTTGGCAATCTATTTTATTTGATAAGTTTCCCAGCTGGCAAACCAGATTTGTCAAATCTACCCTCCTTTCTTCGCAACAATCCCTCGCTCTCCTTGTTGAAAAGGCCGAAATCAGGATGCATGGAAGAATTTACCAAACAAGATAGCGGCGCCTTAACCGACATGGACACCGACCGCGTCATAGAAATGGCTTGGGAAGACCGCACGCCCTTCGATGCCATCGAAGCCCAGTTCGGGTTGAAGGAATCTGCCGTGAAAGCGTTGATGAAGCAGACCCTAAAACCTTCCAGTTATGTCCGGTGGCGAAAGCGGGTGGAGCACTGCAAAACCAAACATACCGCCACGCGGAACGACCACATCACCCGCTTTAAAAGCAAAGCTCAGCGGGCAATTTCACAGAACAAAAGATCGAAAAAATAATGCGTAAAACGTACCTGTTTGCAGGCGCATCCAGTGCCATTGCTGTTGAAACGGCAAAGTTGTTGCAAGCCGAAGGGCATACCGTGATTGGCCTGAGCACCAAACCCGACCATGCCATTTACGACGAATGGCATCAGGTGGAAGGCTATGATTTTGGAAAATTCCCGGCGCTGACCCAGGCTATTGACGGATTGGTCTATTTTCCCGGCACTATTAATCTGAAGCCGTTTGCACGCCTTTCTGAAGCTGATTTCAACCGGGATTTATCCATCAATGCCCTGGGTGCGGTGGCTTTTGCGCAGGCTTATTTGGGCAACCTCAAGCAATCCGAACATGCGTCCATCGTCTTCATCAGCACCGTTGCGGTCGGTACCGGGCTGCCTTTTCACGCTTCAATTTCCTTAGCCAAAGGCGCCCTTGAAGGATTGACAAAGGCGCTGGCTGCTGAACTGGCACCGGCCATTCGGGTCAATTGCATCGCGCCGTCTTTGGTGAATACGCCATTGGGAGAAAAATTCATCAATACGCCGGAAAAAACAGAACAAATGCAAAAAAGAAACCCGCTTCGCAAAGTGGGCGAGGCGATTGATGTGGCGCAGGCCGTTGCTTTCTTATTGTCTGAAAAGTCGGCGTGGATCAGTGGCCAGATTATGGCAGTAGATGGCGGTATGGGGACGATAAAAAATTAACACATGACCATGATCAAAAAGCAGAACCTGCCACAGAAAATCTGTGCTACCTGCCAGCGCCCTTTTTCCTGGCGGAAGAAGTGGGAAAAGAACTGGGAGCAGGTGAAGTATTGCAGCGATAAATGCCGCATCAATAAACCCAAACCATGACCCGCGCCGGTATTCTGTTTCCGCACCAGCTTTTTGAAGACAATCCGCTGATCAACTCCGGTATGCGCATTTACCTGGTAGAAGAGCTCCTGTTTTTCAAACAATACCCTTTCCACAAAAGAAAAATCGCTTTCCACCGAGCCAGTATGAAAGGCTATGAAGCCTACCTTCAGAAAAAAGGAGTTGAGGTGGTTTATATAGATGCACAAAGCGATTTGTCCGACATCCGAAAGCTCATTCCCTGGCTGAAATCCACCCAAAACATCCAAAACATTGCCTACATTGACCCTACCGACAACTGGCTGGAAAAAAGAATATTAGAATCTTGCCATCAACACCAGATGGACGTACGCCAACACGCAACGCCCTTGTTTTTGAACACCAAAAGCGAAAACGACGCTTATTTTTCAAAAAAAAAGAAGTTTTTTCAAACGGATTTTTACAAACACCAACGGCTTAACAATCAGATCCTGCTTGAAAAAAACCAGAAACCGCTAAGCCTCAAATGAAAAATTTATAAATA
>JALHRK010000618.1 GCA_022841505.1 Saprospiraceae bacterium | reverse complement strand
CGAAGAAATCAATCCCCCGATCAGCACATACGCCAGCGGCGAGTACAGCGGGTTTTCCTCCACCGCGATAGGCAGCAAACCGCCGATGGCTGTGAGTGAAGTCAGCAGGATAGGCACGAAACGGATTTCCCCGGCCTCCTGGATGGCTTCGTCGAGGCCGCGGCCTTCCACCCGCAGTTGATTGGTGAAATCCACCAGCAGGATCGAGTTTTTGACCTCGATACCCATCAGGGCGATAAGACCGACCACAACGGTAAAGGAGAACGGATAACCCGTGGCCAGCAGGATCAGCACCGCGCCGATAATGCCCAGCGGGATCACGGACAACACGATAATCGTACTTCGGAAGGTTTTAAACTCCAGGATCAGGACGGCCAGCAGACCGAAAATGGTAACGAGTATGATCGTACCGAGTCCGCTGAACGAGCGCTGTGCACTTTCCTCTTCGCCCGCTACCACGTAGTGTACCCCTTTCGGGAATTTCGTGGCGGCCAGTTTCTCCTTGATTTTTGCATTCACTTCCGTGGCGTAAAAACCCGTTTTTACGGAAGCCGTCACGCCCGTGAAACGATCCTTGTCGTAGTGCTGGATAAAGTTCGGCGAAGGTTTGAATTCCACTTCCGCTACCTGGCTCAAAGGAATGGCCGTGCCGAGTATGTTGTTGATATACAGGTTTTTAAACACGTCGAGGTTGGTGAACACGCCCGGCTTGGGAACTGTGACGCTCAGGCTGTATTCTTCGCCGTCTTCTTTGGCCGTGAAACTGCCCATGTTCAGGCCCGCCACCGCCAGGCGCACCATGCGGTCGATTTCGGCCACAGCAATGCCCATTGTTGCGGCTTTGTCTTTGTTGATCCGGACAAATAAATCCGTTTTAATGGTTGAAATAGGATTGTCCACGTAAATGGCGCCTTCCGTGGCGGCGATCATGTTTTCCACCTGAACGGCTACGCGGCGCAGGGTGTCCAGGTTATCGCCGTAAACCCGGATGGCGACCGGCGCATCGATGGGCGGCCCCTGTTCAAAGTTTTGCACGTTGATTTTTGCCCCGGGCACGTTTTTGAATTTTTCGCGCAGTTCATCGATGAAGGCGATTTTCACCGGCGGCGGCGTTTTTTCCTGCAATTGCACAAACACCTGCCCGTAATCGGGGCTTTCATTTTCGCGGATCACGTTGTAGTACACCCGCGGGTTGCCGCGTCCGATATTGCTCGAATACCAGGTTACCTGCGCTTTGCCGCCCTTATAAGTTGAAACGGGCGATACCGAATCCGGCAGCAAATGGTGGTTTTTAAATTCCGGCGCGACGTATTCATGTAACACAGAATCAACGAGTTGCACAATGCGGTTGGTTTGTTCCAGGCTGGAGCCGGGGGCCGATTCCACGTCGATATACAGCATCGGGCGCTCGGAAGCGGGGAACAGGGCAAATCCCGCTTTTCCAGCCAGCGCCACCACGCCGAAGAAAATAACACTGGAAATAAAGAGGGTCGTTTTAGGCCATTCGAGACCCTTGGTCAGCAGTTTGGCGTAGGTGCCGGAAATCATCCATTTCAGGCCACGCATGAAGATATTGCCCTGCGGACTGTGGTGTTCTGCCAGCAGGCGGCTGCCGAGAAAGGGCACGATGGTAAGCGATACGAACAGCGAGGCCAGCACCGTCAGTACCACGGCCATAGGCAGGGATCGGATAAAGTCGCCGGAAGCCTCGGGTAAAAAAACGAGTGGCAAGAAGGCCAGCACCAGCGTGGCGGTACAACCCAAAACGGCCAGCCCGATCTGTTTGGTGGCGAGAATGGCCGCGTCCTGTCGTTTATAACCGTCGCGCAGCCATCGTTCTATGTTTTCCACGACCACAATAGAGTCGTCGACGAGAATGCCGAGCGCGATGATGAGGCCGACAATACTCAACTGGTTGAGCGAATAACCCAACTGATCGAGGGCAAACAAACCGATCGCGATACTGAGCGGAATGGAGATCATCACGACCAGGGCGGCCCGCCAGCCCAGTGGCAACAGGGTGAGCAGCACCAGCAGAATGGCGATACCAAAATCCTTGAGGAAGCGGCCCAGGCGTTTGCTCACCGCCTCGTTCTGATCGAAAACTTTGACGTAGTCCATGTTCGACGGCAGGCCGATGCGCCACGCCGCCACCACGTCGTTCACTTGAGCGCCAACGACTGTGATGTTTTGTTCGTCTTTCATACGCGCAGTTGCCCAAACGCAGCGGGTACCGTTGATGCGCGCCAGGTGCCGGGGTTCTTCATAGGCCCAGTCTATTTCAGCCAAGTCCTTGAGGTACAGTATTTTACCGTTGTTTCCGTTGATGACCGTGTTCTTCACCTCGTCCAGACTTTCGTAGTCGCCGCTGGTTTCCACAAAAAACTTGCGGTCGCCTGCGTCGACGGCGCCGCCGGGAATGGACACGTTTTCGCTTTGTAAAGCGCCCAGCACGCGGCTGACGGGCAGGCCCTCGGCGGCCATTTTGGGCAGGTTGAGGCTGATGCGCACTTCCCGTTTCGGGTAGCCCCAGGTATCGGCTGCTTTGACGCCGGGCAGTTTTTCCAGTTCCTCCTCCAATCTTTCCGCTTCAAATCTTAAATCGGCAAAAGAGGCGTTTTCACTCACGATACCGCCCTGTAAAATGGCGACATCGGAGGAAGAGAAACGCTGAACAGTGATCCGGTAAATGTCCGCAGGCAGTTCAGCGCGCAGGGCATTGACTTCCCGCACCACTTCCTCGTATTTTTTATCGGTATCCTGACCGTGTTTGAATTCCATGGTCAGCAGCATAAAACCGTTGGAAGACACGGAACGCATGCGGTCGATGTTTTCCAAAGCGCCCAGCCGCGTTTCCACTTTATCGGTGATTTTGTTTTCAATTTCGGCCGGTCCGGCGCCCGGGTAAATGATGACGACATTGTAACCCGGCGGGGCAAATTTGGGGTCCTCGGCGCGGGGCATATTCAGCAGCGAGCCGAGGCCCAGCGCCATGACAAAACAGAAAATGATAAAGGTAAATTGACTGTTTTTGACGGAAAATTCGGCGATTTTCATGTGTGGTGTGGTTTTTTAC
>JALHRK010000617.1 GCA_022841505.1 Saprospiraceae bacterium | reverse complement strand
GCCCCGAAGCTCATGGATTTGCTTCTCTGTTCGCATCTTTACAAATTTATTTGTGATTGAATGAGCAGGTGGGGCATGAGCGCAACCCGCCAATTATTTTCAGGCTTTGCGCCCTCTTTTTCGTTTTCTTCTTCCGCTTCTTCTTCTTCCGTTGGGTCTGGCATTGCTACCCGTGTAGCCGCCGCCATCAACTGCCGGAAAGTCATTTTTTCGGGATCGTCAACAGCCTGAACAGCCTGGTAATTGTCAATGTCGGCAACCAAACCCAGTTCCACCGCTTCTTTCGCCGTCATCCAGTGGTCTTCATAATCATAAAACCGTTCCCGTACTTCCGTTTCTTCCATCCCTGTGACGGCTGAAAAAGTCGCAATAGCGGTATCATCGAATTTGTCCAGCATTTCAGCCGCCTGGCGCATCCGTTTTGCGGTTCCGAACTCAATTGAGCTGGTGGCGTGGGTCATCAGTTTGGAGTTGATTCCAACATGCCGTTTGTGTCCACTGATCCAAATGTCGAACGCCATGCTTGCCGCCATGCCATCCACATAGGTATGGATTTCGGAAGCGCTATTTCTGATCGCCGTAATAATCGGATCCCCGTGCATAACGGAACCACCCGGCGAATTGATCCGGATGTTGATGCGCTTGTTGTTCTTTTCCAGGTCACGAATTGCCCGAACAACCTCAATATCAGTCAGGTTTGTTTCAGCCTCATCATCCCACCAGTCCTCCTGTCCTATATATCCATAAAGCAGGATTTCAGGAACGCCGGTAGCGTCCTGCGATGAGATAACCCGAAAATAATTATTGCGCGGCCCCTGTTGGCGTTTCTTCTTCGTCATCGTCTGTATTTTGTGCCGTTTCCGGCGTTTCTGCTTCCTCTGGCTCCTTTGTGGGGTCCATCATATTCATAGGGATATAATACGCTTTGCCGCTGCCGTCTTCAATTGGCGGCATACCCTGTGTGCGTCGAACCTCATCCCGGTTTGCAACGCCCCATTTCATAAGGGAATCAATCAATTTAGACTGGCTTTCAACATCAGCGCCCAGAATTTCGGAGAAGTCAAATTTTATCTCGTGGTTGATCTTTTCATTTTCCGGTAGCAACTTCCAGGCAAGTTCGGAGGCAATGTTGAAACAAAGCGGTTTCAGCGTATAGGTTACAAAGAGTTTGCTTAATTCTTCGATGTTGTTGAATGTTGCCCGGTCTAAATCTTCCAGCAGGAATTGAGGTACACCTGTAATCCGGGCAATGTCTGCAACCAATGATTTTTTGGTATCCGTATAACCGGCATCTGTCGGCGTCAATCCTACCCGGCTATATTTTGCCCCTTGCTCCAAAATGGCAGTTTTCCCGGCGTTGGCTGATCCAGCGTAAGCGCTCTGCCAACTGGATGCCATACGTTTGTAGGACTCATCGTTTAGCTTGCCATCAACGGAAACAACGCCGGAAATAAATGCACCGCGTCCGTAAAAGGATTCGATAAAACTCTGATTTGCCAGTGCCGTGCCAAGTACCCCGGCGAACGTGTCCACAATGCCAATGCCCCGTATACCATCCCAGGAAAGCCCGGAAATATGAACAATCCGGTCAGCCGCATACGTGGTTGATTGCTGGTTTTGCGCCCCGCCGCCGTCGCTCCATCGGTATTCATACACTACCCGCCCCGCCTTTGTGGTTTTAACCGTCATCTGTGACGGGTTCAGGATTTGCATAGAGGTAGCCAAACCGTTGCTGGCTGCTGATCGGGAAATTAGCGCGTAAAAATTACCAAAGGTCAACAGGTGCAAAACCATTGTCTGGAAAAAGTTGTACCTGGTAATTGATTCGGATGGCCTGATATTAAGCAGCCTGGTTATCGCATGAGTTCGGCGCCGTTTTACACTTTCGTCTTTGTTGATCTCAAAAACGGAAATCGGAAGGGAGGCGATTACGCCGGAAAGAATTGTAACAGCGCGGAAAAAAGAAGTTACTTCCAGCGCGGTTTGTTCATCAACGGGGAAAAGGCTGTTTCCAGCCCCAAGTGCGCCCAGGGTTTCAGCGCTGATCGGGTTTGCCGGATTTTCCAGCGGATTAGCCTTTCCCGCATTGGCTGCGGAACTCTGAAAAACCCCAAAAAATCGTTGGAAAATATTGGCCATCCCCTGCGCTTTATCTGCAAAAGTACGCAGGTAGGGGTATCATTTGAGGTGTGATTATTCCCCTTCTATCGGATAGTCAATTATCCGGATCATTTGCCCGGACTGGTGAAATTTATACCGTGCCGTGTGGAAGCTTTGGATGTTACAATATTTCGGAGGCAATCCCAAGCCTTCCCGCTCTTTTTCTACCCGTTCCCAGGCTTCTTTGTAAGTCACATGCTCAAAGGCTGAAATCGTAGAAACAAGCCCAAAGTATGTTTCAGGTTGCTCTAAGGTTTTGACCATCTGCGCGAATTTTTCTTTCTCTGTTCCCATAACTTTAGTATATTTGAATCGAATTAATGTTTGGGACAAGTAAAGTACGCATTTTGAACCTGATTAGCTGCTGCCGATCAGGTTTTTTATTAAAGGGGTAACCCAGTAAGCAAATCGCCGCCTGTAATCCAAAAAGGATATGTTTCTGTATTTACACTTTCGTCAATAAATGTACATCCGCCACACGAATCAATGTAGAGCGGCAAAGAAAAACACTCTACAAAAATTGAGTTCCCGCGTCTTGTTTTTTGCGTCCTGTGCCATTCGCCCCAACAAACAGTACAAACATCTTTGCCATTTGAAACCGTAATTTCTTCAAATCGCTCTGGCTTTTCTTCTGTAAATTTTTTCCAGCACATTTATTAAATTTTTATAGCGTCCTGAACCCTTCTTCCCGCTCATCTGTGACGTATATGCTCTGATCGTTTGCCCTCATCCATCGGAACCACATCGCAAAGCACATACCCAAAACTACAAGCCCGTCAATTTTTTCCCGGCTTTTCCTTTTGCTAAACTTTTTCAGCCCGTTGTTATCCATTTCAACAACCACGTTGCCCATATTCCACCGCAAAACCGGATCACCCCGGAAATTTAACCGCCCGACGCTGGCTAAATTTTCAATCATAACAAT
>JALHRK010000616.1 GCA_022841505.1 Saprospiraceae bacterium | reverse complement strand
GCTGATCACCGGCACGGCCTACCGCGCAAAACTGAACTTTGTCATCAAAGGATTCAACCTGAATACGGGCTACGAACGCATCGAGCGGGGTTTCCAAACCTTAGGCGCCTTATTTTTTCTCAGCGATGCCGAATACCTGACCCTTGGTTTTTCGCGCTCATTTTTCAAAAACAGGCTGAGTCTGTTTGCAAATGGCGGCCAGGAACGCACCAATTTAGACGATTTTGAACGCAATGGCACCCGCCGCTTAGTGGGGTCGTTCAACGCGGCCTACAACCCTGATAAAAAGTGGGGATTCAATGCTTCCTATTCTAATTTCCAGAATACCACCAAAATCCGGGCGTTCACAAATCCAGACGCCTTGGTGGACAGCATTATTTTGGCGCAAGCCACCCAAACGGCCAGCTTCTCGGCCATACACTATTTAAATAACGGAAACGAAAGACCCTCTTCCCTTTCGTTTTTCCTGACTTATCAAGCCGCCAACAGCATTGTGGATGACCAGGTGCAAGCCGACGCGGAATCCCGTTTTCTGAACGGCAGCCTGATCTACGCTTATTCCGTCACCGACCAGGATTTGCGGCTGAGCGTGGCGCTGAATGCCAACCAGACCCAGTTGGTAAACATAGACAACTTCGTGCTTGCACCTACGCTTGGCGTCACGAAAGGTTTTTTGAACAAACGCCTGCAAACCAACCTCCGGCTGGCCTACAACCAGATTTTCCAAAAGATTGGCGACAATTCTGCCGTGCTCAACCTGAGTCTGGGCAGTAGCTGGCAATTGAACAAAGCACATACGCTTGGCTTCAACACCACTTTGCTCAACCGTACTGCCGGTGGGCAAACCAACGACGGTTTCCTGGAGTGGTACGGGCAATTGATGTATGGGTACCGGTTTTTGAAACAAGTAGGTGGAGCTAAATCCCAGCCACCTAACCCCAAAAGGGGGAACAATTGATGATTGACAATTGATGAATGATAATTTTTGATGTAGACCCGTAATTCCATTGAAGTTTACGTCCCCACATCAACAATCATCAATCATGTAATCATCAATCATCAATAAAAAAACAAGCACTGAATGCTCGTGATAAGTTACCAATTCGTAGAATCAATCAGTTATGCCCTTCGAGGTTAGAGGGCAGACAAATATTTATGATTATGAATCAGAGAACAGTTTTGAAATTCCTTGTGGCGATTTTTTGCGTGGCCGCAACCCTAAACGTCCATGCGCAGGCCTATCCGGTCTCTTTGATCGCACAATCGGCGCCACCGCATACGGGTAACCTTGCGGAACTTTCGTTTCCGGGCCGGATTGGCGCTTCCCTGATTCTAAACGACGCGTTCGAGATCTCCTATCAGGTGCGCATGACCGTTGTTATTGAGGGTCAGGGCATTCGGCTTTCTACCAAACCGGACTTCCAGCCGCGCCCCATCACGCTCAGCTACGGACTGCCCGTGCAGATCACCGGGGCCGACCTCGCGGAGTACTTAGACGTGAACAACCTCAATTTTGAAGGGTACAGCAAAGAGCAATATCTGGAGCAGGGAACCCTGCCACCGGGATTCTATTCTGTTTGCATGCAAGTCTACGATTACGACCGGTCGAATGACGCGGCCGTATCCAGAGAAAGTTGCACCGGCATTACCGTTTTCCTGCACGATCCTCCGGTGATCCTCGCTCCAATCGGTCAACAAACGCCGGTATTTCCGCAAAACCTCGTAGTGCAGTGGCAGCCGCGACACGTGGGCGGTTTCCCGGTGGAATACACGTTGCAATTGTTTGAATTTGATGAGAACAATACCCTCACCCCGGATTTGCTGGTTCAGTTTAACCAGCCATTTTTAGAAAAAACCGTCAATAACCTCGGCACCAGTTTCGTCACCACCTCAGATCCGTTGCTGGAATTGGGGCGCCGCTACCTCATCCGGGTGCGGGCGCAGGACCTCACCATGCAGAACGCGTTCCAAAACGACGGTTGGAGCGCCCCGGAATTTTTCACCTTTGGAGAAGCATGTACCGCGCCCGATAACATCACGGCAGAAGCCCTGAACGAAAGCAGCGCGTTGGTAAGCTGGCAGCCAAGACCAGGTTTCAATACCTACGTAGTGCGTTACCGCGAAGCTGGGACAACGGACGCCAATTGGTACGAAGACGAATCCATCCTGTCGGAACACACCATTGAAGGACTGATAGACGCCACGACTTATGAAATACAGGTGCAAACCTTGTGCAACGGCGAATACGAAGGCCAATATTCCCCATCTTTTGAAATCACCACCGATTCCATTGAATTCGATACGGCCCTGTTCGATTGTTCGTCCATGGACACCCTGATTCCGCCCGCCAATGCAATTGCCATAGAAGCTTTAGCATATGGCGACATGGTGCGCGTTGGGGGTTTTCAGATGCGCCTCACCAAAGTGGAACCTTCTGAAGAAACGGAGGGCGGTTGGGACGGCTCCGGCCAGATCCGGGTGCCCTGGTTGCTTGGAAAAAAGTTAATTTGCACGTTTAGTGGTTTAATGGTGAACACCGAAAAAGAGGTTTTTGACGGTGAAGTGGTTGCGTACAGCCAAGGGCTGGAAAGCATCCCTGAATTTCAATCACCGGATTCGATCCTCGCTCAAATCGCCGCTGAGGCTGCGCCTTCAATGATGGATTTTTGCGGACGCGTGGACAGCACTCAACTTGTAACCGAACCCGATTCAACCCAAACGCCCCCATTGGATTCGCTGCAAACACCGCCTCAGGATTCCACCCAAACCGAAACGCCTGAAGAAGGCGAAGAAGTGGAGGAAGAAGAGGAAGAGGATACCGACACCGTTTTGGCGGATCCCTTTGCTGATCTGGAAGACGAAGAAGGCCTGCCTTATGACGTCGCGTTAAATGCAGGCGGCAGCACCCTGCCCATTATTCTGGGAGGAAGTCCGAATGCCATCGTTGTGGACAACATCACCTTTACTCCGCTCGGCGCCTCGTTAGATGCTTATTTTTCGGCGGCACTACCCGGGTCCAATCAATTCGTGGCGTTTCAGGCACTGGAGGTGAAATTCCACGCCGGCGGGCTGATTGGCGCCAATAAAATGCAGCTGGTCACCGACATCACCACCGTTT
>JALHRK010000615.1 GCA_022841505.1 Saprospiraceae bacterium | reverse complement strand
CGATGAAGATGGATTGAATTATGCAACACTGCCCCTGTTTATTGTTGGTCAGACCGTTACGCTTTCCAACATCCCCGTGATGAACATGACCAATGCAAACGCTAAATTGACCATCTACCTTGATTTCAACAAAGATGGCGATTTCAACGATGCAGGTGAGATGTTTACCTCGGCTAACATTCCGAATAATGCAACTTCGACGAACGTAACGATCACGGTACCTACCACCGCCGTTGTTGGCGATAACCTGGGGATGCGCATCCGACTGAGCGATGCGAATGAACCCATGTCGCCTTCCGGCACTTCCCAAAGCGGCGAAGTAGAAGACTATGTGATTCAGGTTGTGGGTTACGATTATGGCGACCACCCCAATACGTATGGAACCACTGGAGTGGATGGCCCACGGCATATTATTTCGGACCTACTGAAATTAGGTGCCAGCGTAGACGCTGAACTGGATGGTATCCCAAGCCCGATGTCCGGCGTTATGCCGGGTACTGGCGGTGACGACAATGATGCCGGGTTAGTAACCTTTGGTACTTCCGGCCCTCCGGGTGATGACGAAAACGGCGCCATTCTGGCAACGCCGATGATTCCCGGCACCCAGGCATGTTTTGTTGTGAATGCCATGAACATGACAGGATCGGCAGCAGTACTTCAGGCGTGGGTTGATTTCAACGGCAACGGCGCATTCGAAGCAGGCGAACATTTGACTACCGGAAGCTTTGCAACATCCGGCGCCATTGTTCCGACCGGAGCAGGACTTGCCAATGCGCAACTGTGCTTTACGGTGCCGCTGACGGCGACTTTTACGGGTGGCAATGCTTTTGTTCGCTTCCGTTTGTCTCCGGCCGGTGGCCTGAGTGCTGATACACAAACTGCCCCTTATCCGTTTGGTGAAATTGAAGACCACAAATTCCCGCTTGCAAAAATCGGGTCTTATGTGTGGGAAGACGTCAACGGAAATGGCCAGCAAAACGAACCAACTGCTGAGGGCATCAACGGCGTTGGCGTACAATTGATTTATTTCGGTCTGGATGGCGTAGCCGGTGGTTCGGGCGCCAATGCTGACGTTACCTACAATACGACAACCGCTACGATGGGCGGCAATCCGGGACAGTACATGTTTGTAGGCCTGACCCCCGGAAGCTACCAGGTCAGCGTGCCGAACAACCCTGCGGGGGGCTTCGTTCCTACCTTCACAGGTCAGGGCACTCCGATCAGCGACAGCAATACGCCGGTAAACTTTACGATCGCTCCTAACTTTGCCGGGATGCCAACCGGTGAAAACGGAAGTGGCGATACGCCGGGCGGCACCAACGGTTTTCCGGATACGCAGGATAACCTGACGTTTGACTTTGGGTATTATATCCCTGCCGTTCTGGGCAACTACATTTGGTTGGACTACGATAAAGATGGCCAGCAAGATTCGAATGAACCTTCTGTTGAAGGCGCTAAACTGACGTTAGCCGGCACGAATAATATTGGCCAGACGGTCAACGTGCCGATGCAAATTACAACAGCCAATGGATTCTACCAGTTTTTGGTTGCTCCGGGCACCTATTCTGTATTGGTAGACATTTCGATGGTTACAGCTCCGCCTGTATTGGCACAGTGGGGACAGTACATCGTTTTTGCACCGGTCAACCAGGGTGTTGATGTTACAGACAACGATTCTGCTCCCCAGGGTGGGCCGCTCAGCCAGCAAGGGCAGACGCCAACGGTCAGCCTCCTGTCTGGTGATGTGAATACAACTTTGGATGCAGGTATTGCGATTCCATGCCTTCCTCCGACGCCACTACCCGTGACGACCTGCACGGAATACACAGCAGTATTGCGCTGGAGCGTCAACAATGACCAGCCTCCGGGCGTGATTGACCCGGTAAACCATTGCTGGGTGCTGACGGTAGCCGGTCAGGGATTGGGCGATTGCGACAATGCCGCACAGGCGCTCTTTCAGACGACCGTTTGTTATATTAATGGCCAGGTAAGTTTCTCCGCTCCGGTTACAGCGATGACTGTGGTGGGCAATATCGTGAGCGTGACGGTAAACGGCCTTCCTCCGGGCACGGACCTTGAATTTTATGTGAGTGAAACCTGCGATGGCATAGATTTGACCAACAACGTTTCGGTATGTTCCAACGTGATGCCCTTCGTCACTAAAGACAACCCTTACACGGTAACTTCGACAACGGTCAAACCAACCTGCCCACATGTAAGTCCGGGTTATGTACCCAATGGATCCTTTACGGTAAACATCGTTGACGGATCTAGCTGTTCCGGTACTTATATGGTCACAGCGGTTCCGGTAGCGGGGTCAGGCCCTGGCGGCTCTACCCCACCGGCAACCGCAAACACCACCTATATCGGTTTCCCACAAGGCGCCTTCTTCTTCGGCAATGCCGGAGCAGGTTGCTACACCGTAACTGTGAACGAAACGGGACCCTGCCTTCCGGTTAACGACCCGGTTGTCGTACAGGTTTGTGTGCCGAATGGTATGGACATGGTTGCCCCCATCTTCTATGTAACCGATGTATTGGGCAATGTTTTAGCCGACAACGATCCGGCTACGCTTCCGGGTACTTCCATTAATTTTGGCAATATTGCGGTGCCGGAAGGCGAATGCGGACGTCAGGACGAATACTATGTATACGGTTTTGACAACTGCGACGGGTTCATGAACGCCCTGAACGCGGTAAGCGCAACGGCGACGACGACTCCTGCAACGGTCATCCCGGGCACGCAGGTTAGCGTAACACCGGATGGTTTTGGCTTCTACTTAGTAGATGTCCACTGGAGTACGGGTACAAGTACAGTCTCGATCTTTGGACAAGATGCATCTGGTAATGTTGCCAACGCACCAGCGGGCTTGCAGTTAACAGCGACGATATCCGACAATATTGATCCTGTTGTGGCGATTCTGAGCAATTCCCAGTTTATTATTCCGGTATGCGCAACGAGTGTAACGGGCATTATGACGTTCCAGATTGACGATCATTGCGATCAGAACGCCATCAATTTCAATAACTTGATTGTGAACTTTGGCGGCGCTACGGGCGTGTTGAACTTCACAGGTGGCAACTACCGGGAATACTTCGTGACGTTCCCCGCAGCGGGCAATTAC
>JALHRK010000614.1 GCA_022841505.1 Saprospiraceae bacterium | reverse complement strand
CAAGAAAAAGTGATCCTCGAAAAGATAACAGCTTCAAAAATCGAAACGGTAAAAGACCATATTCTGGCCTTGGGAAAAATCGTGGGTTTTGTCCCCTCGACCAAACAACCCTATCCAGGAGAAAAATTACTCTGGATCGCTATACAACAACTTAATGCAATCAAGACGGGGTTCTTCTTGGCGCAAAGTTATGGGACAGGATAAGGGCGGAGCCATTGCGCGAGCGGGTGATCGCAGCTATCGGACTATAAAGACAGACTACCCCAGTTTCCAAACCAAGCCCAAATTCCAGCGGGAAGAAAGCCCAATATTGCGCCCGCTGAAAATTTGCGCAAAGCCCAAAAATCCGCCGAAGCGGTCTGTTACCGGATAATACAGGGTGCCGCCTGCCCGGAGCCAGGTGGAACCGCTGCCCCCGGTAACCGAAATATCCGAACCGGCGTTGAAGGTATGATAATACTCCAGCCAGCCATCTGCGTAGAACCACGAACCGCCATAACCTAACCGGAATACAATCGGTAGCGCGTAAAGGTTATCCGGAGAAACCCGCACATCAAGCCCCGTCTGGACGTGCGCAAAAGCCCCAAAAACCGAGTTGTATTGGGCAACAATCCTGCCTTGCAGCAAAGTTGCCCGGGCGCCAATGGGGTTGCTCACTTCGGTGGAATACTGTGACAGGGGGAAGGTTGCGCCCACTGCGCCAATAACGGACAAGTTGCCGTTTGTGTCTTCCTTGTAGTAGGATTTGAACTTCAAAAACAAGGCGCCATCCTGAAGTCCGCGGGTCTCACCAATCCAGAGATAGGGGACGGACAAAATGAGGCTGCTTTTGGCAGAAAGGCCGTGTTCAAGAAAAACGCTGGCCGTGTGCATGGTTTGCTCAATTTCCTGTTTTTGAGCGCCAAAATAATACTTGCTGAAATGCTCATAAGCATAAGTGACGGCAATGTCAGTTTTGCCGGCATCGGGCAAAAAACCACTGACCGGTCCCTGAGCAAAGAGCCAGCCGGCAAGGCAGCAAAATAAAACGGTAAGGCCTCTTTTCATAGGTTTAAATTTATTCCTCGCATCCCGACCCCGGTCGGAATGCGAAGCCTTTTTTGTCATACTGAACGCTGCGGATCATATGGTAAACTTAATGGCTATTCAGAAAACTAAGCAGCGTGAAGTATAATCGCGAATATCCATAAAAAAGCGCAGGCCGTATGCGCAACATTGGAACAATATTGTAAAATCTGTGTAGTTGCAGACACCTGTGCTTATTCCTTTTGTAGAAAATTGCTCTATATTTGGGGCTTCATTCATCTTAACCCGCATGTTTTGTCAGACAGCTTAGTCATCATCCCGACGTATAATGAAAAAGAGAACATCGTTCGTATGATTGAAAAGGTGTTCTCACTCGGTCACCCCTTCCACTTGCTCATTGTGGATGATGGCTCACCGGATGGTACCGGCGCTTTGGTTAAAGCGCAACAGTTGCGGTATCCGGGGCGGCTTTTTTTGCTGGAGCGCACGGGAAAGCTGGGATTAGGCACCGCTTACATCGCCGGATTCCGCTGGGGTCTGGAGCGCGAATATGAATACTTTTTTGAGATGGATGCCGATTTTTCTCATAATCCGGATGACCTGATACACCTTTTAGAAGCCTGTGCAGGCAAGCAAGCTGACTTAGCCATCGGTTCGCGATATGTGCGTGGCGGCAAACTCATCAACTGGCCTGCCGATCGGATTTTCCTTTCTATGGGCGCATCCCTCTACGTGCGTTTAATAACCTGGATGCCGGTGAGAGACCCAACTGCCGGCTTTATCTGCTATAAACGAAAAGTGCTGGAAGCCATTGATTTGAATAAAATCCGTTTTGTGGGTTACGCTTTTCAAATTGAAATGAAATTCGCAGCAAGGTCCCTGGGGTTCCGCATCGCAGAGGTGCCCATTACCTTCACGGATCGGGCGGAAGGCGCTTCTAAAATGTCGAAAGGCATCGTAAAAGAAGCCATCCTGGGGGTATTGCAGATGCGATGGCGCAGCTTCTTTTCCAGCTACGCTTAGTGTCTGTCTTTATAGTCCGATAGCTGCGATCACTCGCTCGCGCGATGGCTCCGCCTCCCGTGCGCTATTTTTCGGGCTCCGCCCGGCTTTAAACTCATTTGAACTCTAAAGAACAGACACCGACTTCTTGGGCAGAAACTAATCACCTTATTTTCAAAATCAGCTGTATTCCTTATGAAACGCCTGCAACAACTTTTTACCCAAAAGAAAGAGCGCATCCTCAATATCTATTTCACGGCTGGTTTTCCAAATCTGGACGACACAGAATCCATTATTCTTGCGCTCGAAAAATCCGGCGCCGACCTCATTGAAATCGGCATGCCATATTCCGATCCGCTTGCTGATGGCCCAACCATCCAGCACTCCAGCCAGGTAGCCTTAGCCAATGGGATGACCCTGCGCATTTTGTTCGAACAAATCCGTTCGGTACGCGAAAAAACCCAAATTCCGTTGGTGCTGATGGGGTATTTCAACCAGATGATGCAATACGGAGAAAGTGCTTTTTTAAATGCATGCAAAGCATCGGGCATTGATGCGCTCATCCTGCCGGACATGCCTTTGGAGGAATACGAAAATCATTACAAAGCGCAATTTGAAACGTTAGACCTGGGTATTTCTTTTCTCATCACCCCCCAAACAAGCGAGTCACGCATCCGCAAAGCAAGCGAGCTGACGCGGGGTTTCATTTACATGGTTTCCAACGATGCCATTACTGGGGGCAGCAACGAAATTTCCGGCCGACAATTGGCTTATTTCCAGCGCGTCAGCGATATGAACCTGCCGCATCCCCGGCTGATCGGCTTTGGCATTTCTGACCGCAACACCTTTGACATTGCCTGCCGCTATGCCAACGGCGCCATCATCGGCAGCGCATTTATCCGGGCATTGGAAAATGCGGAGGATGTGAAGGAGGCTACTTCGGCTTTTGTAGCTAAAATCCTCTAAATAGTGCCTGTTTTATAGTCTGATAGCTGGGACATGTCATTTGTTTTGTGTCCCACAAGAGCGGATGGCGGTAGAGTAGAGAGAAGCGGCAGTGCCGCTTCTCCCCCTCGTCAATCCGTACGTGCGGTTTTCCCGCATACGGCTTTCCTATGAACTTCTTCATTGGCTTTCACAGGCGAACTC
>JALHRK010000613.1 GCA_022841505.1 Saprospiraceae bacterium | reverse complement strand
TTTTGCGGCAAACGCACAGTTTAACCTGAAAAAAGAAGCAGATAAACTGATGAAAAAGACCACGGGCACAGGCCTCAGCAACGAAGAAATCGGCAACGGCCTCAAGGAAGCACTTAACGCCGGTGTGCAAAAAGGCGTTACCACCCTCAGCGCCACCGACGGCTACTTCAAAAGCGCTTTATACAAAATCCTGATTCCGGAAGACGTGCGCACCATCACCAGCAAACTGAAGCAGGTGCCAGGCTTTGGCAACGTTGAGGATCAACTGATTGAAAAAATGAACCGCGGCGCGGAAAAGGCTGCCACCAAAGCAGCGCCTATTTTCGCCAACGCCATCACTTCGCTCACCTTCCAGGATGCCTTAAATATCCTGATGGGCGAAAAAAATGCCGCAACCTTATACCTCAATAAAACGACGGGCGATCCGCTCTACCAGGAATTCAACCCCATCATCAAAGCTTCGCTGGAAGAAGTGGGCGCGATGAAGTACTGGGCGGATTGCGTGAATGCCTACAACAAAATCCCGTTTGTGAAAAAAGCCAACCCGGATTTGCCGGATTATGTGACCAAAGAAGCGCTCGAAGGCTTGTTTGGCATGGTAGCCGAAAAGGAACTGGAAATCCGCTCGAACCCCGCCTTGCGGACGACGGATTTGTTGAAAAAAGTATTCGCGAAACAGGATAAGTAAAAGGATAAGGGGCAAAGGGCAAGTTGGCAAGAGGCAAATTTGCAAAAGGCAAATGGCGGGTTCTTTCGCTTAGAGGCAAATAAGTAAATGTCTAAAAGGCGATTAATTTATTTTTAAATCATTGAAAATAAATTAATTAAACCATTGAATTAAATAATGGAATTGTTCAAATTTGCCCCTTGCCCCTTGCCCCTTGCCCCTTGCCCCTTGCCCCTTGCCCCTTGCCCCTTGCCTCACACCAACCTCCTCACCCGCGTCTCTCCCGACAATTTCCCATCCGCGCCAAGCGACAATAAATTCAAACCCGGCGTCTTGCCAGGCTCGATGCTGCCCAAATCTTTGTCGAAACCCAATGCTTCCGCGCCGTTGAGTGTGGCCCAGCGCAGCAGGGTTTCAAACGGGAGGTAGGATTGGTAGCGGGCGATGGTTTTCATTTCTTCCAGCACCGACAATTGCCAGTTGGAGGTCAGGCTGTCGGTTCCGATGGTCAGGCGGGCGTTGTTTTCCAAAAAATGGCGGTAAAAAGGCATCCGGTTTTCGATGTAGAGGTTGGCGTTGGGGCAGGTCGCCCAGTAGACGTGTTCGCTCCATGCATGGGCAGCCTGAATGTCTTCCGGCCCGGTCAGCGTATTGTGTACGAATAAGGTGCGGCAGTGCGGGTCCATGTTTTGCAGCGCGTAGTGAATGGAGGTTTTGCCGCTCGCGCTAAAGCCGTCAAGTGAAACTCCGAATCCTTTATAAAAATCTATGAATCCACCCGTTTTGTGCAGAAATAGGGCGTCTTCGTGCAGCGTCTCCTGGTTGTGGATGCTGATCGTGTCGCCGGGGCCGTTCGCTCCGTTGAGGAGTTGGAACAGCTTGCGCGACACAGAGTAGGGCGCATGCGGCACAGCGCTTTTGCGGTTGCCGTGCGCCGTGCTTTGGCCTGCCAAGACGACTTCTGCCTGCTGGAACGTACTTGCGGCATTGGCGTCCGTCAAAAAATCAAAAGCCTCCACAAAGGTGTAGTACCGGATGCGGCTTTTGTCTTTTTGCGCAGCCGTGTCGAGTTTGTTGGAAATATCGCCCACCGCCACGATTCCGGCGTCGTACATCTCCTGGTCCGCTTTTTCAATGGCGTCCAAAATTTCTTCCATCGGGAAATTCCGGAAGGAAACCACGTTGTGGATAAAAGGCAGGAGGCCTGTTCCGGTATCCACGCGCCCTTTCATGTGCGACAACTCTAAGTGGCAATGCGTATTGACAAACCCGGGCACAATCGCGCCAGCGTGGTATTCCAGACTGGCCGGATCGTGGGAATCGCGGGTTTCTAGAGCAAGAATTTTTCCAGCATCGTCTGTGATAACCACGCCATTTTTGATGGGTTCAGTGGCAACAGGGTAGAGGTAATCGGCAGTGAATTTGCGCATGGTTCTGCAATTTTATTTGCGCAGCGAAAATAGGGATAGTACGCCATTCATCTATGTTTTTTTGGCGAGAACGCGGGTGTTTACCCGGGAGGGTGTTTTTTATTCAGAAAAATTGTATTTTTGTAAAAAGCTCATCATGACAGGTAATCTTAGCATATACGATGAAGTTGCTAATTTTATGGCAGCTATGAACCCTGAAAAAGTGCTTGCATTCAAACCTTCGCAGGTTAATCAAGAGCGACTTGATTCCTTACTTGACAAAAAGAAGGAATCCGGATTAACGCAGGAAGAAACAAGCGAAGTTGAGCATTATCTCATTATTAACCGGATCGTTGGTCTTGCTAAAGCCCGGGCTATGGGTATGTTAAAAGCATGAGCTCGACAATATCTACCGGTTTAAAGAAGCAAGTTGCGGAGCGTGCCCTATTTTGTTGTGAATATTGCAAATTGAACGAAGCCGTTTCATTTTATTCTTACCACATTGATCACATCAAGAGCATTAAGCATAGAGGGCTGTCAGTTTTTCAAAATTTAGCTTATGCTTGCCCAGATTGTAATTTCTACAAAGGATCAGATTTAGGGACTTTCGTAGAAGATGATGAACATTTGACTCGATTCTTCAACCCAAGAATAGATGAATGGCATGACCATTTCGAAATACAGGATGGATATATACAGAGCAAAACGAGTATTGGAGAAGCTACTGCTTTAATTTTTAGATTCAATGATCCTGATCGGCTTATTTTTAGGAAGGAATTGAGTGCCCTCTCTTTGTATCCATAATACATTCGTATTACAAAAAAAGCAGCCCCAAGACGAGGCTGCCGAAAATGCTCCATTTCAAACCAAACTAATATAGATCTTAGATTTAAGACATTAGATTTTAGACTCAGGACTACTCCTTCACTACCCGGATGGCCGGTACGCCTGGCAAACCCACACTTACAAACCAAACCCCTGCAGGCAATTCAGCAACCGTTTCCGAAAACTCATTCCGGCCTTCAAACAGCGCAATGGGGGTATTGCGCACCACCTTGCCCGAAGCATCCTGCCAGCGCAGGAAGGTTTGGGTTGGCTCAGCAACCC
>JALHRK010000612.1 GCA_022841505.1 Saprospiraceae bacterium | reverse complement strand
AGTTGGCGCCACAGGGTTCTGGCAACCTGTGAGTAAGAGTGCCGTTGCGGCGATGATTTTCAAAAATATCTTTGTCATGGTCTTGAATTTAAAGGATTACCGGCGTTCCACCGGCACACTTGCCCGGTATTGGCCGTTCGTGAGCCGCAGGGTGTAATTACCCGGCGTAAAAAAGCTGATGGAATAATCAAATACGTGTTGTCCGGGCGCTACACTGCCTTCGATCAGCGTGCCAACCACTTCGCCTTCTTCGTTGAACAGTTCCAGCAGGAGGTTTTCCAATTTTGCGGTATTGAATTGCACCCGAATCCAGTTTTCGCGGGGGGCGGGCGTTGCGGTAAGCTGGAACCAGGCGTTCCCATCAATGGTCAACGGCGCGGGGTTGGGTTGCTTTTTTTCAATAAAAACCTTAAAAACCCGGCTGCTGGACCTGCTTTGCGTACCGGTATTGACCCAAAAAATATTCCCGCCATCGCTTTCGATGCCGCCAACGACATAACCCACCAGCGTTTTTGATTGCGGCAAACGCGAAAAATCCAATACGCCGTTGGAATACATCGGCGCGTCTGTTGCGGGCAAAAACCACGCTGCCGCACCTAAATAGCCTGGCATGGACGCTGGGAGCAACGCCTCGGTCAGGCTACCGTCTGCCGTTCGGGTCACTGCGCTGATCGCTTTGGTGAACGGCACATCGTAATCGTTGAGCAAGGTTTGGGTTTCGTCGAAATAGAACTGGCTGATGCCACCGAAAAAGACCGTTTGCATGGCGCCGGTCGCTGCGTCGTAGATTGGAAGGTTGGCGCTGTGGTAGCAGTTCAGCAATTGCTCAAAACCCGCCTTAGCCTTGTATCCGGCAGCATTAAAGTCTACGGTATTCAGCCAGGGCAGGTTCACATCGTACTGAAAAACCCCCGAAAATGCGGTATACCCTTCCGTTTTGTCCGGGAAAATCTGCGGCACAAGGTTGTAGTCTCGGCGATGCCATTCGAGGGAGTCCGTCCAGGCTTCGTACCCTTCAAGGATGGGCTTTCCGCCAATGGTTTGGATGCGAAAACTGCGCACGGCATTTGTGTATTCCTGTGAAAATCCGGGGCCGGTGGTTGGCCCGGTAGGGTTGTATGCGCCGTCGAAGCGATGCCCGCCGGCTAAGTAGAAGCGATCCCCGATTTTGCCCAACGCGCCGCCGGTGACTGCCATGCGTTCGTCTTCCGTTTGCCGGAAAAACGACGCCGTTTTTTTTCCGTTGACAATGGTTTCCATCAGCCCGGGAACATCCACGGCAGTCAGGCTGGGGTAGCTCACAAACGCTTCCCGCGACCAGCTAAATCCATAGCCGCCAAGCAGGTAAAGCGTATTGCCATCCTGGTAAAACTGGATATTGGTGCTGCCCAATTGTTCTGCTATTGGGACGGGAAGTCCTTTCAAATCCGCCGACCAGACCTTACCGGTTGCCGGATCTACTACAAAAAGCCGGTCGTTGGCGCCTTCCGGCTCAAAAGCCGCAAAAGGTTGCCGCCGGTGCAGGCCGTCTTTCCGGCCTCCAATGAGCAGCCAGCGACCCTGGTGTTGCGCCCAGACAAAGGATTGAAGGCCAGGCATGCCGGGAATGGCGCTTTCTTCGATGGAAAGCTGGTATTGGAGCGAGGTTTGGCCGGGCGCCCCGGATTGGGCCGGGACATTGGCTATGAAAAAAAATAGCAAGGCCACCAGGATCACAGGTTTTATGCTGTAGTAATGGGTAGACATGATCTTATTTTTATAAATTCAAAAATGACAGCCGCAAGGATCAAAACCCCGTTAGCGCCTGGATTTCAATTGTCGTACGGTTTAGCAAATGCGTATTTTCCAGGTATTCCAGTTCGATGCCGATGGCCTGTTCCAGCAGTTGCGCAAGCGCCACGTAGTCCATTTCTCCGGCGCGGTAGTTGGCCACTGACGATCGGAACAACTCTGCTGCAAGGCCGCGACCCCGCGTTTCATAATAATTCAGCAAAATTTCGAATTTTTCCTGCTCGTGCAGCAGGTGGGCCAGCGTCATGCGTTGCTCCAGCAGCAGGTTGTTGTGTTCCTGTTGAGCCACCTGCACCTGAAGCGCCGCGCCTTCTATGGCCTTCCGATAACCTTTTTGTGCGATTGGAAGCTGGAGCGAAACCTGCCATCCGGGGTAAACTGCGCCGTTGCCAAGGTATTGCCCCAGCACGCCAACAGACGTGGAGGGCCGCAATTTTGCCTGTTCTATGCCTTGCTGGGCTTGAGCCAGAGAAATTTCACTGCGGCTGATCAAAGCCGGTGCGGCCTGCGCAATCCGCGATGTATCCGATATCGAAAAGTCAATTTTCCGGAAGGGCTCCGCCACCGCTTTTACCGGTTCGGGCAATCCCAGCAATTGAGCCAGCGCGATCTGGTCGAAAGCAATTTCATGACCGGTGGTTTCACGCATCAGCCGGATTTGAGCGGCCTTGTCTTCCAATGCCAGTTTTTCAGCCAATGTCGCCTCATTGAGTCGGTAACGGGTTTCCGCGATGCTTGCAAAGTTGCGGTAAATGCTGTCCAAACGCTCGTACAACACCGCTTTACCGGTTAAGTAGCTCAGGTGTTGATAAAGGTCGCGTACCTGCAGGATGAGTTGTTGCTGGGTGAGGGTTTGCAGCGCGCCGGCTTGTTGTTCTTTTTGCTGGTAAAACTGGCGCGTTGCTTTCACCATCCGGCCTGCAGGCAGCGTTTGACTCACCCCCAAAACGGTGGAGCCAAACATCCCCAGATCCGGGTCGGCGCTGACGTTGTGGAAAATCTGAGTGGGTTCCAGCGTGCCGGCCGTGCCTTGCAGCACCTTTTGTTGCTGCACCCGAAGCGCTGCCGCCCGGGCAGCCGGGTGTTGTTTCAGAACCAGCGCAATGGCCTGTGATTCGGAGAGTTCCTGTTGGGCAGGAAGAACCAGCGGCAGCACGAGCAGGAAAATCAGGATATTTTTCATGCGGCAATTTTCTTGTTGAAAAATAAAGCGTACAAAACGGGCAGAACCAGCAGGGTCAGCAGGGTGGAGGTCAGTAGTCCGCCGATGACCACTGTGGCCAATGGGCGTTGCACCTCCGCCCCCGCGCCTGCTGAAAGCGCCATGGGTAAAAAACCCAGCGAAGCCACCGCAGCGGTCATCAACACCGGCCGGAGCCGGATCAGGGCGCCCC
>JALHRK010000611.1 GCA_022841505.1 Saprospiraceae bacterium | reverse complement strand
TTGATGCGGCGCAGGCGCTGAAACCAGCGGTGCTCCACGAGGTTGAACAGCAAGCCGTACGGTACGCTGACGAAGCCATAGACGGGGTCGTTGAAGATTTTGGATTTGCTCATGATCGGGTTGGTTGCCAATTTGTGGCGTCAAGTTAAGACGCCCAGCGCATTGTTTTGGTTTATTTTTTTGTCGTGGCGTCTTTAGGAGCCATATACGCTTACAAGAACCGTTTCAACTTCACGCTCCATATCCTAAACAACTAAGTGCTTCCACAAGCGAAACATTTTTCAACTGTATTCCAGCCTTTTATAAAAAATCAACTACACTTTTTTTATCGAAAGCTTGGTTTTTATACAAAAGCATCTACCTTTGCAGTCGCTTTAAAACAAGGGTAATTTTAAGTCATTAAAAAGCGTCAAAAAGTGAATACTTTAAGCTATAAAACGCAATCTGCGAAGAAGGAAACGGTGGACCACAAATGGTTCGTTGTAGACGCAGAAGGCGAAGTGGTTGGCCGGTTGGCGACCCGCATCGCACACGTCCTCCGGGGCAAACACAAGCCATCTTTTACGCCTCATGTTGACTGCGGCGACTGCGTCATCGTCATCAACGCGGGCAAAGTTCGTTTCACCGGTGAAAAGTGGGAAGACAAAGAATACAAGCAGTATTCCGGCTACCCGGGTGGTCAAAAAATTACGAAGGCAAAGGTTGTGCTGAGCAAAAAGCCTTACGCCATCATCGAAACAGCCGTAAAAGGCATGTTGCCCAAAACGAAAATGGGCAATGCCATGTACAAAAAACTGTTTGTGTATGAAGGTTCGGAGCACCCGCATCAGGCACAGCAACCCGAACCATTCAAATTTTAAAAATCTGTCCAAGGGCTGAAGCCCGGGCAATTTATATTCAAATGTTGTACCGAATATGGAAATGATCAATGCCATTGGCAGAAGAAAAGCATCCGTAGCGCGAATTTACCTGACCAAAGGCGACGGTAAAATCACGATCAACGGAAAAGACTACAAAGACTATTTCCCGCAACCGCACGTCCAGATCAACATTGTTGCCCCGTTTGAAACGGTGGAAGCGGTGAGCATCTACGACCTGAAGGTTACGGTAGTCGGCGGAGGCTACAAAGGTCAGTCTGAAGCAGTGCGGATGGGAATTTCCCGCGCTTTGGTCAAACTGAACGCCGAATTCCGCAAGCCGCTGAAGGAGCGCAAGTTCCTGACCCGCGATGCCCGCGAAGTAGAGCGCAAGAAATATGGTAAACCCAAAGCAAGGAAGAGCTTCCAGTTCAGCAAGCGTTAACCAGTTGGTTTGGTTTTGTCTGCACGCGGTACGTTCGTGTCGGGGCAGCAGACTGCAAAATCTAATAAAATGGAAAAGATCACTTATAAAGAATTATTGGATTCCGGCGTACACTTTGGCCACTTGAAGAAAAAGTGGAACCCAAAAATGGCGCCGTATATCTTCATGGAGCGCAAAGGGATCCACATCATTGACCTGAACCGTACGGTTGAAGCAATGGATCGGGCCGCAAACGCCATGCGCCAGATTGCAAAATCGGGCCGCAAAATCCTCTTCGTTGCTACGAAGAAACAAGCGCGCGACATCGTTGCCAATGCAGCCAACAGCGTCGGCATGCCTTATGTAACGGATCGCTGGTTGGGTGGTATGATGACCAACTTTGCCACCATCCGCCGTTCGGTCAAAAAAATGACCAACCTCGAGCGCATGCTGGCCGACGGCACCCTGTCGAGCATCACGAAAAAAGAACGCCTCACGCTGACGCGCGAACACGGCAAATTAGATCGCGTACTGGGTGGCATTGCCAACCTGAACCGCCTTCCGGCCGCTGTTTTCATCGTTGACATCCAGCATGAGCACATTGCACTTGCAGAATCGCGCCGCCTTGGCGTTCGCACGTTCGGCATCGTGGATACCAATTCCGATCCGAACCTTGTGGACTACGCCATTCCAGGTAACGACGACGCATCCAAATCCATCTCCATCATCACCAATTATATGGTGCAGGCAATCCGCGAAGGAATGGAAGAGCGCAAGCAGGTGAAGGGCGAAGCCCAGGCTGGCGCAGAAGCTTAATTAGTGCCTGTTTTTATAGTCCGATAGCTGCGTTATGCGAAGGCTCCAAAAATGGTCATTTACGTGAGTAAAATCCCCTTTTTGGAGCCTTCGCATGCCTTGCTCTCGAACTCTAAAAATCAGACACTCAACTAAATGAACGCACACTAATTTAATACGATAAACTCATCAATACGATAATCATGAGCGTAGAAAAAGTTATTTCCGCTGCCGACGTCAAGCAATTGCGCGAGATGACGGGAGCAGGCATGATGGATTGTCGCCAGGCCTTAGTTGAGGCGGAAGGCGATTTTGAAAAAGCAATTGACCTGCTTCGCAAAAAAGGCCAGAAGCTTTCTGTGAAACGTGCAGACCGCGAAGCAAAAGAAGGTTGTGTGCTGGCATTGGTTTCTGCCGACCACACCCGCGGCATCATCGTTCGCCTGAGCTGTGAAACGGATTTTGTGTCGAAAAACGAAAGCTTTGTAGCATTGACGCAGCAATTCGCTGAAATCGCACTGGAGAAATTCCCGGCGACAATCGAAGAACTGCTGGCCTTGCCTTTCGAAGACATCACCATTGGCGACAAGGTGACCGAACAAGTTGGCGTTATTGGCGAAAAAGTCGAACTGTCGGCTTACCAAACGCTCGAAGCGGCACAAATTGCACCTTATATCCACATGGGCAACAAAGCAGGCGTGTTGGTTGGTTTGAACAAAGCCGACGCCGCTTATTTTGACGCCGGTCGCGACGTGGCCATGCAGGTAGCTGCGATGAAGCCGGTAGCGTTGGATAAAGACGGCGTTGACCCGACGATCATCCAGCGGGAAATCGAAATCGGCATGGAACAGGCCCGCAACGAAGGCAAACCAGAAGCGATGCTGGAAAAAATTGCCATGGGTAAATTGAATAAATTCTACCAGGACAGCACTTTGCTCAACCAGCAGTTTGTGAAAGACGGCAGCATGACAGTTGCTTCTTACCTGAAAAGTATAGATAAAGACTTGACGGCCACGGGCTTCCGACACGTGACCCTCGGATAAAAACTTTTTAAAGGCGAATTAGTCAAACTAATTCGCCTTTTTTTTGCCCTGAGGCGAACGGGAGAGG
>JALHRK010000610.1 GCA_022841505.1 Saprospiraceae bacterium | reverse complement strand
GAACACGTTCAAAATGCCGAACAATGCCGGGTATTGCCGATAAATTCCATAAACTACCAAGCTGTCGTCGAGTATGAATAAACCCACAATAAGCAGGAACACGGCCAGCCAGCGATTGGCGGTAACATTCGCATCCTGCCGCACCGTTGCGACGAGAAAGGCCAGGAAAATAGCGGACGCCGCGGCAATGGCATTTAGCAAATTAAGCATAGACTGCAAAGGTAAAAAACATCGGCGCCTTTAAGATTACGCAAGTTTCGCAGAATAAAGGGAGTTTCACGGAGTCTTTACCTAACTCAGCGAAACTACTTTTACTCTGCGGAACTCCGTACAAATTTTAGGTGCCATGCACCTCCGTCCTGCTTTCAGCAGGGCTTTAGCCCTTGATTCGCAGGTCCCATGCATTTTTCAAACTACTATTTAATGACCACCACTTTGGTTGCGTAAGAACCAACCCGAACCTGGTAAATACCCGAAGGCAAATTGCCCGTGTCAATCTTTTCTGTATCATTTTTCACCAATTGCCTGGACACCATCTTGCCGCTCATGTCCGTCAGGACAACTTCAAGCGGGGAACTTGGATCCCATTTTTTGTCCAAAACGAGGTGTAACGTTTCGGTAACAGGATTGGGATAAACGGAAAAGCCTGTTTCCAACTCAACTTCCCCTATAGCCGAGATTGGAGCGTAGTTCAGGTAGGCAAGCAGCAAAGTCGCAAAGACATCGTAAACATCGTGGCTCGGAGTAGCCGGGTCAGATGGGTCGTGGTTGCGGCCATCGTTTTGCTGTACGGCCAGCGACATGTTTTCTGAAGGGAAATACAGAGCCACAGACTTGTAAATTAGGTCGCCGTCGTGTCCCCAGTTGTCGAAATTTGGGAGTATAGGAAACGAGGCAGTTCCCAAGCCATAAAGACCGTTGTCGCTGTTTTGCATGTAGTCGGTTTGCATTTCGGCAAGGGTAGCAGGCTGTAGCAAATGCCCGCCAAAGACCCGTTCCATGAACTTGGTCAAATCTTCCGGCGTAGTGATGAGGCAACCTGCGCTGGTGGCAAGGCTAAAAAAACCTTCATCGGGGAAGCCGAGGCCTTGCACGTCCTGTACGCCACCCGTACCGAGCAGATCGGCAAAGACGTGGGCCAAAGGCTGTTCACCCGGCGTTTCAAACGGGTAAACAAAGGTGTGGGACAACCCCAGGGGGGCAATGACTTTTTCCCGGACGACTTCCTGCCACGGTTGTCCGGTCAGGTCTTCGATGAGCACGCCCGCCAGCACGAAATTGGTGTTGGAGTAAGACCAGGAGGCATCGGGGGCAAAATTGGGCGCCAGCACGTACCCATTCAGGATTTCGTCGAACGTCCAGATATGGGATGGGTCATTGCTCCAGGCATCGGTGGAAGCCGTGTTCTCGTTCAGATAATCATTCAGGCCGGAGCGGTGGTTGAGCAGTTGACGGACGGTAATGCTGCCGGCCACGTTGGGATAAGGCCCGATGTATTGCCCAATGCTGTCGTCAAGCTAAAATAGGCCCTCCTCCATCAACAACAGCAGGGTAGTGGCTACGAAGGTCTTGCTGATGCTGCCCATGGCCATGAGGTGCTCCGTGGTGAGCGGCACAGCAGCGGGTAATTCTTCGGCAAAGCCTCCGGCGCGTTTCCAGTAAGTGCCGTCGGGCAGCAACATGGCAGCGTTGAAACCCTTGATGGGGGTTAGAGCCGTAATGCTGTCGAAGGCGGCATCAAGCGTTTCGGCCAGGGTCGCCACCACCGTGGTCGGCGTCAAACTTAGCGGCATGTCCTGAAGCCGTGCTGCAAGCGCTTTCGGCGATTCCGCCAGGATGTTTTTTTGGGAAAATGCTGAAGTCATAAAAAGAACAGCCAGCAAGCCGATTGCAAAATGTTTTTTCATGTCGAATGAAATTTTATTTTTGATTAGATGCTGCAAAGTAGCGGCAACGCTACCAACTGGCTGTTCCGATTTATAGTTTTGAACACGGGAGCTATGTTAAAGTTCCTTAACAAGAGGTGGTTTTGGTGGGAATTTCAAGGGCCCCGTTTTTGAGCCATTTCTGCATAAATCCTGCCGCCGTAGTCTTCCATGAACGGGCATTGATTTGAAAAAACAAAAGTGAACCCTTTTTTACCGGCGTGGGTGCTGCCGTTTTTTACATGGTCGGCGAAGCGGGGCGCGGGTACATTGGGGGGGAATTTCAGGGCCAGCAGTTCAAAATAGGGTAGTTCTTATAAAGATCCGTGTTATAACCTAGTTTTACACTTCGTTTACATACTTTTTCAGTTAAAAGAATGCAAGCAGATAACTATGCTTTACTTTTGCTCATTCCAATAACTTTTTCATCCTTTAAACACCCGACGATTATGAAACGATTACCGGTATTCATTGCCATTTTGCTTTTTTGTGGCCAGCTCTTCGGCCAAAAATATTCGCCCGAAACACTCGAAAAAATCAAGGCGGTAGAAAACAACCTCACCGGGAATATCATCATCAATGGCGCAAAGCCGAAGACGATTGCCGAACAAATGGCCAAATACAACGTAAATGGCATGAGCATTGCCGTCATCCATGATTTCAAAATCGAATGGGCAAAAGGTTATGGTTGGGCGGATGTCACCGAAAAAAAGCCAATGACGACGGAAACGCTCTTTGAACCGGGTTCCATCAGCAAAACCCTGAATGCAGTCGGTATCCTGAAGTTAGCGCAAGAGAAAAAGGTTGACCTCTACACCGATATCAATACTTACCTCACCTCCTGGAAATTCCCCTACGATTCGCTCTCAAAAGGAAAAACAATCAACCTGGCTCAATTACTTACCCATCAGGCGGGGTTGACCGTACATGGCTTTCCAGGCCACGACCTCAATGGGCCGATCCCCACGGTGTATGAGGTTTTGGACGGTAAAAAACCGTCGTTCACGCCGGCCGTGCGCAGTGCCTTTGAGCCAGATTTAAGATTTCAGTATTCCGGCGGCGGCACCACCATTTCGCAAGTGCTGCTGACTGACGTCACCAAACAAGCCTACGAGGTTTGGATGTATGAAAACGTCTTGAAACCGATCGGCATGGTCAATAGCACGTATGCGCAGCCGCCGGCAAAAGACAAATGGGGTTTGTGCGCGTCTGCCTACAATAGCGACGGCACGCCGATCGAACGCAAATTCCATGTGTATCC
>JALHRK010000609.1 GCA_022841505.1 Saprospiraceae bacterium | reverse complement strand
CGCTTCACCGGCTACGGGCTTCAAAAAAGTACACGATGTTCAGCAGGAGGAGATTGTGACGAAGGCGTTGGGGTAGGGAGGAAGTTGGCAGGGGGCAAATTGGCAAGTGGCAAAAATTTCCTGAAATGAAGTAATTTCACTTTGCCAATTTGCAAATTTGCCCCTTGCCTACTTGCCAATTTGCCTCTTCACACTTCACTTCCGGCTCAAATAAACCCCGGCCAAAATCAAAAACATGCCGGCGAAATGCAGGATAGAAATGGATTCGCCATCTAAAAAGCCCCACATTACGGAGATTACTGGTGATAAGTAACTGACGGTGGAGGCGAATACCGGGTTGGTCCATTGGACTAAACGAAAAAAATACACGGACGCGATCACCGTGCCGAACAGGGAAAGCAAAAACACAAAACCCAGCACGGGCAAAGCCTGGGGTTGTGTTGCGACCTGATGGACTACATCGGTTGTAAAAAACAGCCAGATCGCTGCCGGGATGCCCACCAATACAAAAGACACCATGCTGATGTGGAAAGAATTCATGTCGCGCAGGTAACTCCCCACCGTATTGCCGCTGATGGCATAACAGATCGTAGCGAGAATCACCAGCAGGCTGTAAAGTGCATGCGATTCAGTCCCGTTTGAGGCATTCATCAGCACCAGCATACTGGCGCCGGCCAGCCCAATCAGGATGCCCGCTAATTTCGACCACGCCCATTTCGCCCGGAAAACCAAGACCCCGATGAACAAGGTAAACAGCGGCGTCAGGGCATTGAGGATGCCGGTAACCGAACTGCTGATGTGCGTTTGTGCGATGGGGAATAAAAAGGCCGGGATGCCGCTGCCCATCAAACCCACCACCACTAAATATTTCAGGCGACTCCAGTCTATCTTACCAAAGTTAGCAATTAAAATGGGCAGCAGGATGAGCGCCGAAAAACTCAGGCGCAGGAAGGCCACCTCCTTAGCTTCAAAAACGGTCAGCCCTTTTTTGATCAGGATATAGGAACTCCCCCAGATCAGGCTCAGGAAAAACAGCATGACCCAGCTTTTTAGGCTGATGGGAGCTGAGGGAGAGGTTTGTGCAATGGTCGTTGACAAGGTTTATGTTTTTGGAGTTGCGAATTTATACTCATTGGTCGAGCTTTATTTGTTTTTTTTCAAGCATTGTGCGACAAAAAATGACTAAGAATTGTTATTTTGTTTTAAATAACATAAAGGACATGAATGGCGTCAAGTTTTTATTTGAAAACTTCCTGAAGGACAAGCGAGTATATGTCCTGAACCAGAACTATTGGGCGCATCATTTGGGTAAAGCTATAACATCTGATAAAGTTGAATCAGAAAACTGGTACCGTAACGAATTCGCAAACGGGGTCAAGATTTACGATGGCAACCCGATATACAGCCTGTTGATTCGCCCGAACAAATCCATTCGAATTATCCAGGAAGAGCCAGAAAGTAACGCTCCCGAGATAACGGCCTGGATACAACAGACAGAAGGTCATAAAAGGAACAAGATTGAGGAGCTGGTTATCTCTTTAGAATTGTCGGAGTTAACAAAGGAGTTAACCCTGGAACTCGTTCGAAAATGGGCAGATAAAGATACCGGCGCTTCTAACATGGAAGCATTAATAGCTGCCAAGTTAGAAGCGCTGGGAAAAAACTAAACCAGATAATCTCGTCTGTCTTTACCTAACCTTCACCACTTGTTTCGCCACCACACTACCACTTTCTCCCCGCAACCGCACCCAATAAACCCCCGAAGGCAGGTTCGCAAGATCGAGCTCCACCACGTGCTTCCCGGGGTTTAGATTTTCTAAATAGCGCTGCTCCATGCGTTGGCCGAAAGGCGTCAGCACTTCTAATAAAACCAAATCCTGCGTTGCGGGCGTTGTGAGCGTTAACCGCAATTTAGTTTGGAAAGGGTTCGGCTGAACTTCCAGCGTGCCCAACAATGCCGGGGTATTTCCGGTCGCGTTGATGCAATCGGTGGTAAAACGCAGCGTATCCGACAATGCACTCAGGTCGGAGGAACAAACGCTTTGCAACTGTACTTCGTACGTTTGGCAGGAATCTAAATTTTCCAGCATTAAAAAATTCTCCACCACCGATGCTGCCGTCCAGGTATCAGCACCCAGCTTTTTATAGTTCAGAATATAGCCAATGGCCGATCCGATATTTTCCCAGACGATTCCGGCCGTATTTTCGGTAACGTCCATGGCCTCCAAACCTGAAGGCGGGCGACAATTCGACGTCGGAAGGATTTCCACGCAGTAATCTTCCACTTCGCCGTAGTTGTCGTCTCCGCTGATACAAGCTCCTACAGCTTCCTGGTATTGCATCAGCACGCGCAGGCGGGTGCTGCCCAAAGGCGCGTCGGCAGCGATGTTCAGGATGGTATTCAAAGTATCAGACACCGTACTTCCGGCATCAAAAACCAGTTCGTCGTCATCAAAAACCCCGTCTTTGTCATAGTCTATCCAGATTTTAAAATACTCCTGATAGCTGAACCCGCCATAGGCAGGTATCAGCAGCATTGGGTAGGCGCCGCCTTGTTCCAGCACGATCGCAGGCTCCGTCGTAAAGTTGCCATAGCTGTTATTTGAACCCGAAATAAGCTGAAACGTATCAATAACCACTTCCTGAATCCACTCTTCCGAAGCATTCAGGTCTATTGGAGGGCAATAAGTCAGGTCCCGGCACGGGCCGCAACCGGTTGTTCCGAATGCAAAAGCGGGGCCGAAATCCGTTGTTTCGTTTTCGCAGAGGGTTTTAATTTGTATTTCGTATTCGGTGCAGGCCAGCAACCCTTCCGATAGGTCAAATGCGGTTCCATCGGTATCGAACTGGGTAAACACGCCCGAGCCTGCGACGTTAACCTGGAGTTGATAGCCCGTAGCCGCCAGCACGCTGCTCCAGGAAAAAGCGGCAGTGCTGTCGCCAACCGCGTCAATGGAAAACAGGCCGGGCGCTTCGCAACAGCCATCGGTTTTGAAACGCAGGGTCAGTCCATAATCTAAGGTATCGCTGCTACAAAAAGCGCGCAACTGGACTTCATAATCCGTGCAGGCCAGCAGCCCTTCAAATTCATAGGGACTGCCCACCGAGTCGGCTTCGTTCCAGTCCGCAGCCCCGATAGCCCGCCACCGCAGGTCTACCTGCTGAATGCTGTCGTTGATGTTCCAGGTCAGCTC
>JALHRK010000608.1 GCA_022841505.1 Saprospiraceae bacterium | reverse complement strand
TGACATGCCCAATATGACAACAAATTGCCCCTGAGAAGGTTTATCTTCGACGAGCAGGTTGAAATCCTTGATTATATAAGAAGCGCCTCCGTCATAGCTCTGGCTCACGCCTTTAATGTCTATGATGTTTGCGCGATCCGTATCATTATATGCTGGCATTTTGATCCTTGTTTTTTAGTTTTTGCATTCCCGCTACACGGGACAAGTTTTGCAAATTTGCATTGTGCCACTTGCCCTTCAAAAAATTACCTGCTCTTTTTCAGCGACTGCCAGATCTCCAGCTCGCCGATGAGCATAATGGCCACACAAGCCACCCCGACCAGTGCGCTGGCGTAAACAACCACATTGCCTAACCCCGCCAGGTCAACCCCAAAAACAGGCAACAAAAACAGCACGGCCAGATAAAGCAACAAGGCGCCGATGGCCAGTTCAACCTGACGAATGCCCCGCAACATCGTTTTATAGTATTTATGCGGAAACAGCCGTCGGTCCATGTAGACAAACAACCGATCCTGGATGAATCCGATGAGGATGATGACCAGCAATACCGCAAATACCCGATCCACCTGCCCCTGCCGGGCTTTGATGTAAATCAGGGAACCAATACCGCCCTGCCGGTTGAGCAGTTCCGCGATGATGATGTAAGTCCAGGATATGGCCGTGAGGACGCGGATATCGTCCATCAGTTTCGACATGACTGCCGGCAGATAGACTGAGCGAATGGTTTGCCAGTTGGTGGCGCCCAGGGTAAATACCGTTTTCAGGTAGACATCTTCCACTTCGTCTATGCGCTGCACCACCACTGGGAGTAAATAGACAATAATGCCGAACGCTAAGAAAGCGATTTTCATCTGGTCTTCGATGCCGAACCAGATGATGAACAGGCCGGTAAGCGCACTCAGGGGCAGGTAGCGCAGTGCGTTCACCTGCTTGCTGAACAGCCCCCGGAACAGGGGGAATAAGCCAATGAGAAACCCCAGTGGCAAAGCAATGACCATCGCCCAAAAGTAGCCCTGAAGGTTGAGCCAGACCGATCGTCCGGTGTTTTTTAACAAACCGTCTTCTTTCAGCAAAGGCCCGTAGGAATTCACGACCCGGTCGGGCGGCGGCAGCAGCGGGTAGACCTTTACGAATTCGGTGGCATTGGCAAATAGCAGGGAATCAGCCCGCGCGATGGAATCCAGGTCAATTTTTGCGGCACTGGAATCCTGGTCCACTACCGAAGATGGCAGCCGCGGATCAAACCCCTGAACGACTGGCCGCTTAATGGACAAGGCTTCTGCCAGCACCCACCAAAGCAGCACAAATAAGACCAAGCCGGCAATGCCAAGCAGGATGTCCCATCGTTGATTAAGTTTTCCTCTGAGTTCAAACAGCATCTACGTTGTGTTTTTATTTATCGGGCTAAATTTATAAGATTTCAGAAGAAGAGAAGAAAAAAATTGAGATTGGGGCAGCTCAGTCTACAGAAGGAAAAGTGGTTTCATGGGAAGCCGTTAAGGAAAAAGCATTTATATAGCACAACGAAAAAGGGCGGCCTTTTTTCAAAAGCCGCCCTTTCTATTTACATTTAATCCGCGAAAAAGCGGACGTCATTCTTCCTAGTAACGGTCTCTTCCGCCGCCGCCGCCGTATCCGCCGCCACCGCCACGGTTACCACCGCCGCCGCCGCCGTATCCGCCGCCACCGCCACGGTTACCACCGCCGCCGCCGCCATATCCACCGCCGCCACGGTTGCCACCGCCGCCGCCGTATCCGCCGCCACCGCCACGGTTACCACCGCCGCCACCACGGCTTTCGCGGTCTTCTGCTTCTTTAACTACGATTGTGCGGCCATCCAATTCGCTTTCGTTCAGCGACCGGATCGCTGCTTTGGCTTCGTCGTCATTTGGCATTTCTACAAATCCGAAACCTTTAGAGCGTTCCGTGAATTTGTCAAAAACAATTTTAACAGAATCAACTTGTCCGAATTCCTCGAACGCTTGACGTAACTCCGACTCTTGAGTGTCGAAATTCAACTTAGCAACAAAAATGTTCATACAAATAAAGATAAAAAGTTAAAAAAACGAGTTTCGCTGTGGACACTGAATTGGAGTTTAGGAGCTCAAAAAAGATACTCCGCAGTTTCAACCCGATGCTTTTATAACACAAAGATAATGCTTATTGCGGTTTTTTCGACTTCTGCCCCCACAGGATGCAAAATAGTGTAAATAAACGCAAAAAAACTTTATTTTGCCAGTACGACGCGCTTTGTCAAAGGCGCGTACCCGGCTGCCTGCACGGTGATAAAATACACCCCGTCGGCTAAGTCGGATAAGTCCAACCGTTCGATGATGCTATCCGCACCGTCCGTTTCTTTCAGCAAAATCATCTCACCTAATGCGTTGAATACCTGAATGTTCACTAATCTGATTGGCGTATTGGCGAATTTCACCTGCACCGCTCCGCTCGTTGGATTCGGGAAAACATTCACTTCCAGGGAAGGCATTA
The DNA here is from genome assembly GCA_022841505.1 of Saprospiraceae bacterium. Classification (GTDB taxonomy): domain Bacteria; phylum Bacteroidota; class Bacteroidia; order Chitinophagales; family Saprospiraceae; genus JABWAJ01. Next base: position 705 of record JALHRK010000608.1, on the reverse strand, counting down.
TTCCGTCCAAATCCCCTACCCCACCTGAAGGATTCGGGGCTAAGTTGTTTTGCGCGCCGATTATGCTCACATTGCTGAAATTTGCCGATGTTGTGGTATTTGCATGGGTGCTTTCCCCAAAAACGCCTGCATAAATGCAACCGGTCATGCTAACGGAGGCCGAAAAAGCAAAATCCCAGTTCGTACCATCCAATGAAGTATAGCCGATGAAGTTACTGCCATTGCGCACCAGCCGCAACCAGACGTGTTGCGGGCGGTTGATGTTCAGCATGGACACGGCGCCATTCGTCACCGAACGAATCTCGCGGCGAATGATGTTGGTCAACTGCGTTTTCAAAGTAATTTTCCTTGAGCCCGGCGCCAGGCTTTCCCGCAACATCACACCTGCCCAGCCGCCGCCGGTGACGTTCATCACGCGGGCGATGATTTCTCCGTTGCCACACAATTGCCGGGAGGCAAAATGCAGCACATCGGCAGAGGAAGTGGAAAAACCATTGGCTGCTACCGTAAATGATCCATTAAAAGAGCAGGCTTTGTATCCGGCGCCGCCATTGGCAGTGCCTACATCTGCACTATTCCAGCCAAGGGGCAAAGCCGAGCCTTCCTGCACCGTGACCTGTGCAGTGCAAGTTGCCGTATTACCGCTGGCATCCTGGACGGTGACTGTTACCGGAATGATTTGGTTGAGCTGGGCGCAACTTACCA
>JALHRK010000607.1 GCA_022841505.1 Saprospiraceae bacterium | reverse complement strand
TGCACCCGACCTGCCGCCTGAAATTTTTCCGCGACAATGTTTTTAGCGACATCAGCCGGGCCGATTATTTGTCGCGTTTTAAACCGCGTATGAAAGATGCCGGCACATCAGGGCGTATCCTTTTGCTGGACGTGACCGGCAACATCGCTTCCGCAAAATGTGAACTGGAAACGCCGAAAGCGCTGTTTACCGACTATTTCAACCTGATCAAAACGAGTGAGGGCTGGTTTATTGTGGATAAGATTTCTACAAGGGTAGATAAATGACGAACCGGCCTTCCAATGCCTGGCCGATTTGCGCTGTTCCTTGCGCGCCGTTGATGTTGTAGAGGATGCCAACATCGGCAAAAATGTAAAAAGAGCAGAAACCACTGCTTTTGATGCAGTAGTTCCTGCTTTTGAGCATTTTATAGCTGCTGACTAAGCCGTTGGCGGCGCTATTTCCGTCAAGCCAAGGGAGTCTTTCTGGGTAGTGCCTGATACGATGAAATGTGCATAATTCAACGTTGTGGGGTCATAAGTGAACCTTAAGGGCGATTCCATGTCTCTGCCTGCTTGTACCCACAGATATAGCCAAACCTGGTCGCCCGGTTCCAAAACTGATTTTTCCGTTCTAAAATCAGCGCAACTGTTTTTAGCAGACTGATAGACCATCATCTTGTCACTCCAAACCTTGGTATCGTCCTTTGACGGCTGCGTGGACCCGCCGCTAGTTTGCCAATACATGGTAAATTCACAATTGAAACTCCCATCGTTATATACTTCAAAACCGGAGATTCGTTGGGTTTGTGCCAATATACCTGCGCTGGCTGTCAGCAAATTGGCATGACTTCCGATGTTGTCGACCAAGTTGAGCGTGTGTAACGCTGCTTCCGGCGATTCGGCTGCTTTTTTAATGAGCGCGTCACGATACGAGCCAAGATTTGGTACATACTGTAAAGCATTGCTTGCCCAAAATGGATCTTCTTTCAGCAGGTAAGAAACTAACTTTTCCAAACCTAATTCGAGCGCAGCAGTCTTCAGGATATCCTCATAACATTGATTAGGATCTTTGATGGCACTAACCGTTTTAACAGCTCCAATTCCTTGAGCCAATTTCAAAGCGGTGAGCCGCTCGGCGGCTTGCCCGGCAGCCCGATCGTCTGCCATTTTTTTTGCCATTACTAATGCATTGTCAACCATTTTTTGAATTATTTAAATTGTGAGAAAATAAAAACCATTATGGCACACCTCAAAGATGTACTACACACGTCAAGCCCTCACTGCTTCATCAACGCCCGTGCTTTTGCCACTCCCCCTTTAGAGCCTTCCATGCTCAAAGCCACGGCCTGGTCGTAGAACTCGGCTGATTTCGCATAGTCTTTCACGGTCAGGTAGTACTCGCCCATGCTGTCGTAGACATTGGCTTCTTTGGGCGCCAGTCGGAGCTGGTTTTCAAAAGCGACCCTGGCCTGCTCCATCTGGCCCATCCCCAGGTAGAGATTGCCCAATGAGTTGTAGGTCGGCGCATAATCGGGACGCAGAGCCACCAGTTTTTGGGCGTAAGTCAGTCCTGCGGGCTTATTGTTGTCAATAAAGACGGCCGTTAGGGAGGCCCATTCGAAGGCTTGAGGGGTTGTGGGATAGGCCAGGGTCAGTTCTTCCATCACTTTGGCGACACTGGTCTTCGGGTCTTTCTGCCATTGTTTCATCAGTTTGCGCATGATCAGTTCGGCCTTGGTCAGTCCGGCGGGCGGGAGACTCAGGGCTTTACTGGCCATCTTCGGATTCTATCCGGAAGTCCTCTAAGAACAAGGCGGATTCCGCTTCGGCGGGCGCCACCTGCTGGGCTGGCGGTACGGCGGCAACTGGGTTCGACGCGAGCCTTTTGATGGCGAGATACAAGGCGCCATCGTCTTTGCTGGTAAAATGGTTGTCCTGTGCGGGAAGGGTAGTCGCGGAGGTCAGACTAATCAGCAGCGCGAGGAGTTGGAAGCAATGATTGTTTCGCATAGTTGGAATTGTTTGTAAAAGGGAAATTGAAAATTTTTACCTTTCGTCCCGTTACCGGGAAGAGATCTGCTTGTTACAAATTTTGAGTGAGCGAGAAGTTGTTTGCCCTCTTGTGCGATGGACCCAAAAGATATAACCCTGATTTTCCAAAAAATTTTATGAAAAAAATCCTTTTCTAAGACGATGCGGAATTACTGGCCGCCCTGCTCGGCAGCGAGGAAGAAAGGAGGCGGGCGTTGCAGCATTTTTTTGAAAATCCGCGCCTGCTGGCCTGAGTACTGCGCCAGGTGAAGATGCAGGGCGGCAGCGAGCAGGATGGGAAAGATGTGTTTGAGGAAGCCTTCCTCGTGTTCGAGCGGCAGGTACTCACCGGACATTTTCGCGGGGAAAGTTCCCAGGAGACCCGGTTTCACGGCATCACCCGCTGGCAATGGCTGGCTTTGCGGCGCAAAAGCCGCCCGACGCTTGATGTCGAAACCATCTCGCTGCTCTCGGTGGAACAGACGCCGGAAAAAATTTTAATTTCAGCAGAAAGAAGGGTTATCCTGCAGCAATTGCTCGCACAAGTAGGTGAACGCTGCCAGAAACTGCTGGGCTTGTTCCAGTTGAACCATTCGATGCACGAGATTCGCGAAATGCTGGGCTATGCCAGCGATCAGGTGGCCGCCAACGACCCTTTCGGTTCGATGTATAAGACAACCTGTGCACGATTTGAACAAATGAACGTACCTCCTTTTCCGATGACAGGACTTCTTGTTTTTTGGGGTGGCCTTCAAAATGGATTTTGGGCGTTCTCGCATAACCCCCAGGAGTATGCCCCGAGCGTAAAATTTCCAACGTTGTTGTTATATGGAGAAAAAGATACCGAAGTAAGCCGGCAGGAAACAGATAATATCTTTAAAAATCTGAATGGTAAAAAACGCCTGGCGACATTTGCAGAGGCCGGACACGAGAACTATTTAAAAAGATATGAAAAAGAATGGATCAAAGAAGTCTCGGCATTTCTACATGATAACAGGCCTGATGACAAATAAATTTGGGCGTTGCCCCGGGATGTATAAGCAGCCTCAGCAAAATGTATTTGTTTATACCTTAGTTCTTCACTAAACAAACGCAAAGCCTGAAAACATGAAAAAATACCTGATACTCACTTTGCTGATCGGCCTGGCCGGCGCCCGCTTACAAGCACAAACGGACGAAAAAACAC
>JALHRK010000606.1 GCA_022841505.1 Saprospiraceae bacterium | reverse complement strand
CGCCAAAACAACCCATCGGCAATCACAACCCTGCGGTGTTGGGGTAGGATACGTGTCGGACACCTCGAAGGTGTCCGACACGTATCCTACCCCAACTCCGCATTCAAAAACCCATACTCCGCCACCGTTTGCGCGATGCGTTTATCCCCCAGCGCTTCTTTCAGGATTTCCACGTGGCGGAGGTGGTGGACATCTGTGCCGAGGTAATCTATCATTTTGTTTTTCAGGAGTTTCCAGGCCATTTCCGCGACCGGGGTACCGTAGTGGCCGGTCAGGGAGAGGAGGTTGAGTTGAAAGCGGACGCCGTATTCTTTGAGGCGTTCGTACTCCGAAAAGTTCTTTTTCATAAACAGGTAGCGTTCGGGGTGCGCCAGTACCGGCTGGTAATTTTTGGTTTGCAGCCGGAAAATAAAGTGGTACAGGTTGGGCGGCGGCGACACGAACGACATTTCCATCAGGACCTGGTTACCGGGCAGGGTTAGCACCTGGTCGTTGTCAATGACGGATAAAAACTGGCTGTCCATATAGTACTCTGCGGCCACGCCGATTTCGACCCCGATGCCGGCTTTTTTTACGGCGGCGACCAATTTTTGGTGGCTTTCCAAAATGAAATCGCGGCTGTTGGGGTAATAGTCAGACATCACGTGGGGCGTGGCGGTCAGGCGCCGGTAGCCAAGCGCTTCCAGTTCCCGGATCAGTTGCAGCGACTCTTCCATCACCTTGGGGCCGTCGTCTATGCCCGGAATGAGGTGGGCATGGATGTCGGTGAGGATGCCGGAGTAGTCGGCGGCAAGGGTGTGTTTTTTTCTGAGGAAGCTTAGCATGTTGTTTTGTTTACCATGTAGTCTTTTTCTTTACTACATAGTCTTTTTTTTACCACATAGGGCACATAGGGGGTTTCACAATAGGACACATAGGGGTTTTGAGGTAATATGAGGTTTTTGTAATCTATTCTATTTTTGTTTTTCTACCACAACTTGTCCCGACTTGGCGGGATAGGAGTTTTCACAATAGGACACATAGAATGATTGGTCGCCTCAAATTTACAGGATTAATTTCTTTTTTTTTAACACAAGCGGGGTTCACAACTTGTCCTAAAGGATTTTGATGGTACCACCAGCTCTATGTGATCTATTGTGAAAATAACTATGTGATCTATGTGGTAAAAAAAAAAACTATGTGGTGGGATCATAATATTCCCGATACCACTTTACAAAAGATAAAATTCCTCCCTGCACCGTCGTTTCCGGTTTATACCCCAGGTCCCGCACTAAGTCAGAAACATCCGCGTAGGTTGCGGCCACGTCGCCGGGCTGCATGGGCAGGAATTCTTTTTTTGCCGTTTTGCCTAAGTTTTTTTCGATGGCGCCGATGAAATCCATCAGGCGGACGGGGTTGTTGTTGCCGATGTTGTAAATTTTATACGGCGCTTTGGAGCCGGACGGGTTTGGCGCTTTGCCACTCCAGTCGGGGTCGCCGGTTGGGGGGTGGTTCAGTACCCGCACGATGCCTTCCACGATGTCGTCAATGTAGGTGAAATCGCGCACCATTTCGCCGTTGTTGTACACCTCGATGGGCTGGTCTTCCAGGATGGCCCTGGTGAATAAAAACAAGGCCATATCCGGTCGCCCCCACGGGCCGTAGACCGTAAAAAAGCGCAGGCCGGTTGTCGGCAATCCGAACAAATGGCTGTAGGTATGCGCCATCAATTCGTTGCTTTTTTTGCTGGCGGCGTAGAGCGAAATGGGGTGGTCTACGTTGTCGGCGGTAGAAAACGGCATGTTTTCGTTCAGGCCGTACACGCTGGAGCTGCTGGCATAGGCTAAGTGCCGGACGCCCGTGTGGCGGCAGGCTTCGAGCAGGTTGGCAAATCCGACGATGTTGCTGTCAATATAGGCGCGGGGGTTGCTGATGCTGTACCGCACGCCCGCCTGTGCGGCTAAGTTGCACACCGCGTCGAAGCGCGCTGCTTCCATCAACCCCAACAGGGCTTCGTGGTCTTCGAGCGCTAATTTGACAAAGCGGTAATTCGGGTATTTTTGGCTGGCAACGGGGGTGTTGTATTCAAAGTCCATGACGTCAAAACCCGCTTCGCGGAGGCGGGCGAGCTTCAGGTTGACGTCGTAATAATCGTTGAGGACGTCAAGCCCCACAATTTCATGGCCGTCCGCCGCCAAGCGATTGGCCAGATGGAACCCGATAAACCCGGCTGAACCGGTAATTAAGATCTTCATTTCATACTTTTAAACGGATGCGCGCTCAGGGGCAGGGCAGCCATCGGGTGATAAGCGCCGGTGAGGCCAACCGGCATTTTTTCGCGGATTTCGTGGACGATCTGCACCGCCGGGGCCGCTGCCTCCAATCCGAATCCGTGCCCGTCGAGGATGTCGCGGTAACTCAGGGTATGTAAATCGGTGAATCCTTCGCTGAACTCCACCGAGTCGCCGTCAACGGTAATGGCGCGAAACGTGCGCCCGCCGGCTGCTTTTACGGCATCCGGCAGGGTGTCTGCATTGATGCTGAGGAACCAGCGTACCCGCGCTTTTTCGAGTTGTAAAAAGCCGGCAGCCCGGTCGTGGGTATGGATGTTGACCACATTTTCCTGCACGGGCCCGAAAACCCATTGCAGCATGTCGAAAAAGTGGACGCCGATGTTGGTGGCAATGCCGCCGGATTTGCTGACGTCGCCTTTCCAACTGGTGTAGTACCATTTGCCCCGGGAGGTGATGTAGGACAAGTCCACGTCGTAGATTTTATCTGCGGGGCCGGCTTCCACCTGTTTTTTCAGGTTGATGATCACGGGGTGCAGCCGCAGTTGCAGGATGGTGTAGACTTTTTTGCCGGTTTCGGCTTCTATTTCGCGCAAAGCGTTCACATTCCAGGGGTTGAGCACGAGCGGTTTTTCGCAGATGACGTCGGCTCCGAAGCGCAATCCGAACCGGATGTGCGCGTCGTGGAGGTAATTGGGCGAACAAACGGAAACAAAGTCGAGGGGCGTGCCGCTGCGTTTCAGTTTTTCGATGTGGCGGTCGAAGCGTTCGAATTCCGTAAAAAAATCGGCATTCGGGAAATAGCTGTCCATCACGCCTACGGAATCGGTCCGGTCCATGGCTGCAAGGAGCTGGTTACCGGTGTCCTGGATGGCGCGCATGTGGCGCGGCGCGACGAAACCGCCTGCGCCGATGAGTGCGAAATTTTTCAAGAATG
>JALHRK010000605.1 GCA_022841505.1 Saprospiraceae bacterium | reverse complement strand
TTCTCCACCATGACATGAATGCCGAGCGGCGCGCAGGTTTGCACCACTTCCAGGTGCTCGTAGATGGTTCCAAATGCGGCGACGGCTTCCGGTTTTGTTTTTGCAATCATGTCGGCCATCGTATTAAAAACAATATCCATGCTGTAGCCGTGTTGTGTGGCATACCGCTGCGCCAGGTCTCTATTGGTTTCTACAATCCCCACGAGTTGAACATCACCCTGTTCGGGCCGGCCCAGCAGCCAGTGCACATGCGTGTGGGTAAGTCCCACAATGCCTATTTTAAGGGGCGTTTTAGTCTGTGCCGGGAGTGCGGCGGACATAAAAACAAGCAAGAGCAAGGCGAATTGTTTTTTCATTGTTTTTCTACTTTTGGCTTGATAATCAAAGTGGGTTAATCAAATTTCCGCCTTGTGTGGTCTTTTCGCTCCCTCAAGAGCGGCGCTGGGGCGTCAGTTGGACAGAGGCGGAAACACCAAGCAAGGCGGAAAAATCAATTGTTTGCCAAAAGGATGAACGGTATATATTTTCTGGTCAGCTGCGAGGTCATTATCCTGGGTTTCCAAAGGCCGCAGGTTAAATAGGGCGGCAGCCTGATAAGAAACGGTCAGGCGATTGATGACCGGCACAAAAGGTTCTCTGGGGAGCTGGTCCGTTTCGGTTTTGGAAGAGCCGGACAAAATGCCGAGTCTTTTTGCTTGCGACAGCATATATTGTGAGAATTTGGAGGAGCCGTCTCTTTTTGCTTGCGACAGCATGTATTGTGTGAATAATCTGGGATAATCGGGGTGCCCGAACACCATATTCGGCTCATACAGTTGCAATTTAAAATAGCCCGTGCGTGTACCCGGCGAATACTCGGGTAGTTCAGTCAAATTGTAATCGGGCCTGATGTGCAGATCTTCCAATTCTTTCACCTCTATCTCAGTAGTCTTGTAAGGGATGGCATCGGGGGCAGCATCTGCGTTAAAGAGTGGAAAGGATTCCTGTTTCACCTGCTCCGCCGGGAGAAAATTACCACTCGACAGGGCGCTTAATTTCACTTTAAAACTTTGGTTGTTAATCCCTCCTCCGTATTCCTTGTAATGCCCCGCAAATCCGCCTTCCATTTCAGGCACACTGTTCCACTCTATATCAAAACGAATGCCGGTCAGGCGCTTTCTAAACAGCTCGGCATTGCCAATCAGCAGGTAGGCGTTTTTTGCAGGTACGGGTCCAAACGGCATAAAAGGCATAGCGGCATCCAGTAAACCTGCATTGCTTCCAAGGGTGAGCGATTTCATGCCTGTAGTTTGAGTCTCGATCCGGATCGTTTCCAGTTCCAGGGGCATGATAAAGGAATAGAGGTATTTTTCTGCATTGGGGTTGAGCAATACCCGGAGCAAAGGATGCTGTGTGTCAAAATCTTCACCCAGTACTTCCGGCATGCAATGCACAATAGCTGGATCTTCCTCGGAAAGGAATAAAGTCAGATTTATTTCACGCGCAGTCTGCCAGTTTTGTATCGCGTCTACCTGTATGCGTTGAACACGGTGCCACCCTTCCGCTGTGCTGACATCTACCCAGATAGCGTCTTTGAATAAATCTATGATGACATGCTCGGGGCTGCTCTGCGTATTGCGGCTAATATCCTCTATCAGGTCAAAAAAATCGGACATAGAGGCATGGGTAAAGATGAAATGTACCCGGATAGTGCGTTCCCCTTCCTGCAACAGCAAAACCGGTGAGGCAATGACGAATCCAACAGAAGCGTCCTGAAAGCCGGCCTCCAAATAGCTCGTCTGAGCACCTAAAATTTCTACGGAAAAATTATCACCCAAGGGAGGTAATGGCATGCGTTTTAACTGTTAAGTAGTTTTTAGTTATCCGTTATCCGTGTTGATACTCAAGCATTTGTAAAAAATTTAAGCGAAACAAATTTTGCACACCTACTTATATACTGAAAGTTGAGAGGTTGAGCAGCTGCTTTTTGCCCTTTGCAATTTTGCGTTTTTACTTCTGCCGGGCAGACAAAACCTGTATGGTAAGCACAATTAAACGAACCAGGTAGAGTCCGACAAAATTAAAAACATAAGCGAATAAGTACAGTTCGGCTATGAAATTTTTCTCATTTTCCGTAAAAACATCTCCCTCTGCGACGAGGTCAAGTGTACTCACAAAAAAGTAAGCGAGTGGAGCAGCCAAAACAACAATCACAACAAACCAAAGAAATTCCCGGGCAATAATCTTTTTCCTGGCAACGCCGACAAGAAATTTCCTTTTCATTTTCGAACAGGGTCTTTATATATTAGCGTAAACGTATAGCAGATAGAAAAATCCATGTTCCGCTCACACCCCAATATCCTCATTCCACAACTCCGGTCGATCCCGGATAAACGCCTTCATCATGTTTTTGCACTCCTCGCTATCCGCCAGGACCACCTCAATACCTCTGGATCGGAGCAGTTCCTCTTCCCCCAGAAAGGTTTCATTTTCCCCGATAATGACTTTTGGAATCCCGTACAGCAGAATCGCGCCGGAGCACATCGGACAGGGCGACAAAGTGGTATATAAAGTGCAGTTCTGGTAAACGCTGGCAGGCTGCCGGCCCGCGTTTTCAAAAGCATCCATTTCGCCGTGCAGCACCACGCTGCCATTTTGCACACGCCTGTTGTGGCCCCTGCCGAGAATCCGGCCTTCGTAAACGATGACCGAGCCGATCGGGATACCACCTTCGGCCAGGCCTTTGCGGGCCTCTTCGATGGCGGCCTCCATGAATTTGTCCATGTTTAGTTATTGGTTTTTAAGTTTTTCAGGCTGAAAATGGTAGAAAAAGGTGTGTCTCTGCTCCTCTTGGGGTTTTCGTTATTAGTTATTCGTTATTGGTTATTCGTGTGGTAACCCTTGGCTATACCATTTACTTAAGCCAAATGTTACCACACGAATAACGAATAACCAATAACGAATAACTATTTGCGAAGCGCTAAACGAGGCTCCGGCACATAATGCCCGTTCCCTCCGGCGCGCGGATCATCAAAAGAATCTGGAATCGCATTCGCTTCGGTCAGTTGTTCCCAGGTCACCGGTGCTGCTTCGGGTGGCTGAACTTCCATCGTAATACAGGCTTCGACAGGACAAACTAATGAGCACAGGTTGCAACCCACACAATTTTCTTCAATGATGTCGGGGATTCGGTTAGTCGGGTCGGAAGAAAGGGAAATGGCCTGGTGCGCGCCGTCTTCACAGGCGATGT
>JALHRK010000604.1 GCA_022841505.1 Saprospiraceae bacterium | reverse complement strand
TTAACCACTTTGTTGGCCGGATTATTGGGATTAAATCCACCGACCCATATATGAACCGTATTATGGGGATCCATGTCGAGCGCCCCGTAGGACATATCGTAGGACGGTCCGCCGCCAAAATTGATCCATTGGTCAATTTTCAGGATCATCTGCACATCCTGTCCCGTTGGGAAATGGTGGTGAAACGTGCTTTGCATTCCCTGTTCTCCCAGTGCTTTCCCATTTTGGTCATAAAACATGGCAGGCCAGCGGAATGGATACCAAAGCGGGTTAATTTCGATAAGCGTTTCTCTTATTTTTTTCTTCCAGTCGGAGGTAAGTTTTCCCACCAACTGTTCCAGACCCCAGAAAAATTCTGAATCGGCGTTGTACCGAAATCCGACCATCTCTTTGATGCCGGCAGCCATTCCCAAACCGATCAGCTTTTTAGCGCCCAATTCGTTTAAAAAGCACTGGTAATGATAAGGCAACACGCCGCCTGTGAACTGAACCGGAATCGTCTTTTTGATGCTTTTTGGAAAAGCAATTTCTTTAGGCGGGACGAGGTTTCCATTCCGATACCGTTTTGAAGGCCAGTTCCAATAAGGAATAGTCACATCCGAAATAATGTCCTGACAACGTTGTTCGAATTCATACAAATACATGCGGTGCCAAAGCAGGAATTGCTCCCAGCCGTGCTGGCACTGATCGCCGTGCAACCGCCCCCAGTAGTTCCAGTTGCGCCGATCCATCGGAAATGCGTTCAACTGGATCATTTCGTTGTGTACATACCGCCACTTGCAAACTTCGTCATCCGTCAGGCAATCCACATCTTTGCGTTGTTTCAACCCGTTTCGGTCACCCTGGATGGAATTCGACGTTTTTCTGGAAACCGCATGGGCTTCTTCGCCGAGGGAAAACCGGAGCAGTTTCCCGCTATTGCCGGTTTTTGAAGCAGCTTCATCCGTGCCCGGACACCCATCGTCAATCCAATCGGAAATAAATTGAATATCTACGTCAGATACCCGACTGCCACCCCACATAAAAGGCGGGAAATGCCCGGCAGGCGCATTGAATGGCGCTTCACCTTTGAGGGCTTTGATGAGGTTGGAAGCTGCGCCGCGGCCAGGTGATTTTTGACCGGGATCTTCTCCGGGAGTGCAACAGCCTGGCAATTTACTCCCGGAAGGCGCCGGCGCACAATACCAATAATCCGCAACATCCGGCACTTTGATGACCACGTCCTGACCGTTGACAACAACGACATTTCCCGGCGGGGCAATGAGACGGAGGCCTGCAATTTCGAGTTTCAAAAAATCGGCGATGTCCAGATCCCACCAGAACTGTCCTTTGGCAGGATCGTTCAACCCCTGGTAATCGGCAGTGGAATCGCCATTTGCAGCGCGAAGAATTGCCCTGACCCGCTCGAATCTGGAAGCGTAAACAGGTTCGGAAGTTTGCTTTTTTGCCATCTTTAAACTGGAATTAGATGCTTCATTTTCATTATCAATAAAACACATTCAGCGTTGTATGAAGGGTTAACCGCCCCTCTGTACATTCTCTGAATCTTTTTTTAGATCGCAATCAACGTATTGACATTCCAATGCGGAAAAACGACATCTTTCCCGTTAAAAGCCTTAGGAATCAGCAATGGGATGTTCTGGAGATACTGCAACTGAAAGTAGGTAGCGACCTCATCTTCAGAGGATTGCTCCACTGCACTAACGATAATCTTTCGGCACGATGAAATCCGGGCAAGGATCAAATTCTTCTGTAATCGGTTTCAGTCCGAAATGAGTAGAGAGCATTAAATCTGTTGAGCGCAGCGAACCATTTACCCAACCCTGCATGTCCGACCAGGCTTCATTGCAGGTGTAAATCGCTTCTCCTTCCAGGGGTTGGGTCATGCGCGGCATCACCTCCCGGTCGTTTGCATTGAGCCCCCATTGATGATAGGCATAAGGAAAATCGTTCTCCCCGCTCCAGAGGCGAAAACTGGTGAGGACCGGCTGTGGAATATAGTGGGTCTTGAACAAAATTTTAAACTGCCGAATCGCTTCGTTCACCACCGCACGGGAAGCCGGGTACAACGTTTCGGGACTTTTTTCGTGGGCTTTTTGTAAATCTGAATCGAACTTGGGACCGACATTTTGGAGGCCTTCCCAGAAATTGGTATTGGTGTAATCGCAGTAAATCGTCAGTGCAGCTGGTTTTCCCGGATCGGGTTCACCCGGCTGGGTCTGTACAGAATAAAATGGATAAACTGAATTAACGGGCAGGTCGGTGAAAGACGGCCCCGCAGCCACCGGGGGCTGACCGGTAGAACCGTCGTACCACCAGGGCGTTTCAAAATAGAGGTTAATTTTCAACAACCGCATATTTTGCACGGAATGAATGTCTTCCCAGAATTGCCGCGCCTGAGGGTTGCGGTAAATGGTAGGGGATGCAGCGAAAAGCGTCGTCATAGGCTGGCTGGGAATGGCCAGAATAATTTTTTCAGCTTTTACAACTGCTCTTGCATCGTTTGGGTCAAAGACATACGCAGAATTCCCGGGTTTGGCTACGCTCGTCTCCACTTCGTAGGCGCCGGTTTTGCCATTAATTGTATTGACATTTACCCCAAGGTAAATTTCTGCCCCCATTTTCCTGACTTCTTTTTCCAATCTGCGGATCAGGGAACTAAACCCATATTTCAGCGTAAAATACTGTGGATTGGCCGGAAAATCTTCCAGAATTTGCCAGGCTTCCCCGGCATTGGGCAACGCCTGAAAAGGTCCCCGAAACCCGGATGTATCCGTAACCATGGTAATACACTCTTCTGAATACCCCATAGCGCGCAGTAAACCACCCAATTGCCATTGGTTAAGCGGAATGCCTTCCCATTTGAAGTCGAGGCGAAAGCGTTGCCAAAATTCAGGCGTAGGCGCTGAAGGAGGATTTTCTACGCCGTTGGCTTTTACGATGCGGTCATAAACGACGCCGAGGATGGCGCCGGGGCTTTGGTTTTGTTCTGCTGGTTCCAGATCATAAAGTTCGCCCCAAATGGCATTGTTGTCCTCCACGGATTCTGCTGCGGTAAAACTATGCCCCCGGAAAGCCAGGCGGTTGGTGGTCATGGGGAAATAAACTGCATCGTCGCATAAACGCAAGGCATTAAAAAGCGACATCAACGATGCCATATTGTGTTCAAAACGCATACCGCCTTCTTCCTCCTTAACAACTACATTTTCGTTGTCATAAGGATCCGGCAGTC
>JALHRK010000603.1 GCA_022841505.1 Saprospiraceae bacterium | reverse complement strand
GAGGCGGGGGGGCACGCCATGGTTGAGAGAGAGAGGGAGAGGGAGGACTTCGGAATTGCTATTAATTTGTATATTAGCGGTATAGATGCAAGGTGGCTGAAAATGACGAAACGGCAATTTTGCGTTATCTTCAAAAGCGAAGCTATGATGTACCAAATTTTTGAAAAAACATGGACGCCTGCCGGGTTGTTACTCGCGCTGATGTTTCCTTTTTCGCTTGCTGCGCAGCAGACTTCGTGCGAAGCAATTTACCGTCAGGCGCTCAATGACTTCAATGCAGGCCGGTTGGAGCGGGTGGTATCCGGGGTGTCGGAATGCGCGGGCAACAAGAACAATTCACGACCGTTGCGGCGGGAAATGTTGTCGTTGCTGGCAATGGTTTATACTTTTTTAGACGAGGATGAAAATGCAGAAAAGGCATACCTCGACCTGCTGGAACTCGATCCCTTTCATTCGCCGGGAACAGATGCGCCGGAATTGGCCTATCTGGCTGAGCGCTTCGTGACCTATCCCAAATTTTCTTTTTATGTGTTTGGCGGGCCTTTTCTGGATGTAAAACCCAATGTGGTAAAAACCTATACCGCACCGAATGTAGCCGTGCGTGAGGTTTCTTACCGCCGGAGCAGCGAAGATCCGGCGGGCGCTACGTTTGGATTTACGGCTGCCCTCAATATCCTGCATCCGCAATTGGATTTGGGGATTGGCTACGCGTTTTCCACGCAGAGTTTCCGGTATACGGCACAATTGGAAAATGCATTGCAAGCGGATGGGGGCAGGGGCGCGGCAAACCTTTCTTTTTTTGAGCAACACCGGTGGTCGCAAATCCCGGTTTTTCTCAATTATCGTTTTGTCAGAACCAACCAGCCGGGCAAAACACAGTTGATTCCCCATGTTTATGCGGGTCTGACGCTGGATCGCATGCACCAGTCCTCGGCGCGCCTGATTGCGCCCACCATCCGGTTTGAGCAGTCAGGGCAGGAGACCTCAGCGGGTATCATTTTATTGGAAAATCTCCGCAATACCCTCAACAGCTCGCTCTTTGCGGGCGCGGGTGTGAAATTGCACCGGCGCGGCTTTTTTTTCGGTTTCGATGTCCACTATTCACGCATGTTGCGCAATCTGACACAAACCCAGGACCGATATTCCAACGAGTTGTTGCTGGATACGTTTAACTATGCAGACAGTGATTTTAAACTGAACAGCTTTGTCGTCCAGGCGGGAGTGGGTTTTTTTATATTCAGTTCAAAGCGGAAATATGTGCCGTAGGGCGCCCTTTTTTTATCTTTGCGGCGAAACCTGCCTACATGAAAAAAATTGTGATCGCCATAGACGGTTATTCCTCTTGTGGCAAAAGTACATTGGCCAAGGGGCTGGCGGCTGCACTGAGCTATGCCTATATTGACTCGGGGGCAATGTACCGCGCAGTTACCTTGTATTTACTTCAGCACAACATTGATCCCGCCGACGAAGAAGCCGTCGAAAGCGCCTTGCCTTACATCACCATACATTTTGAGAACATAGGTTTGGGCAACCACACTTTTTTGAATGGGGAAGATGTGGAAGAAGCCATCCGGCAAATGGAAGTGTCTGAAAACGTGAGCCAGGTCTCCGTTATTTCTGCGGTGCGCCGGGCGATGGTGAAGCAACAAAAGGCGATGGGGCGCCGGAAAAGCATCGTGATGGATGGCCGCGACATTGGCACGGTCGTTTTCCCGGAAGCGGAGTTGAAAATTTTCCTGACTGCCGATCCTGAGGTACGGGCGGAGCGTCGCTACAAAGAACTGGTAGAAAAAGGCGTGGACGTAGCGATGGAAGCGGTACGCCGCAACCTGGCTGAACGCGACCGCATTGATTCCATGCGTTCCGACAGCCCGTTGCGGCAAGCAGAGGACGCCATCGTGCTCGACAACACCCACCTCACGCACGAAGAACAATTGGAAAAAGCGATTCAATTAGCAGAAGCGGCGCTTTTGCAGACGACCAATCAATCGGTGTCTTTGTGAGCCGAAAATTTGTGCCCTGGTTTTGTGGGATGGGTTGTTTGCTGTTGAGCGCTTGTGGCGAAGATGCTGCATTCCGGCGATGGGAACAGGCGTGGAAGGAAGCGCCGAAAGGCGTTTACCCGGCAGCAGCCGGCGAGGCCATTCCTTCTGCGGAGGAGGTTGGGAAGGAGTTGGAACAATACCAACTATTGTCCGAATCATTTCAGCAAATCAACCCCGCCGACCTTGAAAAGATCAATCAACAACGCTGGAACCGCTACGCTGCCGAACTGAAAGCAGCCCTGGAAAGCCGGGAGCATTTAGCCGAAGACCCAGCCGCTTTCGACATCGGCGGAACATTGGGCGCATTGTTTCAAAATGACTCCGGAGCGTTGGACGGACGGTTACCGCGCTTAGAAAAATGCTTAACGCAAGCGCCTGCCTATTATGAAACAGCCAAAACATTGTTGCGCCGCCCCGATCCCGAGCGCACCTTGCTGGCGATTGAAAAACAATTGCAAACCCTGCGCCTGCTGCGCGATTCCCTTCCAGCGTTGTTGGAAACTGCCGAACTTGAAGAAGCTGCCCGGAAGCGCATCTTCCAAAAAGCCTACTTCGCCAAATTAGCCGTAAAAGATTACCTCGCTTTTTGCGAAAGCCTGCATTTTGAACACAGTGATACGACGCTGGTTCGTAGTTTGAGTCGATAAGGGGGCAAATTAGCAAGGGGCAAAGGGCAAGTTTGCAAGGGGCAAGGGGCAAATTGGCAAACACGCAACTTGCAGATTTGCCAATTTGCCTCTTGCCAACTTGCCCACTTGCCTTTTACTCAACAACTTCCACCTCAATCATATCCGAATAATACTCAGCAGAGGCGGTGATATTTGCCAGTGGCGTATCCGAGATGACTTCCTGTTTTTTTACTAAATAAAGCTGCACTTTTCCTTTCGGGAGGGCCGGAATGGTCGTTGCCGGAATGGCGTGGATGTCGTTGGGGTGCGGACCGGCAGCGATGACCGTGTAGGATGCGCCGGTGGCGGGCACGGTGAACAGCATTACGATGCTTTCGCCTTTTTCTAAGCTGCCTTGTTCAATCACGAGGGTCATGCCTTTGGATTTGCTGATGACGCCTTCCTTGATGGAAAATTTGCCGATGCCCTTCATGGCAATCGTGTGTTCCAGGGGCTGCCCGCCGGGTGTTTGGGTTTTGAAGGTATAGGGCGCTGCATAATTGGTTTGACTTTGGTAAGTATAG
>JALHRK010000602.1 GCA_022841505.1 Saprospiraceae bacterium | reverse complement strand
TTGCTGCAATTGCAATAAGATGAATTGATCCGTCATAGCGATAAGGTAAATTGTAAAAACAAAAATACAGATTTTTTTGAAGCTTTGCAACTCGCTCGCACTGAGTCCAAATAAAACAAAAGCGCGCAAAAAACAGCTTTCCCGTCCTTTGCGCGCTTTACCTATATTCACGGCAAGCTTTGCCACTTGCCCTTTGTCTCTTGCCCCTTAAAACTAACCCTCTGCCAGCACCTTCTTCACCAAATCCGCCGCTTCCTGCAACAGAATCGCAGAATACACCTTCAAGCCCGACTCGTCAATGATTTGTTTGGCCAAATCGGCGTTGGTGCCCTGGAGGCGTACGATGATCGGCACCTGGATGTCGCCGATATTGCGGTAAGCGTCAACTACGCCTTGCGCCACGCGGTCGCAGCGCACGATGCCTCCGAAAATATTGATCAGAATGGCTTTCACCTGTGGGTCGCGCAAAATGATGCGGAAGGCATTTTCCACGCGTTTGGCGTCTGCCGTACCGCCCACATCGAGGAAGTTGGCCGGTTCGCCGCCAGAGAGTTTGATGATGTCCATCGTTGCCATGGCCAGACCGGCGCCGTTCACCATGCAACCGACGTTGCCGTCGAGGTTCACGAAGTTCAGGCCGTAGCTTTTGGCTTCCACATCGGTGGGATCTTCTTCGTCTGTATCGCGCATGGCCTCCAGATTCGGGTGGCGGAACAGCGCGTTTTCGTCGAGCGTCACTTTGCAGTCCACTGCGATGATGCGGTCGTCTCCTGTTTTCAGACAAGGGTTGATTTCGAACATGGAAGCGTCGGAGCCAACAAAAGCTGCGTACAGTTTAGTGATGAACGCCACCATTTCTTTAACTGCCACGCCGCTCAACCCAAGGTTGTAAGCAATTTTGCGCGCCTGGAACGCCTGAAGGCCGAGTGTCGGGTCAATGAATTCCTTTTGCACCAGGTGCGGTGTTTCTTCGGCCACTGTTTCGATGTCCATCCCGCCTTCGGTAGAATAGATGATGACGTTGCGCTTGCTTTGGCGGTCCATCAGGATAGACACGTAGTATTCTTTGCAGGCGCTGAAATCAGGCGCATAGGAGTCTTCTGCGATCAGTACCTTGCGCACCAATTTGCCGGGGCCATCAACACCGCCGGGCGTTTGCGGGGTTTTCAGCATCATGCCGATGATGTTGCCGGCGTGCAGTTTCAGATCGTCTAAATTTTTAGCCAATTTGACGCCGCCGCCTTTGCCCCGTCCACCTGCGTGGATCTGGGCTTTCACCACAACAAATTCTGTCCCGGTTTGCTCGCGCAATTGCTGCCATGCCGCAACGGCTTCTTCGGCAGATTGCGCAACAATGCCGCGCTGAATGGCTACTCCGTAGCTTTGCAAGAGTTCCTTGCCCTGGTATTCGTGAAGGTTCATATATCGAAGCGATTGTAAAAACGCCCCAAATGTAAGAAACCGTTTTTAAACCTACGCGTGAAACTGTAAAAGAAGCGTTTTGAATCCGATATTTACATGGCTATTTTTTTTACCACATAGGGCACAATAGAGGTTTTCACATAGCGCACATAGCTTTGCATCCGTGTTTCTATATGAACTATCCCGCCAAGTCGGGACAAGTTGTGAAAACAACTATGTGAACTATTGTGGTAAAAAAAACAAAAACAGCCCCAATTGCATGAACTTTGCCGGAGGCACCCTAACTTCCGCCCACAAACATCAGCTGAACGTATGACCTTAACTTTCCCTGATCACTTTTTTTGGGGTACTTCAACCGCCGCTGCGCAAATCGAAACGGCATCGGAGCACAACTGGAAAGGCCTGAAAGCCAAAGACGGCTACACCTTTGTGCGCACCACCGACCACGAAAAGCATCGGGACGAAGACCTGGAAAACATTGTGCAGTTCGGCTCGGTCTACCGCTGCGGTGTGGACTGGGCAAAGTTACAAACGGCGCCTTTCGCAGATTTCGAACCGGAAGTGGTTGAGGAATACCAGGTGTTTTTTGAGCAACTGAATGTGCGCGGGGTTCGCATTATGTTCGTCCTGCACCATTTTACCAACCCGCTCTGGTTTGAAAAAAACGGAACCTGGCTGAAAGAATCAAACATTGCAGCTTTTGTGGATTATGCACAGCAATGCATCCGGCACTTCGGGCCTTATGTGTTCAACTGGAACACCTTCAACGAACCCAATGTTTATGCCGCCAACGGCTTCTTTTTTGGGCAATTTCCGCCGCACAAAAAAAGCTATTTCAAAGCCAATCGAGTACTGAAACACCTCGGCATGGCGCACGACATTGTGTACGAACTCATCAAAACGGCTTATCCGGATCATCCGGTGGGCATTTCCCTGAATACGGCCTATTTTAAGGCGTTGCACCCTTTGGGTAAAATCCCTGCCCGGTTCTCCGATTGGTGGTTTTTGAAAAAAGCAGCCCAGCCATTCCAACGCTTAGATTACTGGGGACTCAGCTACTACGCCTACATCCCTTTCACCCCAATGATGGTGACGGAATTGGACCACCCAGGGAAGCTTAAAAAATTAGGTATCCCGCACGATCGGATGTGGGGCTATCACCCGGAAGGTCTGGGCATTATCCTGAAGCGTTTTCACAAAAAATACCGCAAACCGATTGTCATCACCGAAAACGGCATTTGTACCGACGATCCGCAAGTGCGCATCCAGGCAATCCGGGATTACGTCCGCGTATGCCATAAAGCAATCCAGGATGGCGTAGATTTGCGCGGCTACATCCATTGGTCGGCCTGGGACAATTTCGAATGGAACCTCGGCCCTACTTACCGCTTCGGTTTGGTCAGGGTAAATATTCACACCCTGGAACGGACGATGACGGATGCGGGGCGGTTTTATGCACAGGTGGTGAAGGAAAATGGGGTGGAGATTTGAAGATTTGAGTATTTGAAGATTTGAGTATTCGATACTTCCCAACAAACATTTCGTTTCCTCGAATACTCAGATACTCAAATACTCACCTCCTCAGATACTCAGCTCCTCAAATACTCGAATACTCAAAAAAAAACACATATGCGTCAATCATTACGCTATTTAATTTTTTTGGCGATGGCCATTTTGTTGACATCGAGCCTGACGCTTTCGGCCCAAAACGGCGCATTGCCCGCTGCCGGCGCCCGTTCAGTGGCGATGGGCGGCGCCAACGTCACGTTTACCGATGTGAGCAGTGCGTTGACCAACCAGGCCGGATTGGCGGGGGTTGGG
>JALHRK010000601.1 GCA_022841505.1 Saprospiraceae bacterium | reverse complement strand
GCTGTTTCGTTATTTGGACAACAGCATTCCGCTTGATATTCAAAACATTGGCGCTTCCGGCATCGAAACAGAATGGGCTTTGCTGTCCTTTTTTGCGCAAGCAGGTTATACTTACGACAACCGCTACGTCGTCAACGCTTCGGTGCGCCGCGACGGTTCTTCCCGCTTTGGGCGCAACAACCAGTTTGGCGTATTTCCGTCCGTATCGGCGGCCTGGAACGTCTCGAACGAACCGTGGTTTGAAAACGTCAACTTCATCTCCGCCCTGAAATTGCGGGCCAGTTGGGGGCGCCTCGGCAACCAGGAAATCGGCGTGTATCCGTTCAGTTCATTGGTGCAAACCGGCGTGCGGGTCTACTCGTTTGGCGGCCAGATCGTGACCGGCGCGCAATTGGTGGAAACCGGCAACAGCAACATCAAGTGGGAAACCACCACGCAAACGGATTTTGGTTTGGACCTCAGCGTTTGGAACGACCGGTTGTCTTTCATCATGGATTACTACCGCAAACTCACGGACGGCATCCTGGTGCAGGTTCCGGTACCACAGGCCGGCGGCGCCACGAATCCGCCTTATGTCAACGCCGGACAAGTTGAAAATACAGGGCTGGAATTGGGCATCATTTTCAAAAACAAAAGCAGAGATTTCAATTACAGCATCGGCGCCAACGTTTCTACCTTACAAAACAAAGTCCTTTCTTTGGCGGACGGGCAACCGATCCTTGGCGGCTTTGGCTTGTCGGACGGCCCGATCACGCGCACCGAACCAGGGCGCCCGATCGGATCGTTTTACCTTTGGGAAATGCAGGGCATCTTCCAAACCCAGGAAGAAATTGAAGCCAGCCCGTTTCAAACGAACGATACCCGCCCCGGCGATGTGAAATTTGCCGACCTGAACGGAGACAATAAAATTGACGACAAAGACCGCGCCCATGTTGGCAGCCCTTTTCCCGATTTCATTTATGGCTTGAACCTGGCGGTTAACTGGAAAAACTTCGACTTTTCGGTGCTGGCGCAGGGGGTGCAGGGCAACGACGTATATTTCCTCTACGGCAATTTTGCGTACGAAACGCAGGCTCGCGGGTTCAATTCCTACCGGGAAATCCTGAACCGCTGGACGCCGACCAATACCGATACCGATATTCCGAAAGTGAGCATTGACGACCGCAACGGCAACCGCCGCGCTTCCACCCGCTTTCTGGAAGACGGTTCTTACCTGCGCATCCGAAACATCACGCTGGGCTACAATTTCAAAAGCCTGATCAAAACCAATGCGATTGGAGGCCTCAGGGTTTACGTCACCGTACAAAACGCATTCACCTTTACGAAATACCCGGGTTTAGACCCTGAAATACAGGCCAATACCAACGACACGCGGGGCATCAACATTGCTTCCGACCTGGCGGTGGGCATTGACTGGGGAACAGTGCCGGCATCGCGGACCTTCATGGCTGGCCTTAGTCTGGATTTTTGATTTTCACCACATAATAATTATTACCACATAGTTCACATAGGGGTTTTCACATAGTACACATAGAAGCGACACTCTTGACAGGTTACATAAACTCTATGTGATCTACTGTGAAAACAACTATGTGCCCTATGTGGTAAAAAAAAACCATGTGGTTAAAAAAAACTATGTGGTTAAAAAAAAGCATCATGAAATTCACCAAATACGCCCTTTTCATCGCCTTGTTTGCCCTTGCCTCCTGCCAGGGAATCTTAGACAAAGAGCCGCTCGGTATTCTGGACGCCGGTTCTTTTTTCAAAACCGCTGACGATGCCGTGCAGGCGGTCAACGCGGCTTATGGCCCCTTGACATTCAGCTCGGCCAACAACAATTTTTATTGGGCTTTCGCCGAATTGCCCTCCGACGAAGCCATCGTTGGCGGTGACGGCTCGCGGCCCGGCCTCACCGAACTCGATTTTTTTACGTACACCGCCCGGACAGAGGAACTCAACAATTTTTGGGTGCTGAACTACAAAGGCATTACCCAGTGCAACACGGTCATCGAAAAAGTACCGGCCATTGAGATGGATGCGGAACTGAAAGCGCGCGTCATCGGCGAAGCGTATTTCCTGCGGGCCTATTACTATTTTCTGCTGACCCAGGTGTTTGGCGACGTACCGTTACTGATCAAAATTACGCCGCCCGATGAGTTGAAAGTGCCCAAAACGCCCCGCGCCGACATCTACCGGCAAATCATTGCAGATTGCGATTTTGCCGCAGCTTCGCTTCCGGTGCAATACCCGGCAACGAGCGCTGGCCGGGCCACGAAAGGCGCAGCATTGGCGTTGGCCGCAAAAACTTCCCTTTACGAAAAAAACTGGAACAAAGTGCTGGAATACGTCGCCGCCGTGAAAGGGTTGGGGACTTACAGCCTGGTGGCCGATTACGAAGATAATTTCCGGGAAAACACCCAAAACAACAGCGAATCGGTCTGGGAAATCCAGCACACCAACCTCGAACTCGGGGTCGGCAATTCGCTGAATCAGTGGTGGTGTTCCAAAAAATACGGCGACGGCTACGGCTTTGCAGAAGTGACGCAAGCTTATGTAGACGCTTTCGAGCCGGGTGACCCGCGCCGCCGGTTCACCATCGCGATGAACAACGAACCTTATTTTGAACTGGTGTATAAAAACTCCTTTTCCTCGACCAAGTTCGGCGTTCGCAAATACCTGCAATCCGACAGCACGGCCACGCAAAAAGCCGACGGCGACATCAATTACACCGCCATCCGCTACGCTGAGGTACTGCTTTGGGAAGCGGAAGCGCTGGCAGAACTGAATCGCCTGCCGGAAGCACTGGTTCCGCTGGAGCAGGTGCGCGCCCGTGCCCGCGCCCAGGCCGTTGATCCGACAACCGCGTTGCCCCCCGTTGCGGCCAGCGGTCAACAAGCCGTGATAGACGCCGTCCGTCACGAAAGACAAGTGGAACTGGGTTTTGAAATGCACCGCTTTTTCGACCTGGTGCGCTGGGGTTTGGCGGCGGCCCTTTTACCCGATTTTCAGGCTGGCAAACACGAGGTGTTTCCGATTCCGCAAACGGAATTGGATTTGAATCCGATGCTGGTGCAGAATGGAGGGTATTAATAATTGATGAGAGATGATTGATTAATGATGATTGTTGATGGTCTGAGCGATCTCGCAGGGTGAATGTCCGGTACTTTCGGGTTTTCGTTTCGCGAAGAGGTAACACCTTTTAGAAAGGTGTCACCTCTGGGAGCCAAACGAACAACGAACAACGATC
>JALHRK010000600.1 GCA_022841505.1 Saprospiraceae bacterium | reverse complement strand
GCATTTGATCGGGATGAAGCGGTAGTGGTGGAAATATATGCCGCAGATGGCCGGAGTGTACAACGAAGCACGCACAGCGGGCAACGCCTGGAATTGTTGTTCGATCTGACGAATCAGACCGACGGCGTGTATTTCATTTCGGTGCGAACAGCACGGGGCAGTGTGACGAAGCCGGTGGTGCTGGCGAGGTGAGGGGGATGTAACAGGCCTGCCTTTTATTGACATTTCGCCCCGATGGGGCGTGAGCTGGTTGAAGGATGGGGCGTGAAAAAATTCGGGATGAGTCATGCGAATCAGGTGCTATTGGGCTATCAGTTGCTCGGGATAACCTCGGCACGTTAAAGATTACACGGAGTTTCGCGGAGTAAAAGGAGTTTCACGGAGTCTTTACACCTAACTCCGCGAAACTCCTTTTACGCTGTGGGACTCCGTGCAAATTTTAGATACTATGCTACCTTCGTCCTCCTTTCAGAGGGGCTTTAGCCCCTGATTCGCATGACTCATGTTTATTTGGCTTGCCCATCATCACGAGTATTCTGATGGTGTGCGAAATGTCATTGCATTGGACAATTTATTTCTGCCCGATGGAAACCAACTGCCTGTCAGCGGATATTTAAAAGGGGGACCACGCAGCTTTCCATATTTCCAACCGTTAATACAAAGTCCTGCTTTACTTTAATTCCATTTGAATATTTTGCAGGTTCCCAGCATGGCATATTGTGGATTGCTTCCAAGAGTAATTTGTTTATTTTTTCGTTTTTATAAGACTGGTAAACAGACTCGAACACATGCGCATTAATTATTTCTCCTGCTTCATTAATGGTAAATTTTATCGCTGTTAAATCATAATTTTTGAAACTTCCAGCCGGAATTTTGGAAATCGCATGCTCCATCAGGTACTGGTTCAGTTTTTGCTGCCCGCCGGAATATTTTGCTTCATTTTCAGGGTCAACCGAAAAGGTAAAATTGAGATCTTTAATATCATTATGGGTTAAGGTGTTTTCCGGGATGTATTGAATCTGAACCGAAATGCCCGTGCCTGCGTCCGCCATATTCATGATGTCTTTTTGCTCCTGGGTGAAGGCATCATTTTTGCTTACCGCTTTCCTTTTTTTGCCTTTGCAGCTTGCCGAAACCTCCACTGAAAGATAGGTTCTTATCCAGGATGGTCTGAAATACAGGTCAAGGTCATTGGCTTCGTTATTCAGGTCAATTAAGGTATTCGCTTTCTTTAATTTTTCTTTTGTAATTGAAACTGGCGGATAAATTCTATTTACTTTATAGCTAAGTTCGTTCTTTAAACTGCCTTGCGCAGCACCGGGATGAGGAAAAGCAAGGGTGATGAATAGCAACGCAATCAGGTTGTTCCAGGTATTTTTCATGATGGTGATTTAAATTATAAAAGACAAAGTTAAATCTGGAAGCCTGGTGATGCCCTGTTTTTGGTGTGGTTAACAGGTTAATAACAAGTTGAGGCTTAGAGCTTGTTCGGTCAAAACCACTCGTTCGTGGTAACTCGTGAGCGTTTCCCGGTGAAGCGGGACAAGTTCTGACGCGATGTGGTGGTAGCTCGCGAGCGTCTCTGACGCGATGTGGGTTGTTGGCAAGTCTCTGACTTGCGTAGTTTAGACTTCTGTTTAAGTATCTGGTTAACAAGTATTTGAGTTTTGTTGATTTCTTCGCAAGTCAGAGACCCCGCTTTGGACGGGACAGGCTTTGCCAACAATATGCTTCAGGTCAGAGACCTTCGCAAGCAAGCAGTGCCGTATTCATATTTAGAGGTAGGACGGAGAAGACTTTGTGCTAGCGGGCATGCGAAGGCCCCAAAAACGGGCGATCGTTGAGCGGAGTCGAAACGGATGACCGCTTTTGGGGCCTTCGCATAACGCAGCCGGGGTGGCTGAGCGAAGTCGAAGCCATCGGACTATAAAGACAGACACAATTAATTCATCGAAAACACCTTCTCCTTCCGCTCCCCAATCTGCTGCCGCCACATCGCATAATACAGCCCTTTTTCGGCCAGCAGTTGATCATGAGACCCCGTTTCCACGATGTCGCCTTTTTCCAGCACGTAAATGCGGTCGGCGTGGAGGATGGTACTGAGGCGGTGCGCGATGAGCAGGGTAACCTGGCGGCCTTCGGCGCTGATGTCGCGGATGGTGCCGGTGATTTCCTCCTCGGTGAGGGAGTCGAGGGCGGAGGTAGCTTCGTCGAAGAGGAGAAGTTTCGGGCGGCGCAGCAGGGCGCGGGCGATCGAGATGCGCTGTTTTTCGCCGCCAGAGAGTTTGAGGCCCCCTTCGCCGATCGTGGTTTCGAGGCCCTTTTCGGCGCGGGCGAGCAGGTTATTGCACGAGGCTTTCGTGAGCGCCTCCAGCAAGTCAGATTCGGTGGCAGCGGGGTTCACGAAGAGCAGGTTTTCCCGGATGGTGCCTGAAAAAAGCTGAGTGTCCTGGGTAACGAAGCCGATTTGGCGGCGCAGGTCGTCGAAATGGATGGATTGCTCGTCGAGGCCGTTGTAGAGGATGCTGCCGTTCTGCGGGCGGTAGAGACCCACGAGGAGTTTCATCAGGGTGGTTTTGCCGCTGCCGCTTGGGCCGACAAAAGCGATGGTTTCGCCGGTTTTTACCTGAAAACTGATGTCGTTGAGCGCGTTTTGCTGCGCCGTCTGGTGGCGGAAAGCCACGTTCCGGAACTCCAGCGTTTCGATGTCGCCGAGGTGTTTGGGGTTAGCGGCCTCGGGTTCGGGTTGCTTTTGCATCAGGTTTTCAAAGTTGTTGAGGGAAGCTTCAGCCTCCCGGTAACTCAGGATGATGTTGCCAATTTCCTGCAAAGGGCCGAATATGAAAAACGAAAAAATCTGCATGGTCACGATTTCACCCGGCGCCAATTGGCCTTTGTACACCAGCCACATGAGCATGAACAAGATGAGCTGCCGCAGGGTGTTGACGAAGGTGCCCTGTATGAAGCTGATGCTGCGGATGCGCTTCACCTTGGTGAGCTCCAGCTTGAGGATGTTGAAGGTGTTTTTGTTGAGGCGCTCGACCTCCTGCTTGGTCAGGCCGAGGCTTTTCATCAGCTCGATGTTGCGCAGCGACTCCGTGGTGGCGCCGGCCAGCGAGGTGGTTTGTTTCACAATGACCTTCTGGATTTCCTTCACTTTTTTACTCAGCAGGTTGGACACCCAGGTGAGCAGAAAAATGCCGCCGAAGTAAATAATCGGCAGGCTCCAGTGTTTGTTGAACGCGTACAAGGCCACAAAAACGATGC
>JALHRK010000599.1 GCA_022841505.1 Saprospiraceae bacterium | reverse complement strand
GCTGGTCGTCCATGTCAACCACCACCACCTTGGCGTCGAGCTGTTGCGAAAGGACGGAGGCGAGCAGCACGGTGGACGTGCTCTTACCGCAGCCTCCCTTGCGGTTTGCAAATGTGATCAATTTCATGTTCGTTGAATTTGAATTAAAGTATATTTTAAATAGAATCAATAAAAACTATAAAAACCTGATAATCAATAAAAACTATAAAAAGTATAAAAACTATAAAAACCTGATAATCTATAAAAACAATAGAATCAATAAAACCTATAAAAATATACTTAAATAGGCTTTTGGCCGCTGGCTTTAGATTTATTGATGGGTGGTATATTGGTAGGGTAGGGGCACGGAAAATCGTTCTCCGTGCCCCAAACTGGGCAAATTTTGGACGATTGCCACTTACCCGGGCATGGGTGGGAATACGCACAAGACCGCATTTGCGATCCGTTGGTAATTTTCAATGCTGGTATCCCATTCTGCTTCCATCACTTGTTCGTTGTAAGCGAGTATTTTTTGCGCCTGTAAAATGCGCATTGCATCGGTGAACTGTGCATGAAAATCATGCTCGCAGAACACTTTTAACGGTATTCCGGCAAAGAAGCAAAGCTCCATGATGTTGGCGGCACAGTGGTCTTCGTCAACTGTATGTTCACCAAGGTGGCAGCTCATGCACATCATGCCTGCCAGTATCTCCACCAAGAACCTGGGGACGCCCGGTGAAAGCGAGTGCTGCAGCTTGGTGATGTCGAGCAGTTTCCGGGCGATGTCCTGTGCCTTGGTGATATTGTGCTGTGCGGGGTCGAGCCCCTGCCATTGTGGGTGCGTTCTCATAGTATGTAGTTCAGTGTTTTTTTGAGCAAATTGCTTGTTTTGAGGTGAAACCCCGCTGCGTTGCGGTGGCCACCGCCTCCGAACGCTTTTGCGATTTCCCCAAGGTCAACATCGGCGCTACCCGGCCTAAGCGAAACCTGCCAGCCCTTGTTGGTGAGGAAAAACCCGACGAAGAAATCGATGCCGTCCCGTGGGATGTTCTTGAAGAAATCGCCGCCAATGTCCCTGTTGATGGCAAGGACGTTGTATTGCGTCTTGGAATCATTGGTCAGGAAGCGTGTCCTGAAGGTTGCCGTTTCGTTTGACGCCAACCGATAGTTCTTTGCCGCTATGTACTGATAGATGGCCCTTCCCTGCATGGCGAACGCTTCGATGACGCCAGTGGACTCTTTGAAGTCGAAATGCCGCAGCACTGCCTCCGGTGTGGTGTGCACGTCAACGGCGTACCTGAGCGGCACGGTATAGGTTTCCCAGCGGTGCTCGTCGGACTTTATCCAACGGAACATGTCGTAACCGGCCACTTCCTCGATGATGGTTGGCAATGGTTTCTCTGGGTTGAAGAACTCCCATGTTTTTTTGGCAGCGCCCCATTGGTCGTCCTCAAAAACGTAGGTGAAATTGCTTTGTGCATTGGCTTCCATGATCCAGTCAATGTCCGCTTTTGCACTGGCATGGTGGTCTATCAGCAAAAGGCTATTGCATTCATTTGCAAGCCTTGACATTGCTTCCGGGACAAATGTCACGTCAAGCATGAAGACATTTGCGTCATTGCATTTTTGGATGATGTGTTGGGTTTCCCATCCGTAATGGTAGCCAATGCAGGTAGTGCCTTCGCCGAGCGCCTGCAGTGCGATTGCCCCCGAAAATATGCCATCGGGGTCGGCGTTGTGGTAGATGACGATATTGTTCATTGATTTTTGATTTGGTTGAACCGCATCTGAAAGCCTGCCAATAGCCCTATGAGGTAGGTCATGATGGTTTCTTTGCTCACGTGCGGGTTGATGGATGATTTTGTTCCTGGAAAGTTCACTATTTGTGCCTCGCCGTTTCCAAGGTCGATGTAAACGGTGTAGAAGTCTATCCTTTCGTCCGGCTTGAACCAGTGCGGCTGGATGTACCATTGGTGCTTTATGAGGACTGCGTCGCTGACCTTGCTCCTTACTTCCTGCAGCAGCTCGTCAACGTCTTTGTCCTCGACCTTGGCGTATTCCCATTGATGGTGCGGTTGTAGGTAGGTTGTCATCATGGCAGTATCACATTGTTGAGATTGGTTGGTGACATTTTGTGCTTCCACAGGTAAACGGGCGGAAGGTACAGCACTTCGATGCGCTCGTCGTGTGTTGGCAGCGAATGGAACTTCACTTTGCCGGAAAGCAGGCTTTCATCGATGAGCGTCACGTCGCCGTTGACCATTGCCATGCCTATTTCCGCAAGGTTTCCGTTCATCGTAACTTCAATGGCCATCTGGATTTTAGGGTTGTTCTCAAGGTGTGCAAGCACGGCCTTTCCAAGCGCACCGTCTATGAGATCCTCTATTTCTGCCAAGGTCACGTCTTTTTTGGTTTCCTCTACTTGTTTCATGGCTTTCAGTTTTCGTTGCGTTGTTTGTTCTGGAACTTGATGTCCTCCCTTGATGGGCCGAAAATCGTGTCCATGTCCTTGCGGCCCATGTCTATCCTGTTTATGTTCTTGATGTTCTCGGCAAGGTCGGCCCAGAGCCTTATACTTTTGCCTGCCCATGAATCGCCCATCTTGGTGGTCACGAGCATCAAGTTGAGGTGCTGTTCGATGGTCCTGGAGTACAGCATGTCGTTTGCTTTCAAAAAAGCGGTTGTGTGCTTTCCGTGGGTGGGGTCAAAGTCCCGGTAGGCATGGAGGTTTGCGTTGAACAGCACGATGACCAACGGCACTTGCTCCACGACCCAGGACAGCTCCAGTCCGTTCAGCGTCCCGCCGTCGTAATTCCTGTTCATGTCCTGCTTGTGCGGGAAGTGAGCGGCTATTACCACGTCTGGCCTGTATTTGTGGATGGCATTTTTGTAATTGATGTTTTCCACGTTGCTGCTGAACGGAATGGCCGTTTGCTTGATTTCGTTGCCGTTCACGTTGGCCGTTTTGTTGTCGCCCTCGTAGTTGTCGGTGGCCTTTATGCCAAGGTGGTGGGCAAGGTCGCCCGCCCCGGCACCTATTTCGATGGCTTTTTTGCCCTCGATGAGCGGTCTTATCAGTTGCAGCAGCTCGTCGGTGATGAGCTGGTAGCGCCCATGTTTCGTGCAGAAAGCTGCGATTGCGATTTCGGGCACGTTATGCAGTTTCTTACAGGGGACTGACTTCAACGTACCGTCTTCCGACAACAGCATTTCTTCCAGTTCCTTGATGGTCCCCTGCAGCAGGTGCATGGGGAATTCGATGATTTTTTTCATGTTGCGTTGAATTTTTTAGATAGG
>JALHRK010000598.1 GCA_022841505.1 Saprospiraceae bacterium | reverse complement strand
GAGCAGGGGTTGAGGTTTTATGATTGACTTGGAATTATGGGGTATGCTTAGCATGGTTATTCGTTTCCTTTTGACGAGGTAATTCAAGGATTTGTATCTTGCAAATGTTTCCAAACAAACAGCGTGGCAGAGCCCGGGTTGGCGGGCGCCGCCCAGACCATCCACCTTCTAAATGTGCAAAGTTTTGAAAACCAATGACTACCTTTGGCCTGTTCTAAAAAAGCAATTTATTATAAATGAACAACAAACCAAAGGTATCCATCCTGATGGCCGTATACAATACCGAATTTTCTTTGGTCAAAAGAGCGATAGATTCCGTTTTGAACCAATCTTTTCAAAATTTTGAACTCCACATCATTGACGACGGCAGCGACAACGACCCGCAAAATCAACTGCTTGATTACGTGAAAAAACATGAGGACAAGATATTTTACCTCCGCCATAAAAACTGTGGCCAATCTCAATCCATCAACCGGGGCATTTTAAACAGCCAGGGAGAATACATCACCATTTTGGACGCAGACGATGAATACCAGCCAGATCACCTCTGGTCTTGTTTGCAGGAAATGGAACAAACCGACTTGATCGCCTCCACCACAAAAACCATTGTAGACTCAGAAGAAGATTATTACGTGCCGGATAAGCACGATACGAACCAGGTGATCCACGTGGATGAGTGCATTTTATTTGCGACCCTTTTCGGAAAAAGAAAGGTTTTTATCAATTTAAAATTCCATGATTTCTACGCCGCCGACGCCGATTTTTATGAACGCGCCGGCCAGCAATACAACGTCAGGAAAGTGGATTTAAGAACCTATGTTTATTACCGGAATATCCCGGGTAGTGTGAGTGCAACCTTAAAAAGAGAAAATGCTTCATCCGCATCTTTATGCCAGTCGTAACAGGAAAACAGCTCATTTTGGCGGGCCACTTCACCGGCATTTATGATGTGAACCGGAATGCGACGTTAAAAAACGACGATTATTCGATCGTTCAGGCATGGGCAGAATCGATTGCAGCGCTGCATTTAAAAGGCGTCATTTTTCACAATAATTTCTCCCCGGAAACTTGTTCAAAATACCAAAACGACCACCTTGTTTTTATTAAAATTGATTACAATCCCCGGTTTAATCCCAATGTTTACCGGTATTTAATTTACCGCGATTTTTTACGTGCCCATTCAGCCGAATTGGAAAGCGTTTTTGTAACCGACGTTTCAGATGTGGTGATCCTAAACAATCCTTTTATCCACCCTTTTTTTACCGAAAACCCAACTGCCCTTTTTTGTGGCGACGAACCCAAAATCCTCCATAATGAATGGATGGAAGCGCATTCCGCCCATTTGCGCAGTAAAATTGCCGATTACGCGGCGTACGAAATCGCTTTTAAACATGCGCCGTTGCTCAATTGCGGGATCATCGGTGGAAATATCGCGGTGATGCAACCGTTTATTGAAAAACTCGCCGGAATTCACCAGCAATTTAACCACGACAACCAAACCGCTTACACCGGGGATATGGGGGCTTTTAATTACCTGATGCGCACCCAATTCAACGACCTTGTGTTCCATGGTTCACCGGTTAATACTATATTTAAGGCTTATGAGCTTGACCGAACGGATTGTTGGTTCAGGCATAAATGAAGTAACACGGACAAATTAATACACATGACGATTACCTATTCCCTTTCCGAAAACGACTTCCTTACCCACCAGCTATATGCCGCCTCTACGGCGGAGCGGATTATCAAAAAGCGGCGAAGGGCAAGGCTCATCGGACCGCTGATTTACCTTTTATTGGGCCTCTATTATTGGTTCGTCAGCAGCCAGACAGCAGCCGGTTTTTTGGTCATTTTGGCCATCCTCTGGTACTTTATTTACCCCATTTGGGAAAGGAACTACTACGTCCGGCACTACCAGGCTTATATCCGGGAAAATTTCAGGGATCGGATCGGAAAGCTTTTGACGCTGACTTTTGAAGACGACCACCTCTTTGCTAAGGAAAGCGGTATGGAAAGCAAAATACCCTTTTCTGAAATAAGCAGTGTGATTGAAATTCCCGCCACTATTTTCCTCAAACTCAAAACCGGAGAGGCCATCGTCCTGCCCAAAAGCAGCATCCAAAACCTGGAACCGCTGAAGGAAAAATTGAAAGCGCTTACATTGGCCTTGGATGTACCTTACGTACGGAACGAGCAATGGCGGTGGAAGTAGAATCATCACGCTGACGTGCAGCCCACCAAAAGGCCACAATTCTGCATCCATACTGGGAAGATCGCACCCATTTGTTTGACAAACCCATAACCTTCAGCAACATGAAAAAGACCATTGCCTTCCTCATTTTAGCCCTTTCTGCATTTACCGCCTTTACACAAGAATCAGAGTTTGAAAATCACGCCAATGGATTGATTTATTCCGACACCACGGTGAAACAATTAAAATACATCGTGGATTCGCTGAACCTGAAATTCAGGGTTTGTGAATTGGATAAAGTATACCGGGCTAAATCTCAGGCTAAAGCGCATTTTGTTGCGCTCGAAAAACGTGATGTTATAGCTGCCAAAAAGGACATTGATTCGGGTATTTCCTACGAAGATTTTATTCGAAAGTACAAGCAGGCGGAAACGGTGAAAGAATTGCTGGTCGTTAAGTATAAATACAAGGGCTACGAAGGGGAGGATATTGTTGAATTGAGCAGTGTAGGATTTGATGATCAATACAAATATGGCTTTGAATTTGAAGGTGATGACCTTGATCAATACGACAAACCACTGAAAGGGAGGTGGATATATCGGTACTCGAAAAAAAATAAATATGACTCAGAATCAATCAGGGCATTTTATTTTGTAGAAGATTTTTCACAGCAGCCGTTGCCGGAAAAATATGCACGAATGATCCAGTATTCCGATTGCATGGTGGATACTGCTACTCAGGTGTTTTTTGAAGGTGCAGACGAAAACAGTGTCTGGCTTTCTGATGAAAAAAACACTGCCCCTGCAAAGTTCATGGCCTATATTCATAAATCAACCAACAAGCCTGAATACGATGAAAATGACTCTGAAAAATTCTGGGAAAATCTCCAGGCCTGGGATTCTCTGAGAATTACGCGAATTGACAGCCTGAGGAAAATAGATTTACAGTTTGATAACCTGCTGAAAGAAGCCGTCAAAGAAGCTTTGGAAACAGGATCATCGGACGATGAATTTGAAGCATATGTTGAACTTTATTATTCGCCAAAAACTGCGCTCGAACTCAAAAGAAAACGGCGGGTTGTGGGTGG
>JALHRK010000597.1 GCA_022841505.1 Saprospiraceae bacterium | reverse complement strand
GGGTCAACTTCCAAAGCAGCGGTACTTTTTCTAATCTTGAGGCGGGCAATTACACCGTCACGGTTCGTGACGCGAATGGCTGCACGGGGCAGCAGACAATAACGCTGAATAACAGCAGTAACTTAGTCATTACCCTGACGGAAAGCACAGCCCCCGACTGCAAAAACGATAACGGAACCATTCGCGTAAGCGCACAGGGTGGCTCGCCGATCTATGTATTTTCCATTGACGGGACGAATTTCCAGGCTAACCCTTTGTTTGAAGGCCTTGGCCCGGGGCAATATATTGTGTATTGCCGCGATAATCAGGGGTGTATCAGTAGCCTCGAAGTGACTTTGGAAGACCCCTTGGCAGGTTTGACAGCAGCTCAGGCTAGTGCATCCACTTCGATTATTTGCCTTGGGGAGGCGTTCAACCTGGTTGCTAATTTGCCTGCGGGCACAACAGGCAGTTGGTCTGTGGACCGCGAGGGAATTATCATCAGCAACCCATTGTCTCCGGGAAGCAATGCAATGGCATCGGAAGCGGGGGGTTATGTACTGACCTGGACGCTTTCGACAGCAGATTGCGACGATTATAGCAGCGCTTCGGTCCTGCTTAACGTCGTTCCAACGCCCGTTGCACAACAGGATGGCCCGGTACCGGTCAGCGGCCAGGGGGTCGAAATTCTGATTTTGGGGAATGATGTACACCTTCCGGGCGCGACCATCAGCATCCTGCAAGCGCCTTCCCAAGGCGTTGCAACCTTGAATGGAAATTCGATCAACTACACGCCGGATATGGATGCTGCCGGCTCGGACACCTTAATTTACCAGATTTGCCAACCTGATTGTGAACTGCTGTGCGATACCGCGATGGTGCTGGTTGTGAATGCCGATGGGTCTGATATCTGCGACCTGGATGCTGCTCCTGACAACGTTTTTCCAGAAGGTATTACGCCCAATGGCGACAGGTTCAACGATCAATTGGAATTTATTGTGGTGGATCCAACTTCCTGTCCTTTTAATTTTGCCAACAGCGAATTGATTATTTTTAACCGATGGGGAGATCGTGTTTTTGAGGCTGCGCCCTACAACAACGATTGGGATGGCCGGTCGCCTAACGGAGCTTTACCTGCCGGGGTTTATTATTATGTATTGAAAATCAAACTAGAACAGGAATTTGTAAGATTTGGGAATATTTCAATATTTCGATAAGTAACAATAAGCGGGATTGTGCAATGTAGAGGCAAAAGTAATCGCACATGAAAAAATTTAGCCTGCTTGCCTGTCTTTTGTTTTGCTTTTGCGAAAGTTATGCCCAACACCTTGGCGTTAACATTCGGGTAGATGTTTCCAAAAATTTTAAAATTAACAAAAAATCCCGCGTAGAAATCAGCCAGCAAATACAGCTTAATCCAGAAATCAAGGCTACGGAAAGTAAGTACAACAACCTTTTCAATGATATTTATTTATTTCCTGGCGATGAGGAGGAGGAGGAGGACGATGACGACGACGAACCGGGCATGGGGAATTCGGGGGGCTTAAATGACAATCCGCAGCAAGTGGAAGTCGAGTGGCGCAGCGTTACAGGGCTTCGAGGAGAATACCGCCCTGCAAACTGGCTGCGGCTTTCACAAAATTATTCTCTGAATATTCGGGAAAAAGAGGTCAGACATGGATTTCGGACAGATTTTACTTTCCTGCCTTTTCACAAATCCAAAAAAATTGAGCTTGAGCCCCGGCTTTCCTGGCAAATGAATAGTGCCAAAGATGATGGAAGAACTGTTTGGAACCACAGTTTTGTCTTTCGGTCAGGCATGGAGTGGCTTTTCAAAAAAGATCATCGGTTGTATCTCAACCCGGCTGCTAACATGGAATGGGATGAAGGTATCCTGGAATGGGATCGTTTTCGCCTGGACTCGGGCATCAGATACCGTTTCCGGAAGAAACACACTTTCGACTTCGGCTATCGCTACCAAAAGCGGCTCACTGGCAAGAAGAAGGCGGATTCTCATGGCATTTCAATTGGCTATTCCGTTGATTTTTAATCCTTAAGCATTTGGTTACACTTCTCTCATTGCAACCGAACGCTGTTCGGTTGTACTCACCCGTACAACTCATAATGCACCTGCGACTTCTCGTAACCTAATTTCAAAATCAAATTAGCGACCGCCTCATCAATCATATTGCTCCAGCCGCAGATGTAAAAATCTACATCGGAACGCGGCGTTTGGTAGTCGCGCAGGTAAATCGGATGGACGTAGCCGTTTTGTACTTCAAAAGGAAAATCGGAAGGGTTGAAGGATGCTTCGCGCGACAAAGCAACACTGTATCGAAATCCAGGCAAGGTCTTTTGCAAGGCTTCAAATTCATTGCGATACAGGATGCCATCGGTGTTGCGGGTGCCAAAAATAAGATGAATATTTCGGTGTGGCTTTTCGTGAAGGGCAATGTCCTGAATCATGCTGCGGAAAGGCGCAATGCCGGTGCCCGTACAAATAAAAACCAAATCCCGGTCGAACGGCTCGTGCAGCACAAAGTTGCCATCGGGGCCTTTGAAGCGGATCGGGGTTCCCAGCGCCACTTCTTCAAAAAAATAGCGGGTGGCACCGCCGCCATTCATATTTACAATGCAGAATTCCAGTATATTATCGTGGTTGGGCGCGTTAGCAATGGAATAACTGCGCCAGCGTTTCAGTCGCTTATCGTGGATGGGTAAATCCATGGTGACGAACTGCCCCGCTTCAAAAGGAATTGCAGTTTCTCCTTCCACTTCCAGCCAAAAGCGCTTGGTTGCCGGCGACTCATCTTCAATGCGGACAACCTTGCTATCATACCATTTCCAGGGCATCTCTCTTTCTTTTTGTGATGGTTTGCCGGCGAATTTTGCCGGCAGTACACAAACTACATTTTGACAGTGGGTTTTGTTCAATAATAAATTGATTTGTGGTGGGAAGGAGTGCTTTTAAAACGTAAGTATTGCGCTTGGTTCATATTACCAGCCAAGCATACTTCATAAAGCAAAGAATATCAAAATAGAGCAGGCTGTTTTCTTAGCGGATTTGTATGAAAATGTTCTAATTACTCAATCCAAAATATCCTCCTCAACCGGCGCCACAGGAAGTACCTCTTTCGCTTTCATCCAGGAGATGCCAATACCCGCCGCAAGTGAAACAAAAATAACCGCCAGCGACATCCATTCTTCCGGCTTCCAGACATCGTGCAACAACATTTTGATGCCAACAAAGAACAGGATTGCGACCAGACTGTACTTCAGGTACTGGAATTTGTCGAGCAC
>JALHRK010000596.1 GCA_022841505.1 Saprospiraceae bacterium | reverse complement strand
CGGCGCTACAACCCCCCCAAGCGGAATGCGCCGAACTGGAGTTCGGCGCTACAAAACCCCCAAATGTTATGCGCCGAACTGGAGTTCGGCGTTACA
Organism: Saprospiraceae bacterium; assembly: GCA_022841505.1. Taxonomy (GTDB): domain Bacteria; phylum Bacteroidota; class Bacteroidia; order Chitinophagales; family Saprospiraceae; genus JABWAJ01. Next base: position 3,187 of record JALHRK010000596.1, on the reverse strand, counting down.
CCCCCCCAAGCGGAATGCGCCGAACTGGAGTTCGGCGCTACAAATTCCCCAAACGGAATGCGCCGAACTGGAGTTCGGCGGTACAAAGCCCCCAAACGCTAATGCGCCGAATCGGAGTTCGGCGCAACGAATCACCCACTAAAGGTTTTACCATGACCTATCACATCCACATCGCTGAAGACCTGCCGCGGCTCGCCAAAATGCTGCGCGAGAACCTGGAACTCTCGCCCGATTTTAAAGTCATCGGCCAGGCAGAAGACGGCCAGGAACTGCTCGAACAATTGACGGCGCTGCCAACGCTGCCGCATATCGTGCTGATGGACATCATGATGCCCCGGCTGAACGGCATCGAAGCGACCGCCCGCCTGAAAGCGCTGCATCCACAAATCAAGGTCGTGATGGCCACCGTTTTTGACGATGAAACCCATATTTTTGACGCCATCCTGGCCGGCGCCGACGGCTACCTGCTCAAAGATGAATCCCCGGAGGTGTTGCACCGCAGTCTCCGCGAAGTGATGGAAGGCGGCGCGCCGATGTCACCCGCCATCGCCCGCAAAGCCCTGACCCTGCTGCGCCGCCCACCGCCAGCCGTGCCCAAAACCCAGACAGATGCCCCGCTCAGCGACCGCGAAATTGATATCCTCGACCAACTCAGTCGCGGCCTGCGCTACCGTCAGGTTGCTGAAAACCTCGACATTTCAGAAGGCACGGTGCGCAAGCACATCGAAAATGTGTACAGGAAATTGCAAGTTCACAACAAGGTTTCGGCAGTGGATAAAGGCAGACAACTGGGGCTTATTTAGGTGTGTCACATCAAAAATCATCAATCACTTAATCGTCAATCATCAATAAGATGAGTCGTAAACGCAGCTACTAATTGAGTAGAGGGTCTGCTTTTTAGAGTTCGAGAGTAAGGCGCGCTGAGCCCCCAAAAGCGGGATTTTACATGCGTAAATGACCGATTTTGGGGGCTTTTACATAAAAGTAGCTACTAATTTAGTTGAGTGCCTGCTCTTTAGAGTTCGAGAGCAAGGCATGTGAAAGCCCAAAAGCGGGAGCTTACTCAAGTAAGTGACCGTTTTTGGGCTTTCACATAACGCAGCTATCGGACTATAAAGATACGCAGTTTATCGTATTTCAGGGGTGTGAGGTTACCGCGACCTTAGCTTGCGAGAAAGCAAGCCATATCCTATGAAAAATTTACACCAATTTCTGTGCATCGCCGCGATGCTGTTTTTCTTTGGCGCTCAGGCGCAATTGTCTGGTAATTACACCATTGGCGGTGCGTTGCCACATTATCCAACCATTGCCGACGCGGTAAGTGCACTAACTACCGACGGCGTTTCCGGAGCAGTGGTTTTCAATATCCGCGATGGCGTGTACGACGAGCAAATTGCAATAAACGACGCTATTTCGGGCGCCTCTCCCACCAACACCATTACGTTTCAGTCGGAAGCAAACGACAGCACGGCGGTGACGATTTTGTACAGCGGCGGCAACGAGGTACTCAGTTTAAGCAATGTCAACCATTTGATTTTCAAAAACATCAGCTTTTATGCGCCGACCTATTACGGAACTTATCTGACGAGCTGTAACAACCTGCGCTTCGAAAAGGTGAGCCTTACCGGCGATGTGAACAATACCTATTACCTGTTTTATGCGTCTTATTGTACGGATCTTGTGTTGCACCAAAGCGCGGTGAGTGGCAGCAGCAACTACGGCATCAACGCTTCCGGCGATCTTCACACCGGTTGGGAAATTACGGAATGCGCTTTCTCCAACATGAACTACCGGGGGATTTATGTGTACCAACTCGAAAGCCTGTTGATCAGTGACAATACCTTTAACCTGGGGCATTCCAGTACCTACAGCATCTACCTGGAATATTGCGAAAACGCGACAATTGAAGACAATGACATTACGTGCCAGGAGCAGTCGGAGCGCAGCATTTATGTATCGGGCGGTCAGGGCAATGCGATTGACGACAATACGATTCAGATCAGCGGCCAGTATTCGTATGGGATAGAATGTTATAGCAATGAGGCGATCATCAGCAACAACACCCTCACCATCGCCGGCGAATATTCCGATGCGATTTATGTATCCAGCACAGACGGCGAAATTCGCAACAACACCCTCACCATCACAACCAACAACGTAGATGCCATCTATGCCTCTTCCGGCGTGGCGGTTATTGAAGACAATACGGTCAGTTATGGGAATGGCACAGAAGGCGGGCAGGGCATTTATTTGAGTGTCTACGATCCGGCCATCGTGCAGCGCAACAAGATCACCGGCGTTAGGAACGGCTACGGCATGTACATTTCCAACCTTCAGGCCGTGAGTGGTGAACGCGGACTCATCGCCAATAATTTTGTGGAGATAAGCGGCGAATACAACGGCTACGGCCTTTATTTGTCTACAATTTACTACACCGATGTTTTGCACAACACCATCAGCAATACCAATACAGACAGCTATTCCACGGCTTTGTATTACAGCTACGGTGACAACAACCGCATCCTGAACAACATCCTGAGCGCCGACCACGGTTTCGCCATTCGCATCAACAGCGACGGATTGACTGCTTGCGATTACAACAACTTCTACTCTGAAGGGGAATACCTTGGCGATTTTAATGGAAATTACCTCGCCAATCTGGCCGACTGGCGTGCAGCCTCGAATTTCGATCAGCACTCCGTTTCTGCGGATCCGCAATTTGCCTCAGCAACCGATTTGCACGTGTCGCAAATTGTGCTGAACGGCACAGCCCTCGGCGGCCTCGGCATCCTTACCGATATAGATGGCGAAACCCGCTCAACCAGCCCGGACATTGGCGCGGATGAATTTTCGGTCATCGGCCTCGATGCCGGTTTGAGCTATATTGCGCCAAGCCTCCCCTTACCGCCAACTCCTGCAAATATCCTGGTGCGGTTATCGGCTACTGCCTCCGTGCCCGTTACCGCTGCAACCATTACCTGGTCGGTGAATGGCACGCCGCAAACCCCGTTCAACTGGACGGGCAACCTTGCAGAAAATACGTCCGAACAACTCAACCTCGGCAGCTATGCTTTTGCGGCGGGCGGCACGTATAGCTTGCTTTTTCAAATCAGTTCAGTGAACGGCGGCGCCCTGCAATTGAGCGCCCTGAACGATACCATCCGCCTCGATTCGCTGCGTACGGCAA
>JALHRK010000595.1 GCA_022841505.1 Saprospiraceae bacterium | reverse complement strand
CCCCAATCTTCAAATCTTCAAATTCACTAATCTTCAAATCCTATTCCTCCACCTTCCTCCCACCTTTCAACTCTCCCTGGTATTCCCGCAGCAGTTCCCATTCGCCGCGCACGGCCAAGCGGGCCTGGGTGGCCCAGGTTTCCGGGTCGTGGATGCGGTAGGCTTCGCCAGCTGAGTCCATAATTTCCCAAAGGCGTTCCATCTGTGCGTCGGCTAAGTCGTGCAGCGTGGAGATGCCGCCGGCTTTGAGGAGTGCTTCTATTTTCGGACCAATGCCCTCGACGAGTTGCAGGTTGGAAACATCCGGGCCGGCAGCCGGTTTGAGCGCTTCGGGGTGTTCCGTTTTCAGGCGGTGCAGGCGGGCAGCCTGTCCGATCCAGTCGTCGCGTTCGATGCGGCCTGCAAAATAGCCGATGTCGCGCGTCACGCGGATAATGTCTTCCGCGTCAAACAAACTGATTTGTTCGAAGGTATAAATGTCCAGTTCGTTCAGTTTTTTCTCTAAAAAAGGCCCGACTCCGACAATGAGGGTGAGGTCGTCTTTTTCTACCGGCGGGGCATCCACGTCAATCCTTTCGCGGAGCACGTCTTTTCCACCCGGTACAAAAAAGAATTCAGGTTCGGGTTCGTCGTCGTCTGAAACGGCCATCAGGGGCGCGGCAGCGGCTGGTTCTTCCTTCGCGGTTTGCAAGGTTTGCATCGCAGCCTGCAAGGCGTGGTTTTCCGCTTCCAATTGCATGAGTTTGGCTTCCAGCGCATCTAAGCGCTGCCAGGCGAGGTCATCCGCAGCCACAATAACTTCCGGGGTTGCCGGTGCGACAGAGTCCGAAACTTCCATTTCAGCCTCCGGCATCGGCGCTGTAACGGCTAATGCGCCCAGCAGTTCTTCATTGTTCACCTGCAGGTGCGCGATCTGCGCATTCAGTTGTTCGATCGTGGCCAACTGGGTTTTACCGGCATTGCGCAGGCGTTCGATTTCCGTATTCAGCGCCAGTTCTTCTGCGTAGCGCTTGTTTTTTTCGTCCTCCAGGCGTTGTGCCCGGGCTTCCGCTTCCCGCTGCTCAAACTGCGCGCGTTTCAGGTCCGCATCTTTCAGGTCGAGTTGCTCCTGGGCGGCGGCGAGTTGCGCCTCCAGTTCGGGCACGCGTTTTTTCAGCTCTTCAATTTGTTTTTTCAGTTCTGCAATTTTTCCGCCGCGCAGCAGGTACGCCGTCAGCAGGCCCAGCAAAAAGGCAATCAGCGTGATGAACAGGATCGCGTAGCTGTCCTGGGTCTGAAATCCGCTGAAGAAGTTATTGATATCCATGTTGTTGATTGTTGTTGGTTGATTGATGAAAGGTTAAAGTAGAAAGTAGAAAGTAGAAAGTAAGATTACGTTTCAGGATGATATTTGGCTACCCTTGTTACTTTAACCTTTTTACTTTACCCTTTAACCTTTCCTATTTACTCCAGCACAAAATTCACCCTTCTATTCTTCTGCCGGCCTTCTTCGGTTTTGTTGGTCGCCACGGGACGCCCCTCCCCTTTCGATTCGATCCGGATTTTATTGACAACGCCCAGTTCCTTAAAATACTTGCGGGCGCTTTCGGCGCGGCGCAAACCTAAGTTTGTATTGAATTTATTGGTGCCGATGTTGTCGGTATGCCCGATGATGGTCATTTTTTTGTCGGCATGCAGCGTCAGGTAAGTTTTTACCGAATCTGCATACAGCACAAAAGGCTCGCCGGGGCGGAATTCATCGGAACCAAAAGCAAAGTTGGCGTCCGAAAAAGTCATGTTGGTGAATGTAAACTGTACGCGGTCAAATTCCTCCGGTCGGCCTTCATCCCGGTACAGGTCGAAGCGCAGGGGTTCCGACAGGCGTTCATCCCGTGCAGCGGTATTGTCCAAAGTAATGCGTCCTTCCCGGATGCCGCGTTGCACCAGCAGCCTTCTAATTGCGTCGGCTCGGGCGTTTCCAATATTTTCAAAAAAACCAGGCTTGGCGTCTTTTTCAGAAGGTCGGTACAGACCGGTGATGGTCAGCATCTGGTTAGAGTCCGCTTTAAGAATAGCGGCTAAAGTATCCAGAAAAGCCATGTTATTATCGTTCAGCAACGGCAAAATACTGGCTGAATCGAAGGCAAAATGGTCGTAGTCGCGCAGCAAAACCGAATCGCCCTGGGTCAGCCGGAGGGTCTTCAGGCGCACATCGGTCATGCTGTCCACCACAGGCGCAGCGGGCGGCGGATCGCACTTTTGGCGAACTTCACACACAAAATACCAGCGCGCCGCAAGGGCGTAGACACAAAAAACTAAAAAACTAATCAAGGCCAGGGTTCTCATGCTTTAACACAGTTGATGCGGCCTAAAGTACACTTTTTTTGGAATGTGGGGTTAATTTATGATGATTAAACAATTTTTATATGCTGGATTAGTTCGGCAAGATTCTAAGGTGTAACAACGTTTAGAATTTTTTCTCAGTCCAAATGGTGTCTTTTTGCCGCAATCCACGTTCTTTAGGCTATTGGGCAAAAGATATTGCATTTGTCCGGTTTCATTGCCCAAATGCTGTGATAGTTTTTTTAATATTGCATCGCAAAAAGTTTAAAGTTTAGACTATGAAGTGTAATCTCCTCCTGTTAAGCTGTATCAGCAGCCTTTTCTTTTTTGTAAAAGGTCACAGCCAAAATGCGTCCAACTTCTATGATCCAAAGGCTATTCAGGATATAAAGATCACCTTTGAACAGAATAACTGGCGTTATTTGCTGGACTCTTTACGCTACAATGGCGACGAGTTGTTGACCTGCAGTGCAGACATCAACGGCGCCAAATTCAAAGGCGCCGGGTTGCGCTACCGCGACGCGCGGGCCTTCACACCCGGCGGTCGTCGCAACGGCCTTTTCATCAAGCTCGACCATGCCACGGCTTCCCAGAATTATTCAGGTTATTCGCACATTGACTTGTCGAGCGCGCTTCGCGATCCGAGCCTGGTGCGCGAAGTGGTCGGCTACGAAATCGCCCGGCAATACATGCCTGCGCCCGCCGCCAACTATGCCAAAGTCACCATCAACGGCGAATACTATGGCTTGTTTGTGAATGTGGAAGTCGTTGACAAAGTGTTTTTGAAAAAACATTTTGGCAACGACGACGGCAGCTTGTATTACAGCGACCCCAATACGGTGGAAAAAGCCGGCGAGGGATGCAAAGCGAACGTGTATGCGTCTTTACAGGTGGACAATAACGCCAACTGCCTCAAAACGCATTTCAAAAACGTGCAGCATGGCAACTGGACGGACCTGCACGAGCTG
>JALHRK010000594.1 GCA_022841505.1 Saprospiraceae bacterium | reverse complement strand
ACCGCATCAGCACACCTTCGCGCGGCAAAAGCACCAAAGTGCCCGACTTCGTAACCGAATCGGGCTATATCGAAGACCTGAACGCCCGCCAAAAGGTCGGAACCGCAGGCGATACCTACGAAACCAGCCTTTACGACATCGAACGCGACACGCATTACGTACTGGACATCAAACAAATAGAAGGCATTTATGAAAAACCGGCCTATTTGGCCGAATACCATAAAGACACCACCGCGTACAACCCGAAGTACAAAAATCCGCGCGAAGTCCTCACCAGCGGCCCCGTTTTTTCGGAAGACGGCAAAGCGGTCCTCGTCGTGCGCGCGCTGGACAACAAAGACCGTTGGATTGTGCTGCTGGACCTGGCGACCGGCAAGCTCAAACTGCTCGACCGGCAACACGACGACGCCTGGGTGGGCGGCCCGGGCGTCGGCTCGAATTTTTCGATGGGCAATATCGGATGGATGCCCGACAACCGCCGCATCTGGTTCCAATCGGAAGCCACCGGTTTTTCCCACCTTTATACACTGGATGTGGAAACGCTGGAGAAAAAAGCCCTGACAAGCGGCAAATTTGAAGTTTTAAACGCCGGTTTGTCGAAAGACAATCAATGGTTCTACATCACGGCAAACGCCGAAGGGCCGCACGAACAGCATTTTTACCGCCTGCCCCTGAATGGTGGTAAACTGGAAAAAATTACGGCGCAAACCGGCGCCCACGAGGTGGAACTTTCTCCCGATGAAAAACTGCTGGCGGTGCGCCATTCTTACAGCAACCAGCCCTGGGAACTCTACGTCATGGAAAACAAACCCGGCGCCCCCATGCGCCGCCTAACCAAATCCACGACCGCCAAATTCGACGGCTACAAATGGCGCGACCCTGAAATTGTATGGTTCACCGCCCGCGACGGCGTGAAAGTGCCCGCCCGCCTCTACCGTCCGGCGAAAGCCAAAAAAGGCGGCCCGGCGGTCATTTTTGTACACGGCGCCGGTTACCTCCAGAACGTCCACAAATGGTGGAGCAATTACTCCCGGGAGTTTATGTTCCACAATTATCTGGCCGACAACGGCTACACGGTGCTCGACATTGACTACCGGGCCAGCAGCGGCTACGGGCGCGACTGGCGCACGGCCATCTACCGGTTCATGGGTGGAAAAGATTTAGACGATCATATAGACGGCGCGCGCTACCTCTCCAAAGAACTGGGCGTGGATGCCAAACGCATCGGCATTTACGGCGGCTCTTACGGCGGCTTCATCACGCTGATGGGACTGTTTACTTCGCCCGGCACCTTCAAAAGTGGGGCGGCGTTGCGTTCGGTGACCGACTGGGCGCACTACAACCACCCCTATACTGCCAACATCCTGAATACCCCGGCTTTGGATAGCATCGCTTATGCCCGTAGTTCGCCCATTTACCACGCCAAGGGCCTGAAAGACCGCCTGCTCATTTTGCACGGCATGGTGGACACGAATGTGCAGTTTCAGGACGTGGTGCGCTTGTCGCAACGCCTCATCGAACTGGGAAAAGACGGCTGGGAATTTGCCGTCTACCCAATGGAAGACCACGGTTTCGTGGAACCCAGCAGCTGGGCGGACGAATACAAACGGATTTATAAGTTGTTTGAGGAGACGTTGAAGTGAAGGTGGACGGTGGACGGTGGACGGTGGACGGCGGGACGGACGGTAGGGGCGACCCTCGCGGTCGCCCTGGTTCCTGTTTTGAAAAATTTTCAATCGCTAATTATCAAAATCATGGGTAAATTTTTTGATTCCATTCAACCGGCGCAACAGGCCTTTATTGAAAAACAGCACCTGTTTTTTGTCAGCACGGCGCCGCTGAAGGCCGACGGGCACATCAACCTGTCGCCCAAAGGGCTCGATGCTTTCCGGGTCTTGTCGCCGAACCAGGTGGCGTACCTGGATTTGGTCGGCAGCGGCAACGAAACTTCGGCGCACACGCTCGAAAATGGGCGCATCACCTTTATGTTTTGCGCTTTTGAAGGCCCGCCGCTGATCCTGCGGCTCTACGGGAAAGGCCGTGCCATTTTGCCGGGGTCGGAAACCTGGGCACAATATGCCCCGCATTTTACCCTGCCGGTCAATACGCGCCAGATTTTTGTGGCGGATATTGAACTCGTCCAAACCTCGTGCGGGTTTGGTGTGCCGCTCTACGACTATACGGGCGAACGCACCATTTTGGCTGAATGGGCCGACAAAAAAGGAGAAGCCGGTCTGCACGATTATATCCTGGAAAAAAACACTGAGAGTCTGGACGGGCTGAAGACCGATTATGGGGTAGAACATGCAGCGGAGCGCGCTTCGATGGGCTGAAACGTCCTTATTTTTCCAGCTTCATCTCAAAAAACGGCATCCAGGTTTGCCCGTCGCGGTTCATCTCGCCCGTTTCTACCCATTGGCCGTTCTGGAGGCGGATGGTGTAACGGATTTGCCCGGCCATCGGGTGCGTAAAACCCCACACAATTGCGCCGTCTTCCTGCACGGTGAAATCGGCGTCCACCTGGTTGCCGTCGCCCCGATAGGCCCGCATCAGGTAGTTACCCGTTTTCAAATCGTAGGAAATGACCGCGTAAGCCTGGTGGATGATTTGGGTGGCATCCGCAGCGTTTATTCCCAGACCGTCAATCACCACGACCGCGCCGTTTGCCTTGACAACCACGGATTCTTTTTGAAGAAACTGGTGGCGTTGGGGCCCCATTTGAATCCAGCCGCTGCCATGCCATTCGCCGGCTAACGCGCGTACTTTTTCCATCGCAGCCAGCACTTTTGCATCTGGCGAAAGCCCTGGTTGGGCGCATAAAGCGTTCAGGCCAACGATGCCAATGATCGTGGCTAAGGTTTTGATGTACATGATGATGATGATGTTGTTGTTTTAGAAATAAAATCAGTCCTTCTGACCAAAATACGTCCTCAAATCCGCATAAAAGGCTTCGAAAGCCGTGATGCCCACCGGGGTGAGTTTGCAGATCGTCAACGGGTAATTGTTTTTGTAGGTTTTTTCCACTTCCAGATAGCCAGCCTCCTGCAATTTGGCAATCTGCGCGCTGAGGTTGCCCGCCGTAGCGCCGGTTTGTTCTTTTAGTACAGTAAATTCAGCCTCCCGCGCGACCATCAGGTACGACATGATGGCTAAGCGCAATTGCGAAAGCAGCAATGGATCCAACTCTTTATACATGTCGCTTCCGGGCTTGTGCATTCAACAAATAGCCGGGAACCAAATAGCCCAGCACGGTGGCGCCAGCCTGTATAAGTCCGTGAAATTCCATCGGCAGTGCCATACAAA
>JALHRK010000593.1 GCA_022841505.1 Saprospiraceae bacterium | reverse complement strand
GCTTCGGTGCGCAGTTCCACCGTTGCCGCCGAAAGCGCGATGGTTTTGTCTTCCACTTTGGGCGAAGTGAGGGTAAAACCCGCCGCTTCCAATTCCGTGCGTTGTTGCCCCAACCAGCTAAGTAAGTGGTAAGGATCAACGGTCGGCCCTTTTTCTGTCAGTTGGAACGCACTGCCAGAGGCGTTTTCCAAACCCAATCCGCGCAGTTTTTCAATAAAAACCGCTTCTGCCGCCGGGTCGCGCCGAACGGTAATGACGCGAATGTCTTCTTCTCCCTTAAATTCCAGGGCGGTTTTGGATTGCTTTTTGTTATTCCACAAAAAAACCGCACGGGGGTATACCATTTCCACCTTCAGCATCCAGTCTCCACCAAACACATTTTGAACCAGTTCAATGCGGCAGCCCTGCAGTTCCGTGTGTTGAACGACCTCGAAACCCTGTGCCTCGATGTCCACCTTTTCGGCAATTTTGAGGATGAACCGCTCGAAATAGGTTTTGACACTCGGGCGCGGGATCACCACCACCTCCTTTTTCTGAAACGGCTTCACGAGGTTGCCATTCAGGTGGGCGATGCGACACAAGCGCCAGTCCACCGTCACCCAGGCCGGATGGTTGGTAATGGGTTCGATACTGCGGGCGTTGGCGTTGAAGCGCCCCTGTTCGCCCACAAATTCTAATCGGTAGCGGATGCTCGTTTCCGTGCGTTGAAACAACAGGAAAGGCTGCAACTCTTCGTCGCTCAATTCCAGCAAAAAATCCTTGACCAGCACCCGGCGATCCACGTCTTTCGTCAGCGGCAGGCGGTGCTGGACAATGGCGGTGAGCCACTCGTCCATCTTGCGGTGTACGAAGTTGAGCACCACTGTTTTCGTCTCCTCCCCTTCCAGCAGTTTTTCCAGCGAAAGCGCCTGTTTTTTGCCGGCGTTGTATTTGGCTTCCAGCGCTTTGGGTTGCAAATCCTCCACCAGCCGCAGCAGTTTATCGCGCAGCGGATCGGGCTGAAAATCAAGCGCAGCCACGGTTTGCGGCGTTGCGCGCTGTTTGATATGGGTGAGCCGGCCATCGCGGTCGGCGGTGACGAGCAAAGCGTCGGGCAGGTAGATACCTTCCGAAAATTGGTTCAGGTTGTAGACGACGACGGTGGACATAGGGGGGCGAAATTAAGACAATAGCGCGTTTGTTTGCCGCCAATTATGAACAAAAGTATCTTTGAAAGAAACCAAGACTGCAGTGCAACCCCCTGTTTTTTATTTTGAAAGAAAAAGGAAATAATACAACGCCACTGCGACTCCCCCTAAGCCAATTGCTGCAATCTGCAACCACAAAATATATTTCGTGCTTTCCTGCGCTTGTTGTTCTTGATATTGTTTTACAGCCAGGACAAACTGTTTTTTGGTTTCCAGTTCCGTCAGCCCCTTATACTGACTCTCCCTCCGGATTTTTTTAAACATCACCATTTCCTGCTGCCTGTCGGTGCTTTCAAACAGTAGTTGCTCGAAAGCAACCCGTTCTGCCCGATCCATGTCGCCATCAAGGTAAGCTTCCATTCGATCATATCGCTGATCACTTTCCATCGTGGGTTTGTTTTTTTTTTGAAAACGATATTAGACCATCAAAGATTATCCCAACAACAGGGCTTTTGATTAAAGTATCTATTTGCAATTAAGCTCAATCGCTCCGAAAAGTTGTCCAAGCCGTAACAGCATCTCGCCACTTCCCGTCAAAACAACCCACTCCCCTCCAAAAACCCACCTTTCCCCGAAAAAACGCAACCTTTCTCAAAATCCTCCGTACACCCCCCTATCCTTGCAAAATGTTAGAGATGCGAAATACGCATTAGGTAGCAATTGATTAAATAAAATATAGTACAATGAGAGATACGACGCAAGCGCCCTCCGGCGCCAATGGAACTTTATTATCCGGCGCCTGGCCTTTATTCCACGAATATGATTCCCTTCAGAAAAAAGGATACGAAGAATCCAAAAAAGTGAACGGCGAGCCGGGCCTGCTCGAAAATTTTCTGGGCGCGCTATGCGATTACGACCGCACTGCCGGCGACCTTCGGCGCGAAATTTTCCGCACCGACGAGCAGGGGAATTTACTCCGCCAACAAGTTAAAGACAGCGAAGACGACGTCAAATCCCTGCAAGTGGAAGCAAAGCAGGAAGAGTCGCGGGCAACCATTGCCATCAAACAGCGGGAAGAAGACATCTTCGATAAAAAAATCGAAATCCGGCGCATCAAAAACGGCGACTACGGCCTGATCGGCAACGACGCCAATCCCGCCAATCGCCTGGCTTTCTACATTTGTATGACCATCCTGATCGCGCTGACCGGCTATCTCATCTTGTTTTATGTATCGGTTATTTACAATGCATTTATTCTCGATGTGGGCCAGGCTGCTCAGGCGCTTGCCGATGACAGCACCGGTTTTTCTTCTATGACCATCGTCAACCTGAGCGCGTTGCCCGATGTCTATTACGACTACGGCGTCCTCGGGGTTATCTTCCTGCTCAGCGCTTCCTTTATGTTCCTCGGGCTGGGCTTTCTCATCCATTGGCTCACCCACAGCAAGAGCTGGGCATGGTTAGTCGGACTCTACGTTTTCACCTTAGTTTTTGACGGTTTTCTAGCTTACGAAATCGTCAAAAAAATATACGAATCGCAGGTCATGATTGGCCTCGTAGAAGGCGGCGCCTGGCATGGCCTCTCCATGGCCATCGGAAACAGCGTTTTCTGGATCATCCTGTTCGCCGGATTTAGCATGTACATCATCTGGGGGTTGTTGCTCCGGTATTTATTAGATGAATATTATAAAATAATTCCTGCCCGCGTGGCCATTCGCCACCGGAAAGCTCAAATCAAAAAAATGCGGGAGGAAATTGTAGGCATTAAAAAAGAAATGACGATCCGTGTAAATGCCTTGCGTCAGGAAGCGGCAAGAATCGCGCAACAACATATCGGCAAACTGCACAACGACATTGAAAAAAATGACAAAGCCTTGCGCGATCTGCGTACCGGCCTGAAAGATGACCTCGCACAAAGCGGTTTTTCTTACCATGATATGCAAAATAGAATTGTGCCCTTCTTCACCGGTTGGTGCCAATACCTGACCGAACGATACGAAAACGAAGCAGCGCCAAAAGTTGAATTGTGCCAGGCGGCGCTAAATGGCTTTTATCGGAAAATAGGAATGAATTAAGAAAAAGGTGACGGTAGAGTAGAGAGAAGCGGCAGTGCCGCTTCTCCCCCTCGTCAATCCGTACGTGCGGTTTTCCCGCATACGGCTTTCCTATGAACTTCTTCATT
>JALHRK010000592.1 GCA_022841505.1 Saprospiraceae bacterium | reverse complement strand
GTACCGCTTTCAGGATGCGGATGGTAATCTGATTCCGATCACACGCGAAACCATAGGCGCAGAAACGGGCTTCATTTACGTGTCACTTTTGCCACCGTACGCGCTGGAGGAGGAAATGGTTGATTTGCAAAACAATACCATTAGCCTGCTCGCCTTAGACCTGGGCGCCTGGATGCAGAACAATCCGCTGACTAAAGAAGACCAACTGCTCATTTCCCCGGTTGATTATTTTGAAAATAGCTTCCAGCTTGAAGTGGTGAGCAGAAAAGAAATTGCCGCCCAGCAATTGCTCATTCAACGCAGGGACGAATTGCTGACAGACGCGATAGACGACGTTTTGCTGGGCATTGACGAGGTCATACCGGCGGACATCACGCTTTTCTGGGCTTTTGCGCTGGGGGATCCAAAACTACCGGAGCTCCCCGGAACGCCGCTGGGCCCATTTCTCAACAACCACGAAGAGTTGCAAATTTTCTTCGACGCCGGTTTTGCGCACATTCAAATGAAAGATTACTACGAAGATCTTTTCGACAGTGCGATGGAGGACATGGCAACCATGGATCCCAAAGATATGGGCAAAGCGAAAGACCTCGATGGCATTTTCAGGGAGCTGGGCAGCAGCTTCACCCCTGATTTTGTAAGCGCTAAATTTTTGTTGCAACTGCACGAAAGACAGGAAATTGCCACAGACGAAGTGATCAATATTTTGTTCAAATCGGGCGTAGAGCCTTTTTACAACAAAAAGCAGGAAAAAAACTTTTCGAAGGCATTTAATGAACTCGCAGAATCTGTAGCAGAAACCTGGGCGGACAAACGGCTCCCCCTGCCGGTTCTTTCGCTTTTGAAAAAAACCATTCAGTTCAAAATTGAATTTATCGGCTTGCTGCGGGAAATTGACCTGCGGATGACAGCGCCCGAAGAATTCGATTTTTCGATGCTGATGCACCTCCAGCCGGTAGATATGATGCTGGACCAACTGCTTTCCCTCATCGTGGAGAGAGGCGACGAAGTTTCGACCAAAGAAATCAAAGACCTCGTTATCCAACTCGAAAAAGCAAGAGAGTATTTTACGGAAGCGAGGAGGGAAATTTTGGATAATATGTAATCCTTTCTACTTTATCCTTTAACCTTGAAATATGGATGTCCTAAAAACACGCATCGAAGAAGCCTGGGAAGACCGGGAGCGCCTGAAAGACAAACCGGTGCGGGAAGCAGTCAACCGCGTCGTTGCAATGCTGGACCGCGGCGAATTGCGCGTGGCAGAACCGCTGGCCGGAGGCGAGTGGCAGGTGAACACCTGGGTTAAAAAAGCGGTTATTCTCTTTTTTCCTTTGCAGGAAATGCAAACCATAGAAGTCGGACCGTTTGAGTTTTACGATAAAATTCCGCTCAAGCGCGATTATGCAAACATCGGCGTGCGCGTGGTGCCGCCCGCAGTGGCGCGTTATGGCGCCTTCATTGAACGCGGCGCTATCCTGATGCCGAGTTATGTCAACATCGGCGCCTGGGTCGGCAGCGGAACCATGGTGGACACCTGGGCCACGGTGGGTTCCTGCGCCCAGATTGGCCGCAACGTTCACCTGAGCGGCGGCGTGGGCATCGGCGGCGTGCTGGAACCGCCACAGGCATCGCCCACCATTATTGAGGACGACTGCTTCATTGGTTCGCGCTGCATTGTAGTGGAAGGGGTGCGCGTGGGACGCGAAGCGGTGCTTGGCGCAAATGTGGTGCTGACCCAGTCCACGCACATCATTGATGTAACGGGCCCTGAACCGGTTACGTATAAAGGCCTGGTCCCGGAACGCTCGGTGGTCATTCCGGGTTCTTACACCAAAAAATTCCCGGCGGGCGAATATCAGGTTCCCTGTGCGCTGATCATCGGCACGCGGAAAGAGAGCACCGATAAGAAGGTGTCGCTGAATAGCGCGCTGCGGGAACACAGTGTAGCAGTATAAGTTTATTCGTCATGCTTAAACGATTCATCTCGATTTTTTTTCCTGAAAAAAGCGAACCCGACACCATGAAATATCTGATTGCCGGTCTGGGCAACATCGGCGCCGAATACGAAAACACCCGCCACAATGTGGGATTTCAGGTATTGGATGTGATGGCCAAAGCCGCCGACATCTCTTTTAAGCCCGATCACCTTGGCGCCATTGCCACCCTGAAACACAAGGGCCGTACCCTTATTTTGCTGAAGCCGTCTACCTACATGAACCGCAGCGGCAAATCGGTGCGCTACTGGCTGCAAAAAGAAAATATTCCGAAAGAGAACCTGCTGGTTGTGCTCGACGACCTCAACCTGCCTTTCGGCAAACAACGCCTGCGCCCGCAGGGCAGCGACGGCGGCCACAACGGGCTGAAGGACATTGACGAAATCACGGGTGGTAACAACTACGCCCGCCTGCGCATTGGCATCGGCAATGATTTTTCAAAAGGCAAACAGGTGGATTTTGTGTTGGGAGAGTGGAGCCCCGACGAAGCCGACGAACTCAAAACGGTTCTCGAATACGCCGGCAATACAATCAAAAGCTTTGCCGCCATCGGGCTGCAACTGACGATGACGCAGTTTAATAAGAAAGGGTAATCGTTATTGGTTGTTCGTTGAGCGTTGTTCGTTGAGCGTCACTTCCAATAACCAGAAGCTAACGTACAACGAACAACAGACAACGATCAACATTTGCCACCTTTAACCTTGATTTACTGCACCAGCAAAATCGAATTCAAATTCCCATAAGGATCGTGTTCGCTAAGGGGATTGTTGGGATCGGTCATCCATTTGCCATCCACAATAAACTTGTAGTGGTGTTTGCCGGCGGCGAGGTTCATCACCATTTTCCAACCCGATTCGGTGCGTTCCATCCGGGTTTTGTTTTCATCCCAATTGTTGAACGTACCGGCCAGGATGACTTTTTTGGCATCCGGGAAGCCGTCTAATTCAAACACCACGGGCCTCGTCAGGCGCAGCACGGAGTTGAGCGTGCCGTGCATATTCTTAACCGTTTCCGGGTTGGCGGGGTCGTGCAGCCAATTCCCGTCGGCAATAAATTTGTATTCGTAGCGCCCCACCGGCAATTCAAGGTTCAGGAGCCAGCCGGTGTCCACTTTTTTCATTTTCAGGTTGTGTTCGTTCCAGCCGTTGAACTCCCCGGAAAGGATGACCTGTTGCGCGTTTTGAAACCCTTCCAGAAAAAAGGAAGCGTTTCCGTGCTCGACTGGCTGAACATTGTACACATCAAGGTTGTACACCCCTTCCCAGATGTCGTCGGAAATGATCTTTTCATCCACCCGCAGGTTGGCCGGGTCGGCCCAATAGT
>JALHRK010000591.1 GCA_022841505.1 Saprospiraceae bacterium | reverse complement strand
GGCGGCGTTGGTACTGCGTTGGCTACATCTCCATAAAGATTAGGGTATGTGCGATTGAGCCCCTTTAAGATATTCGCGCCTGTAACCATGCCTTCTGTTGCCATTATTCTTTCGTTTTATTATGCGCCTCGCTACCACTCTTACTGTTGTGGCAACTACTACACATACATTTAAGATTGCTTTGTTCTAGCCATAAAGCCCTGTTCATTGCCGTCCGTCGCTCAGTGTGGTCCACTGTATTAGCAACCGTCCACACACCCAACTCCATGCACGCTTCACACATCGCCACATCTACCCCGTACTTTTCCATGTTCAATTGCATTGCAACACGTCGGGCGGCTCTCCATTCGCGTGTGTGGTAGAAGCCGTCCGATTGAGTGATGCGGCGCTCCTGTGCTTTTCGTTCGGGTTGCCAGGGGCGCTTCGGGCTGGACTTGCTAATTGTTGGCATGGCTATTTGTCTTGCATTCCTTTATGCCTATCATCTATCTTGTTGCGCCTTTGCTCGTACTTATGTAGTAGGAGTAAGTTCTGCACTGATAGAATAAGGGCCGCTAAAGACCAGATAAGCGATACAATTGAAAGTATTTGATCTGTGTTCATGCTTCTTATTTCCTTTTCCCAAACAGCGGTTTCTTTTGCTGCGATTGCAAAACAGCCGCGTTATATGCCTGCTCTACCATGATGCCAATTAAAATACAGGCATCCATGCCAGTGGTGTGTAGCCCCTCGCCAATCCTAACTGAATTAAGAATACTGGCAACTACCGCCGCCTTTATCTCATTCGGTGTTTCCTGCTCTTTAATCGCTTTCAATAGCGCAGCCGGAACCTTTTCGACAAGCGCATCGTATGTCGCTCGGTCTACCTCAAGTAATTCGTGTAGTGGTTTCATATTGTAGTATTTTTGCTTTCCACCTCCTCAATTAACCCCAAATATTCCGCAATCAAATCCAAATGCTTTTCCGCGTTTTCCTCCTCAAAAAACTCATTTGCAAACGCGAACCCATGCGGGCAAACATCTGACGGCCTTATGATCCTGACGTGAAACTTTGCGCCGTCCATATACACGGATAAATCTATGTTGTTTTGATAATATTTCCGCTTTGCCATGATTATGCGCCTTTCTTTTTTATCTCATCCCGCAACCGCGCCGCCTCTTCGTAATCTTCGCGGGCAATGGCCCACTCAAGCCGCTCGTGAATGGTTGCACTGTAAATGGGGTGTTTTGTAACAACCGATTCGGCATCAATACTCGAATCAGGGTCACATGTTACTCTGAATGGATTTTTGCCAGGCATTGGAACAACCCATTCGCCGCCTTCGTGTGTCATTGGTGTAGATATGCCGCCTGGCGAGAATTGCCTTGTTCTCTCCACCTGGAATTTGATTGAAGATATAATTTGCTCAATTAATTGGGAGTAAAGCGCCGACATTTCGGCGTGATTGACCTGTCTACCTGAAATATACTCCTGCTCTTCGTCGGACAGTTCAATGTGTCTGAATTTCGCTTTCAGTTTCCTGTGATACGCTTCCCGCTCCCGCCTCATCCTGCAGGCGTTGAGATAGTTGCGTAGGTATTGGATAGGGTTGGTCATTGTATCACTCAAAAGAACCAACGCAAACGCCAACAACCCGGCAGATGCGCAGCAGGTTAGAAAAATAGGTATTCCGTAATTCCAAACCCAATCTATCATAATTGCGTTATTTCAAACAAAGATACAAAAAACGAGCCGAATGTTTTACCAATGCTTTACCAGTAACAAAAAAAGACCTACACCAACCGGCATAAGTCTTTGATAATCAGGGAGCGGAAAACGAGACTCGAACTCGCGACCCTCGGCTTGGGAAGCGTACTACTATTGACATTTCGTCGTTTCTTCTCGCTGTTTTTCATTGTTCAATGTGTAAAATTTGGCTTTTCTTTGGCGTTTCATTTCGCGAGCCACCGCGCTATGTTTTACCGTTGATTTACCATGCGAGCAACCTTTATCATTTTGCTCCGTCCACGCGCCAACATGGACGGAAAACAAACGGTCTGGATGCGGGCCACATTTGACCGTAAAAGTAAGTATTTTTCACTTGGTAGACAATGTTTGTCCGATCAATGGAATACCGAAACGAGTAGATTTAGAAAAAACTACCCATCTTCAGCGGATGAAAACGACATGCTCCGAACGTACGAACAACGGGCGGCGGATGTAATTCGGGAAATGGAGCGAGACGGGAAGGTGTTTTCTTTTGACGTGTTCGGCGAAGCGGTTTTTCCCGGCAGTAAAAAGAAGTCAGGCGAACCCGTGAAGGTGGTCGCCTATATGTTATCCATCAGGCAGGAAATGGCCGATGGTGGCAACTTGGGCAATTCCACCTTTTACCGTAATACGGCAGCGGTTATACGGGATTTTCAGCCACGCGCCGCAATGCGGGATATTACGCCCGGCTGGCTGGAAAGATTTGAAGCCTGGCAGCGCAAGCGCGGGATAAAGGACGGCGGCATATCGGTCAATATGCGAACGCTGCGGGCGACTATAAACCGGGCTAAAAAAGCGGGAGTGATGGATAAGTCGTGGGCGCCTTTTTCCGCCTATTCGCTCTCGCATTTACGAGGCGCGAACATAAAACGGGCAATACCGCTGGATAAAATCAGAGAAATGGAATGTTTAAGGCTTGACGGGGTGGGCGCCTTTGCCGTTGACCTGTTCCTGTTCTCGTTTTACTGTCGGGGCATCAACATGGCCGACATTGCCGCGTTGACCAATCAAAATATAAAAGACGGGCGGCTGATTTATGAGCGGAAAAAAACCGGGAAAATGTACAATGTGCGCATCAATGAAAAGGCGGCTGAAATCATGCGACAATATGCCCGAAAAGAAGATGCGCGCCTATTCCCCATTTACAGCACCGGCATACATGAAACCGATTTGCAGAAATTCAACCGGCTACACAAGATAACGGGGAAGGTAAATCTTGCCCTGAAATCCGTTGCTGAAATGATCGGCGTTCCGGTTGATGGTTTCGTGTTTTACACAGCCCGGCACACATACGCCACCGCGCTAAAGAAAAAGGGTGTTGGTATTGCCGTTATTGCGGAAGCGTTGGGGCATTCCGATATACGAACGACGGAAGACTATTTAAAGTCGTTCGGGGATGAGGTGCTGGACGCGGCGGATGGGCTGCTGGATTAAGCGCGGCGGCTAATAAACGCCCCTGTCCGCTTCATTATTCAGTGAATAAAAATACCACCCATAAGCCAACACCCACGGCCCTGTTATCCCCTGTGTCCCCGCCAGGTGCCTACTCACAGTTGCGTCATGCACTTTAAC
>JALHRK010000590.1 GCA_022841505.1 Saprospiraceae bacterium | reverse complement strand
AAACCATCAATCAAATGCGTATCCCAACCATCCTAACCTTATCCCTCTTATTCCTGTTCACTGGAAACGGCGTTAAAACCCCACCAGAAGAAACCGCTACCCTTTTGGCGGTGGTCAATTGCATGAAAAGCAATCATTTTCAATGCAGGGATTTTGATGATGCGCTGGCTATGGATATTTTTCAGGCTTACCTGAAGGTACTGGATCCGGAAAAATGCATATTTACCTGTGTGGAGATTGAGCAACTCAACCTGGGCAGGCTCCTGATTGACAACGAAATACAGGAAGGTCAAATTGATTTTTTTGATAAAATGGTTGAGATAAGAATAAAAGCCCTGGAAAATGCGAAAACGATTGTCCGCGCTATCCTCAAGGAGGAGATCAATACGGACTCCAACGCTGTTGCCGGCCTCAAGGTTAATGAATTTGCCTGCAGCGATTCCGAACTGCGCAGCAGATGGCGGAATAAAATTAAACAACAATATTTGGATGGAATTTTGACAGAAGCGCAGCGGAACCCTGCCGCCTCTATTGAAATTCAGCGCATGAATGCAAAAAACCGGGTCAAAAAGAAAATTCTAAACCAAATAGACGCCTTAAAAACAGAAAGCAGGACTGCCCTTTTTTCAAAATACATCAACGCCTACCTGAAAGCCAATGATATTCAAACCGAATACCTGACGGCCGATGAAAAAAAACAATGGGATGCCGAATTTTCAAGAAACTTAGTTGGGATTGGCGTAGAACTGGAAATGGAGGCCGGTTATCCCAAAATCAGGCGCATCCTCCCCAACAGCCCGGCAGGACAGTCAGGGTTGCTCTCCACCGACGACCTTATTTTACAAATATCCGATGCAGGGGGTAATTTCATTGATGTGGGCGACAAAACCATGCCCGAGGTCATCAAGTTATTAAAAGGGGAACCAAAATCAACGGTCAAATTGATGGTAAAGAAAAAAGGCCAGCCGGCAATGCCCATCACCCTGACCAGAGACCACTACGAATTGGAAAAACTACATGCCTTTTTGTTGTCCGAAGGAGATAACCCATCAAAAGTTGGCTACCTGAAACTATTCCGGTTTTACGAAGGCTGCTCGGCGGATGTGCTCCATGAATTAACCCAATTCAATAAAATGGGCATTAAAAGCCTGATTCTTGACCTTAGAGACAACCAGGGCGGCAGTGCCATTGAAGCCAGAAAAATAATGGGCTATTTCCTTGAGGGAGGCGTGGTGATGTACGCCAAATACAAAAACAATCAACTCCGCATTTTTGAAGACGAAAGTGTGGCCGCAGATTTTACCGGAAAATTAGTCATTGCTGTGAATGAAAACAGCAGCTCCGCATCGGAGCTGACCGCTGGCACCTTGCAGGACTATGGAAGGGCGGTGATCGCCGGAAGCCAAACCTATGGCAAAGGCACCATCCAACGGTTTCATCCCATCCAAAACGATACCTTTGATTTAGGAGAAATCAAACTTACAATCGGCGTTTTTTATACCGCCAATGGCCGCAGTGTGCAGTACCAGGGCGTTTTTCCCGACCTTCGCTTGCCGGCTGAAAACAGTTCATTTGAAACAGGGGAAAGAGCTTACCCGAATGCCCTGAAGGTGGACGACCATATTTGTCCATTGGTTCCAAAAAGTGCCTTGGGCTACATTAATCTGGAAGCAAAAAAACAGCGAACAACACCCGGTGCGACTGGCATAGCGTACTTCCATATTGTTTCAAATAAAGAAGCAGTTCCGGACGACAAAACTACCTATTGGCGAAATGGACTTCAAAGGGATAGCCTTGTTTATGAATGCTTTAAAATGGTGTTGTAGCTTTTAGCCCCCGGCTACTTCAACACCTTAAATAAAAAATCTTCCAAAAACTGGCTTGTAAACTCCGACAAGTTGGTCGGAAGGGCATCAGTCAATTTGGGCAGGTAAGCGCTGAAATATTGCTGACTATGGGATGTTTCGATTAAGGTCGTACTTAAAGACCTTGGATATTTGTACGCCGGGTTGTATTCAGAAATAACGCCGGCAATCGTTGCGCACAAATCTTTATACGGCTTAAACACTTCGCCTTTGTTGATTTCCGATACGTCTTTCACCAAATAAACTTTACTGCCTTCTGTGATGACGATCTGATTCAAAAATTTTTTATTGTAGTCGAATTTACCTGAACTTTCAGGCAGTTCATGGGTTAGCAACTCAACGATCAGTTTTAATTTTTCTTTTTTATCGGCTACATTCTGCAATTTGAACATCACCAGGAACTCCATATAGCACCAGTACCAATTAAGGATGTAGAGCAAAAGCCGGTGCTTGTTCTCAAAGTATCGGTAAATGGTCGCCTCTGTGCAGTGGGTTTCAATCGCCAGTTTTTTGAAAGTAAACCGTTCGAGCCCTAACTGAAAGATCAGGTCTATCGCATTTTTTACGATCTGCCTTCCAACCTCGCTGCTTTCCGGATCCCGCAGAAATATCTTCTCATTGATCTTAAAGGTGACTTGAAAATCCATATCACAAAACCTTTTCACAAAGATAAGCGTTACACTGGTTTTGGTAGCAATGTTCTCTCTAAAAATATTCTTACATTTTTTAAAGATAGCATAGCTATCATTTCAAACTGTCATACTATCTTTGTCTCGATAACATAAAACCACGCACCATGAAAAGTTACTTTAGCGAGTTAAAGCACGACCTTCCAGCGAGTATCGTCGTGTTTTTTGTTGCCGTTCCCTTATGCCTTGGCATTGCTTTAGCATCCGGCGCGCCGTTGTTTGCGGGCATCATTGCAGGCATTGTAGGTGGCATTGTAGTTGGGGTTGCCAGTGGTTCGCCGTTGGGCGTAAGCGGCCCGGCAGCAGGTCTTGCGGTAATCGTACTCACTTCGATTGCGGCACTGGGGGGCTCCTGGGAGGCTTTTTTGCTGGCCGTGGTTTTGGCGGGGATCATCCAACTCGTTCTGGGATTTGCCAAGGCTGGCTTCATTGCCTATTTCTTCCCATCGTCCGTCATCAAAGGCATGCTGAGTGGCATCGGACTTTTAATCATTTTCAAACAGATTCCGCATGCGCTGGGTTGGGATAAAGACGCGGAAGGTGATGATGCTTTTTGGCAAGCCGATGGTGAAAACACCTTTTCTGAAATCTTCAAGGCCGTGGAGTTCCTGACGCCGGGCGCCGCGCTGATTGCTATCCTTTCCTTAGCTGTTCTCATACTTTGGGATAAAGTACTGATTCACAAACACAAAATTTTTGGCATGCTGAATGGCCCGCTCGTCGTGGTAGCGCTGGGCATTTTGATGAATTACCTGTACCAAAGCGGTATTTTGAATTATAGTCT
>JALHRK010000589.1 GCA_022841505.1 Saprospiraceae bacterium | reverse complement strand
CCGTTACATCCGACCCAATAATGACAGTCCCGACGCACTATTCCTCCCCGATCAGTCGGGCGACATCAAGCTGGAATTCAACTCCGAATACCGGCCCAAACTGTTCAGCATTTTTGAAGGCGCCTTGTTTATTGATGCCGGAAACGTCTGGCTCCTGAATGAAGACCCGTTGAAACCGGGCGCTCAATTCACCCGCAATTTTTTGAAAGAACTGGCCGTAGACGCCGGCTTTGGCATCCGCCTCGACCTCACCATTCTGCTGCTGCGCCTCGATTTTGCCTTCCCGCTCAAAGTGCCGTATGCCCCCACGCCGCCGGATAAAGGCATGGTGATTAATTTGGCGATTGGGTATCCGTTTTAGATCCGCTCGCGCTCGCGCAGAGGCTCCGCCTCGCGTGTCCTATTCACAAGGGCTCTGCCCTCCTACAACCTAAACCTCCCCCCAATACCCTTCCCGCTCATACTGAAAAATCGCCGCAAACTCCGTCCGTTGCGGCAAATCCAAATACGGGTACACAATTTTTGAAAGGTAAAGCCCCTGTGGATTCGCCGGGGTGATGAACTGTGGCGGTTGTTTCGTGCGCAGGTGTTTTTCGAACGCTTCCACGCTCAGTTTTCCGGTTCCGATTTCCAGCAAACGCCCCACGATAATGCGGATCATGCCGGTCAGGAACCGATTGGAAGAGATTTGAAACCGCAGCCGTTCCCCGCCGTTGGCGACCCACAAATGCGCAGAAGTCACCTCACAAATGGTGTGTTCAAAACTGGCCGGCGATTTACACAAAGCGTAGTAATCGTTGTATTGCGGCAACAAATCAACTGCCGCTTTCATGCTTTGCAAATCGAGGTGGTGCTCGTAATATAAGGCACTGCTCCCCTGTAAAAAAGGGTCTTTGTTGGTGTGAATGAAATAATCGTACGTGCGTTGGGTAGCATCAAACCGGGCGTGGGCTTTGTCGTGGACCGGCAGAATCGCAAAAATGGCAATATCATTGGGCAGGGTTCGGTTGAGGCGGTACAAGAACTCCGGGGCCAAGTCTTCCTCTAAATCGGCGTGAAAAATATACTGGCTCGCGTGTACCTGCGCGTCCGTTCGCCCGCAACCGTTGATCGCAACCGGCGCTTTGGCTACCTTGGTCAACACGCCTTCGATCACCTCCTGCACGCCCACAGCAGAAGGTTGTCGCTGCCAGCCGTGGTAGTTGAGTCCTTTAAAAGCGATATGGAAAAAGAAGCGTTTGATGGGGCAAAACTACGACTAAAGACTAAAACTCACACATCAAAATCCACTTTGCTGGCGCGAGGCTCCGGCCTCGTGTCTACTATTCATCGGGCTCTGCCCGATCTTCAACTCACGCATCAAAATCCACCACCACCATTTCGCTTTGCGGGTGCGCCTGGCAAGTCAGAATATACCCTTGCTCCAGTTCATCTGCTTCAAGGGCGTAATTGACTTCCATCATCACTTCCCCTTCCAAAAGTTTGGCACGGCAGGTGCTGCAAACGCCGCCTTTGCAGGAAAAAGGCAGGTCGGCGCCCGCTTTCATGGCAGCGTCCAAGATCGTATCGCCGTGCGCCGGCAAAGCAAATTCAAAATTGTTGCCGTCCAAAACCACCCGAACGGTGGAAACAATATCGGGCAGGGCTTCCACGCGTTCCTGAATTTGAGCGGCAGCTTGTTTATCCGTAGAAGCCTGGAACAATTCCGTGTGAATTTTATGGGGATCTACCCCCAAGCCAGCCAGGGTATCGCGCACTGCTTCTATCATTTCTTCCGGGCCGCAGAGAAAAAATTCATCCGTCGCTTCCCAGGCGAGCAGGGTTTTACAAAAAACACTGCATTTTTCCGCCGTGATCCGCCCATAGAACAAATCGCTGCCAGGGTATTCCCGACTGAGCAGGTAGTGCACGCTCAGGCGGTTCATGTAGCGGTTTTTGAGCGCCTCGATGGCTTCCTTAAAAATAACGGCATCAGCCGTTCGGTTGCCATAAAACAGGGTGAAGGTGCTTTTGGGCTCCGTTTCCAGCACCGCTTTCATAATGGAAAGGATGGGCGTGATGCCGCTGCCCGCTGCAAAAGCGGCGTAGTTTTTGGCTTGGGTGGCAACGATGGGCGTGTGGAAATTGCCCATTGGCGTCATCACATCCAGGGTGTCGCCAGCTTTTAGTTGTTCGTTGGCAAACGTGGAAAACAGGCCGCCGGATACTTTTTTGATGGCCACGCGCAATTCGCCGTCGTTGGGGCCTGCGCAGATCGAGTAGGAACGACGCGCTTCTTCGCCGTTCAGGCTCGCTTTCAGGGTCAGGTATTGCCCGGGAATGAAGTGGTAGTCGGCTTTCAGCGATTCCGGCATTTCAAAAGCCACCGACACGCAGTCGGCGGTTTCGCGGCGCACTTCTTTGATGGTTAACGAATGAAAAGTTGGCGACATGGATGGTTAGGAAGTAGATGTTAGACTAAAGATGCTGGCGCAAAGATAAGGAGAATTCAAACTACATTTCCGGCAAATACTCCCCCAACAAGTTCCAATCCATGCCACTACCCCACCCCTGACCATGATCGCTTGTGTTTTTTGTTTTATGCGCTTCCCCGATCCTGTGTTCACCATAAGCCAGCAAAGCCAAAATGTTGCCTGGCCGCAAGTGTTCGCTTGCCCAACTCAGGGGAGAATCCCCGTTGGCGTCTTTGGCTTCCTTGTTGGCGCCGTGCCTGATCAGGAAATGGATCGTTTTTTCGTCTGCATAAGCCGCAGCCCGGTGCAATGGCGTTTCTCCTTTGGTGCGCACATCCCGCATAAAAGCCCCGGTTTCCATGCCCGGAATTGTTTTAGCATTGACATCCGCTCCTTTTTCTACCAGCAGTTTGACCACATAAAAATAGTAAGGGCGCCCGGCTTTGGCCAGCGCACTGTGAAGCGCCGTTTCATGGGTTTGCTCAACGCGGGCATTTACGTCTGCCCCCTGGCCAATCAAAAAATCGCAAACTTTCCAATGTCCAAAAAAAGCGGCATTCCCCAATTCATCATGGAGATTAATGCTGTCTAAGTTTCCACCTGCTTCTAAAACTGCTCTGAGGGCGGTCGTATCATTGTAATAGACCAGCCACTGCAGGAGCCTGACGGGGCCTTGATGGAGCAATTCCTGCCAATCAGGAGTTTTGAGCAAATGAAAGATGTAATCCGTTCTGCCTTTGCTGATTAGATCGAGGATTTTTTCGACTTCCATGGCCACACGTTATTTGTTATTTTTATTATCCAACTTCTTTTCTTCCACCATCCGATGGACCGCTTTGATCAATAACGGAAAAGCGGGCTCTGCCATGTCATGGCCATACCCTCCCAGT
>JALHRK010000588.1 GCA_022841505.1 Saprospiraceae bacterium | reverse complement strand
CATTTGCCCCCAGTCTTCAAACCGAAAAGCCCGGTCGTCAATGTAGAGGTGGGCGTTGGGTTTGCCAAAATGGATTTCGTCGTACGGCACCTGGTATTGCTCCAACCAGTCCAGGGTCACTTTGCCGATGTTTTTCATCACTTTCCCGACATTGCTTTCCTGGGTCGCCATATTCCGGGCGGTTTGGATGATCAGGTAATGGCCCTGCGCTTTCCAATCCCTTAGTTTTTCCACCGCTCCTGGCAGTGGCGCCAACTCATGGTAGCCCTGGTCTTTTTGTTTGATCGGACAGATGGTGCCGTCGAGATCAATAACGATTCTCATTTTGTATAGTTTATGATGACGCAGCATCTCACGGAGTTTTTGTGCCTAACTCCGTGAAACTCCGTGTTCACTCTGTGAAACTCCGTGTAAATTAAAATTAGGATATTCTGTGTTTACGCTGTGCAACTCCGTGTAAATTAGAATTAGACGAAA
The DNA here is from genome assembly GCA_022841505.1 of Saprospiraceae bacterium. Taxonomy (GTDB): domain Bacteria; phylum Bacteroidota; class Bacteroidia; order Chitinophagales; family Saprospiraceae; genus JABWAJ01. The sequence continues at coordinate 2,878 of JALHRK010000588.1, read as the reverse complement.
AAACACTATTTAACATCCGAATCCCGGTTAAGTACATGGCGATTTGCCTTTTTTCTTTCCCGGCGTGATATGGCGTCATCGAAAGAAAAAGCAACGCTTCGATCAACCTGATTTCCTGGACATTGTATCCATTTGCAGCCATCAATTCGTCCGCATAAGCAGCCAGCATTTCCTGCTTTTCCGGTTTAAAAACTTCAAACCGGAAAGCGTTTTTATTTTCCAAGCTTTCCAATTTAAATAGGTCGGCTAAAATAAAATCGTACAAGCCGCTCACGCTATGCCGCAATTTGGCCATATCGTAGCGCGGGTCGCCAAAAATTCCTTTTTTGCCAAAACTGCCCCGGGGATCAATCAGCCGGATAATTTGCGTATTCAGGTCGTACAGAATATTGGAAAAACAATAATCGCCGTGGATGACCGCGCCGGTCGTGTTTTGAAGCAAAGCATTTATGCCTTCGTTGAGTTCGTTGGACAGCAAAGGCAGGTTCCGCAAAACCTGTCCGTTGATTGCTATGGTTTCAGCGGAAAGCAAGGCCTCCCAAAACGTTTCTTTTTTAAGTAATTCCAGCCGGCTGAACGTTTTATCCCGGTACATGGCCTCCAGGTCGTTCGGGTGCAGATCGCATGGAATGGCCCGAAACCGGAGGTGGACTTCCATCAACTGCTGCAAGGCATTTTTCCAGACGCTGAGGTCCAAATCGCCAAAAACGTACAGTTCCGCCAAATTCGGGTAGCCGTAAAACTCCTGGACGATTTCAATTTGGCCGTTCGAGGTTTCGTTGGCCAATATCCTGGGGGTGAATATTTTAAGTGCATCCGGCAGGTTTTGGTACCAATTCAGTTCGTCCGTTAATTTTTCCGTTTTTTCGCTTTTTTTCGTAATCACGCCTTCCACCGGGTCAATCGTCAGGGAGTTGAAATACCGGCTTTGCAGCAGGGTACGTTTGGCGCGGTTAAACCCGCCAATATGGCCAAAATCGTACCAGCGAACCGTCGGGATTGTTTTTAGCGGGATCAGGGCATTGTACGCCTCCAAAGCCGCGCTCAGTTCCTTTTTTTGCTGCTGGATTTGCTGCACCACCATGCTGCGCAGGAGATCCGCCCGGCTCAGCACATATCCCCCGGCCAGGGCGGCAAGCGAGGTTTTTTCTGTCGAGGTCTTATCGTACAAAGCTTTCAGGAAACCATCCCGGCCCGTTTCCGCGAGACACCAGTTTTCGGGTTCGTCGTATGGCCCGGTGAACACAAAATCGGTTGCTTCCGGCAGCGGGTCTTCAATCAGCGTATCGCCCAGCACCAAATAAATGCCTTTCCCCGGCATCACCCAGGACAACCCGGCCAGCAGGGAGTGCAGAATGGTACCCGCAGGCTGTACGTACGCAAAATGCAACTGAAGTCGCCCGGAATAACTCCACTGCAAATAATTGCCCAATTTTTGGTTGTCAAACTGCAACACCACCACCACCTCCCGGAATCCTTTTTGTTCCAGCTCATCAAGGATCCAACCAATAACCGGCTTGCCATTCACCGGGATCATCGCGTTAGACCGGTTGGTGCCAATGGGCAGGTGGCTGTAGTTGATGTCGCCGCCGCAAAGGATGATGGGGGTGTTAGACTTCGGTTGCATGGGCAGGCGAGGATGCTGTTTTTTTCCCGAGCAGGGATTGGTACAATTCCAGCACTTTTTGGGAATTCACGGCCGGATTAAAATGGGTTTGGGCGTATGCATACCCGTTTTCAGCCAATTGTTGCCGCAGTTTTCCATCTGAAATCAGTCGCTCCGTTGCCCGAATCAATGCAGGCAAATCCTTCATCGGCGCAACTAATCCCGTTTTTTCGTGCAAGACCACCCGGCTTTTTCCGGAATGTCCGGCCGCAACCACAATGGGCGTTTTAACCGCCATTGCTTCAAACGGCTGCCTGCCCAAAACCCCGAGCCGGGTGCAGACCATCAAAATATCCATGGCGGCAATGATCGGCAATATTGCTTTTTGAAAGCCCAACACCAATAATTTGTTTTTTAACAACGGATGCGCCTGAAACGCTTCCAGTAGGACTTTAGGGTCTTCCGATTTCCGGAGTCCCCATTTCACCAGCCGCCCGGGGTTGGACGAAGGATTGGGCAGGTTTCCGGCCATCACAAACCGCAACGGTTGGTCGGGATACCGTTCACATAGCGCAATGGCCATGTTCAAAAAATCCCAGGCGCCTTTAATGCTGGAAATATTGGCCGCAAACCCAATGACGATTTCGTTTTCCCGGATTCCAAATTCGGAACGGGTAGCTTGTTTTTGAACAATTGCATCCTCGGTTTCCGTCAAATTGACGGTGTTGAATATTACTGACAACCGTTTATCCCGTGAAAACCCATCCGTTTCGTCTTCGCTGATGGCAATGAGGGCATTGGCGTAGCTCCGGATGCAGGTTATAGAGGCCCATTTCCCCAAAGGAGAAGCGGTTGGAAAATAAGAACTCCTCAGGTGTTGAACGATGGGAATGCCGCAATTGCGCAAAGAAACCCCGGCTTGCAGGCAGGCTTTGTCATTTAAATGCACGATGTCTGGCGCCAGATCAAGAATATGTTGCCGAAGTGCCGGGTCGGGAATTGCCGCCTTTAATTGTGAAAAAGCGTGTTTTTGGTACCAGGTCGGCCCGGGAAAAGTCCAAAACCGGACGAACGGACAAATACTGGTCGAAATTCCTTCCTGCGCTAAAACCGTTTGATAAGGCCCCGCTTCTGCCAGCACCACGTGGATCGCCAGGCGCCCTTTGAACCCCCGGATGAGGTTCAGCAAACTAAAAGCAGACCCCGTTAGGCGGCCATCCTGGTGGACAAAGACGATTTTCAAGCCAGGTATTTTTTAATCCAGCTTTCAAT
>JALHRK010000587.1 GCA_022841505.1 Saprospiraceae bacterium | reverse complement strand
ACACCCTGCGCAAGCTCCGTGAAGTGCCAGCTGATTCGCCCGAGCAACAACGCCGGTTGTTTGTGCGCAGCTTTAACTTAGAAGTAGATTTTTACCTCAGCACCGGTCAGTTTGCTGAAGGAGTAGAGCAAATCAGGGAACGGGAGGCGCTTTTCCGGAAATACGAAGAAGAAGTGAATGCGCAACAGCGATTAGGGCTGTATTACAACTTAGCTTACCTGCATTTTGGAGCTGCCGATTACGACCAGGCGCTCGATTGGGTCAACCTCCTGCTGCAGGATCCGGCCCTTGAAACGCGCCAGGACATTCACTGTTTTGGCCGCCTGCTCAACCTGGTTGTCCATTACGAACTCCGCAACGACCAGCTTTTAGAATACATCGTACAGTCTACTTATCGCTTTTTGTCGAAACGGGAGCGCCTTTTCCGCGTAGAATCGGTGATGCTGAAACTCATGCGCCACTATCCCGGCTGGCTGACGCCCAAAGCCCGCACGGAAGGCTTCCGGCAATTGATCAACGAAATGGAAGCCCTGCGCCAGAACGAGTTCGAGCGCAAGGCCTTCGAATATTTCGATTTCATTTCGTGGATGGAGAGTAAAGCCGGAGGGAGCGCGTTTGAGGCTGTGGTAAAACAAAAAAAATAGAAGGCAGCGGAGCCTAACCCCGCTGCTGTCTTAGTTACTCTGGCTGCTTAGATTATATTAGAGACTAATTCCGAACCATCGGCGAGCGTACTCGCCGATCTTTTAAAACCACGCCACAAGTCTAAGCAACATTCGTACACGTTGCTGAAAAAAATGACGAAACCCCCGTTTGACTGTGTGAAACCCCGTTTTGACTGAGTAAACGATTCAAATGAAGTCGGTAAAATCTATTTTCCGGCTACCGGAAAGCGGTACATGATTGCCATTTGAGAGGACTAAGTGGCCGCCGTCGGCCTTGTTGTATTTTCTGATTTTTTGAATGCTAACTATATGTGACCGGTGGCAACGGATAAAAAACTGGGTAGAAAGTTTAGATTCTAACTCTTTCAACGTTTTGGCAATGATAATCGGATTTTTGTGGGTCGTGGTATGTATTTTGACGTAGTTGCCTTCTGCTTCCAGGTGGATGATTTCGTCGTATTGGACGAATTCTACGCCATCGGCAACTGGCAGGCACAAGCGCGTATTGGACAAAGCGCTGATATGGTTTGTTGTGGTTGTATTCAGGTTGACCTTGCTGATGGCATTTTTCAACTCTGTCGCATCAATGGGCTTGATCAGGTAATCCAAAGCATTCCGCCGCAGGGCGTTAATTGCATAATTTTCAAAAGCAGTTACAAAGATGAACTGGAAGTGGATTTCTCCCAGCGTATCCAACAGGTCAAAGCCCGATCCGCTTGGCATGCTAACGTCAAGGAATACTAAATCCGGTTTATGGCGGTTAATTTTTTTGATGGCGTCCAGAATATTGGTGGCGCTGTCAATGACCTCAATCTCCGGGCAATATTTTTTTAGCAATATTGCGAGACTTTCGATGGCATGGTCTTCGTCATCAACAATAATACTGCGAATCATTCTATTCAGGTTTGCTGTTGATATGCGGTAATGAAAAGGCAACGGTTGTTCCCTTGATTCGTGGGTCTGCATTGTTTTCTTCAACTGAAAAATAGAACTCCTTATTGTAGTATTCGTTCACTAAGGATACTCTTTTTTTTGTAATAGTTAGTCCGGTTGATTTTCCTTTGCGGAGAATTTGGTTTTTTTGCTTTTCCCGGGCCTGGCTCAGGCCTACTCCGTTGTCACTGATCGCAAATCTGAGCTTATCACCTTCTTTTTCAACCTGAATTTGCAGCAGTGGCAGTTCGTGGTCTTCTTTATTGAGCAATCCATGCCAAATCGCATTTTCTACTAAGGGTTGTAGCAACATCGGCGGGATATAAGTACTGTCCTGCCGGATGTCTTCTGCAATGTGAATGTTATAACTAAATTTATTAGAAAACCGCAATTGCTCTAATTCTAAGTACAGTTTCAGCGTTTCCAATTCCTGGCTGATGGGGATGTAGCGTTCCATCGAATTTTCAAAAACATTTCTGATCAGCCGCGAAAAGCGCACCAAATAACTCTGGGCAATTTCATCTTTATTTTTCAATAGAAAATTGTAGATGGCATTCAGGGAATTAAAGATAAAATGCGGATTGATTTGGCTGCCGAGTGCCATTTGCCTGCTGGTATTCAATTCTTTAGCCAATTGTTCCCGTTTTCTCCGGGCTGCACTCGAAGAAGTATAGAGCAGGTAAGCGGAACCAAAGAGGAAAAAAGCGGCGCCAATCCTGAACCACCAGGTCGCCCAATAAGGTTTGGAAATAAAAAATTCGATCTGCACAGGTCGGGTCCAGTCGCCATTGGCGAATTGGGCGGCTACTTCGAAGACGTATTTTCCAGGCGACAGGTTGGTGTACAGCGCACTACGACTCTGAGTATAATCCCAACGGTCAGAAAGTTCGTTCATCCTGTATTTATATAAAATCTGACCCGATTGTTTGAAATCCAGCGCTTCATAATCAATGCGGATCAAATTTTGATCATAAGCGAGATCGTACCGTTTGAGCACGTTAGTGTCGGTGTCGTTGATCCGGATGTTCGTAAAATACACAGGAATTTGCGTTGTCTGGTTTGCTGTTAAAAGACTGAGGTTGACCTGGCACAAGCCTTTTTCAGCCCCCAGGTAGGCCATGCCATCGAGCAACAACAGCTGTCGGATTTGTATAGAACTCAATCCATCGGCCTGGGTTATTTTCTTTTCAAGCACCAAAGAATCGCCTTTTGCAAACAGCAGATTCACACCGCCATCCGTAGCAACCCAAACTTGATTTTCGTACCTGAACAGATTATTGATGTTATTTCTTAACAAACCTTCTTTTTCGGTCAGACTGCGGATGCCATTTTTGCCCAAAACTTTCAGCCCGTTACCCCGCGTGGCCAAAATGGTATCCGCATTCAACAACTCGATGTCCTGAACCCTCGACTTAATGCTGTCGCTGGCAGGGTGTTGAGTAATCTGCCCATTTCTCGCCTCGTAAAGCCCATCCCGCCCCCCCAACAGGACATGGTTTTCATCTAATACGTATAAGGTGTTCATTACTTTGTTGCCATGCAGGTAAGCCAGAAATTGCCATTCCCCTGATTTATCCCGGAGCGCTTTCCGAAATAAGGTGACATGACTCACGGCATAAAGGTTGTCTTTGTATTGGTGTATGGCCTTGGCCTTGCTTTCAGTATTAATCCAGGGCAAATATTGCTCAAAGGTGAATTGCCGGTTTTTGATGGAATTAGGGAGATTGAACTGAGCTAAATAGTTAGGATTGCATTGCTG
>JALHRK010000586.1 GCA_022841505.1 Saprospiraceae bacterium | reverse complement strand
AACAACATCGTAACACGCGTGTCCGGCAGCGGCGACGTATTCCTCGTCGGCACTGCCGACGACCTGAAATGCACCGTTTCCGGCAGCGGCAACGTCGATGCGCTCGGTTGCCCGGTCAAAACCGCCACCGTGGCCGTATCCGGCAGCGGCGATGTGCGCCTGCATGTCACAGAAACCCTGGACGTGACGATTAGCGGCAGCGGCGACGTGGAATACGAGGGCAATCCGCAGGTGACGAAGCAGGTGTCGGGCTCGGGGAATGTGCGGAAACTGTAACGCCGAACCCTGTTCGGCGCGGCGGCTGTACCGGCTGCTTTAGCTGCCGGAGTACATCCAGCCCATTAAAATGCGTGGAAAAACGAGCAAATGTTACCCGTTTTGGCATCCGGCAGCTAAAGCAGCCGGTACGTAAAGTCCGAACCAGGATTTAAAGGAATAAAAAGGATTTTACAGGATTTCCCAACGCGCCTACCCGAGTCGCTTAAATCCTGTAAATCCTTTTTTAATCCCGGTAATCCTGGTTCAAAAGGTTACTTTGATCTGGCAAGGCGGAACCCACGCTGTGGTAGCGATGTGCGGCAAAAAGAACAATTTTATCCTTCTGGAAAAATTTCGTATCGAAATTTTTCCAACCCGATAACTTCAACGATAGGAAATTCAATTTTTCGCAAAATGTCAAAATGCCGATCTTCGCTTACCAAAAATCGGGCTTGTGCAGCAATGGCACAATCGGTGAATTTGTTGTCATCAGGGTCGACAGTAACTAGATTCCAACTGTAATAGCGTTTAATAAGCTCAACATTGGGTAAGTCGAGAAGCGCATCGGTAACGGCGTTTGCAAGATCGGGCGAAGTATGTCGTGCAATGACTTCCTCATACTCAAATAGAATATCATATGTCAGGCAGAGCGTGTACTTTCCTTCTATCAATGCCACCCAAACCCAATGAGTCTTGGATCGGCTTGAAAAACAGGTCAACAGAATATTCGTGTCCAGTACTATCCGCATATCATTGGGGAGAGGAAGACTGGTAAGGCGTGCGCAGATGAGTGTTCAGGAATTGGTCCATTGTTTCCTGTGACCAACCTTTTTCATCCCAGGCTTTGTCAGCCAGTTGTACAACCCTTTGAAGTTTATACGCCAGCAAAATCTTTTTCAAATCAGCCAATTCCGCTTCCGAAAGGTTGTCAGCCAGCAATTTCAATATTTCGACCTGTGCATTGCTCAAAATATTCCTAGGTTGCTCCATTTTCTGTTATTTTATTGCAAAAATAAGGGTTTTCAAACATACTTCCGAACCAGGAATTAAAGGAAAACAAAAGGATTTCCCAACGCGCCTACCCGAGTCGCTGAAATCCTGTAAATCCTTTTTAAATCCCGGTAATCCTGTTCAAAAAGTTATTTTGTCCTGGCAAGGCGGAAGCCTATGAAGTCGCTGCTATAACCAGGTCCTACTAAGTTGCGAACCGCTACACGGCAATACTGTGGGATGGCGTCCCACGCCCCGCCGCGCAACACGCGGTAGGAGCTGGAAGCAGGCCCGGTCGGATTAGTTTGGTTTCCTGAAGTATAAGCGCCGTACCAATCACTGCACCACTCATGCACGTTGCCGCTCATATCGTGCAGGCCCAGGGGGTTGGGGCTGTTCAAGCTACCTATAGGGACTGTTTTTTTACGGTATTTGCCGGCAAGCGAATAGGGTTTTTTGTAATTAGTGCTGGCTTTAAAGTTCATTTCTTCCGGATCGGCGATATTTTTCCCGTTGCCAAACAGTACCGCTTTACCGCCGCCCCGGGCTGCGTATTCCCATTCGGCTTCGGTGGGCAGGCGATAGTTTCGCCCGGGGTATTTGGCATTGATTTTTTGCAGGAATTCCTGCACATCGTTCCAACTGACCTGCTCCACCGGGCAGTTATCGCAGTTTTTGAAATTCGATGGATTGCTACCCATGATCTCCTGCCATAGTTTTTGGGTCACTTCGTATTTTCCGAGGTAGAAATCGCCTACGGTGACCCTGTGTGCCGGCTTTTCGTCATCAGAGCAGTCTTGTTGCTCGCTGGTGCATCCCATGTCAAAGGATCCACCGCGAATGAAGATCAGGCCGTCATTGGCGACGGCAGGCGATGCAGGCAACGCCGCCGCCGTGCTGCTTTTCTCTATTGCTTCGGTCCTGTGCCTGCCATTCGGGTAGTCTGCCAGGTATTTCTGATATCCTTCCGGCGTATTTTTTTCCTCCGCCACCTGCCAGGCCAAATCATCCCGCCGGATCGCCAGGTCCTGCTCGATGGTCCGGATAGCCGTTTGTGCCGGCTCCCGGAACTCACCGTTGGGGAATCGTTTCCGATAGTCATTGTACGCCGCTACGGTATTGGCCGCTTTGGCTGCTCTCCAGGCTTGCAGGTCTTTTTCCATGTCGTCATTCGCAGCGGCGTCTGTTGCCGCCTTGGCAGGGTCGGTCGCCACCGGCGCTACCGACACAAACAAAAACGAACCTTTCTGGTCGTCGCCGAATTCCGTCAGCCGGGGTTTGGGAGCGGCAAAGCGCAGGTAACCCGCCAAGCCTTCCGAGGTCAGGATACCGTCCTGCCGGGGGCCGTTGCGCAGGCCTTCCAGGAATTTTCGCGCAAAATTGGAGCGCTCGGGCACCTTGTCTTCCGAGCCGTCGGAGGTAAAAACGATACGGCTTTTATCCGTTTCGTTGGTCAGCAGCAGCCGGTCACCTTCGCTGAGTTCGCCGGGGCGTGTGAAGTTGTCCGCGCCCATTTTCCGGTTGTACCAGTCCGGGTCGAAAGTCACCGAGTAGCAGGCGTCGATGGCGAGCAGGATGTGCCGGCAGTCGATTCTGTTGATAAATGGCCGCCATATCTCATAAGCAAAGGCGGTAGAGTACAGTTTTTTCACATTCCCGTCCGTAGGAACAAAATAACCGTTGTTGTCTTCCGCGATGCCGTGCCCGGTAAAATAGATCAGCAACTGCCCCGCGCTGGGGTAGCGTCCCTGCGGGTTTTTGGCATAAAAAGACTGGTATTCGCGGAGTTTGGCGCTGATCTGATCCAGCGTGGGGTTTTTCACGATTTCGGTCTGGAAACCGTAGCGCTCGCGCAGTTCTTTGGCGATGGCTTCGGCATTTTCGATGGGTTTGCTCAGGTCGTCGAAACCGGAGTCGGGCGCGTAGTCGTTGACGGCGAAGAACAGGGCATAGTCCTTGCCGGGGCGAAGGGATGCATCCGGGGCGCTGCTACTGAGTGCGAAGGCGGCAAAGAGCAAGAGGTAGAGGCTTGCTTGTTTCATAGGGAGTGGCAGGAATGGTTATCTGTTATCCGTTATTGGTTATCAGGCTCGATACTCCGGTAAGTAGTT
>JALHRK010000585.1 GCA_022841505.1 Saprospiraceae bacterium | reverse complement strand
TACTGTCGGAATGATTGATGGGTTCATTGTGTGAAAGTTTAGATGTTGAAAATAAAATGTACATCCCGACGTGTTGTGGGGGCAAAAAAGGTACCCATTAACCGGTTGAAAAAATTTGTGTCCCTTTATTTGATGCAGAAGATTTTTTTCGATTGTTATGAAGCTGAACTTCAGACAATTGATCGTGTGCATTTTGTATTGTCGTCGTCGTTTATGACAGGCTTTGTAATTGCAAGTAATTCATTTTTAGTATGTTAATGCTTATATAGTTAGCCTATTGCGGCGTTTAGGTAATTTCTTTACTTTTGTTCAAGCGTTAGGGAAGTACGCATATTCAATAGTTAGCGGTAATTCTATGGCGACCGTGCAAACCTGAAATGGCCGTAAAAAAATTAAATTTGACAAACGAAACGAATAACATCAAACAGATAATAAAACAATGAGAAAATTAAAACTACAAATGCAGGTTTCCCTTGACGGATTTAATTCAACGGGGCCAAACGATGAGCAAAAATGGGTTACCTGGGCTTGGGATGAAATAAAACAAGACGTTCTTGACTTGGCTAAAAGTTGCGACACCGAGCTAATTGGCAGAAAATTAGCTGTTGATTATATTCCATTTTGGACAGACACATTGACACAGCCAGAATCAATGATGTATGAAACCGCTAAAATCAAAGAAGGACAAAAGAAAATCGTTTTCACAAAAACATTAGACAAATCTGTTTGGGAAAATACAGAACTTGCAAAAGGCAATTTAGTTGACGAAGTAAATGAACTTAAAAACCAAAACGGTAAAGACATAATTGTTTATGGCGGTAGCGATTTTGTTTCTAATCTTGTGAAAGAGAACTTAATTGATGAATTTTACTTATTTGTAAACCCAGTGGCCTTAGGACAAGGTGTTGCAATTTTTGACAAGTTAGACCAATGGCAACAACTGAAATTAGTTAAATCAAAAGCATTTGACTGCGGGATTATTTTATTAAACTACGAAAGAAAATAAAAACTGCTCATGTTCAGTACGAGTGGAGAAACTTTCGCACTAACATAGATTGTTCAAGGAGCGGAGAAAGAACAAGGCGGCCTAAAGGCCGCGAAACGGAGCGCCGTGCTATGTTTCGCGGCCTTTAGGCCGCCTTATTCTCTGTAAAGGCTAAAAGAGAATACGACCAGAAACGGCCTAAAATAAGCAGGAGCCATCCTGAAAGAAAATTCGGGATGACTCCTGTTACCTTAATTGGGTTCTAAAATTTTATTTAGGGCGCCACCACGGTAAACACCAGCGACTTCCGCTGCGTGGGCGTTTGCAAAATCACAATATGAGCGCCCGGCTCCAAACCAAGCACGTAATCTTCCGAATAAACTGCCTGCCCGTTGCGGACCCTGCGGTCTTTCAGGTTTCCGGTTATATCGAAAACACTGAGTACAATTTCACGCGCTGCCGATAATTCCACTTCCACCCGGAAAACACCGCTGGTTGGATTGGGCATCAGGCGGAAAGCCAACAACTCCTGCACCGGACCCGGCGAAGGGATCGTGGAATTATCCGCATGGACGGTAATGGTTTTGGTCAGATAGTCGTCACAATTGCCGGAAATGGCCTGCAGCGTGAGCGGCACCTGCCCCGGCGTCGGGAACGTAAAAATGTACTGATCGCCGCGCTGTTCTACCAGCGTCGCCTGGGCAGGGTCGTAAATCCAGTTCACTTCATCCGGCACGGGCCAGGAAACTTCCACCACCACCACTTCTTCACCGGCCAGCACGTCCGTCGGCGTCACAAAATGCGCCTGCAAAGGCTCCGTCCCGACCTGCACGTTGATGGCCTCGCTTGCCACGCAATCAAATTCATTGGTTACGACAACGGTGTAAAGACCGGAGGTTTCCAACCGCACCGTTTCATCCTGGCTGTTGAAACCGTTTGAACTGCTCCATTGCACTTCATAGCCCAACCCTGAAAAGTCTACAAACAACACTTCTCCAAAACAAAGGCTGGTATCCGTCGAACCTAAATTTACAGCAAACGGCGCTCCTTCGGGCAAGACAAACGTGGCTTGTTCCGTACAGCCCTGGGCGTCGGTGACATTCACCGTGTAATCACCGGGCGCGAGGCCGGAAAGTGTATTTCCGGTTTGGCCGCCGGGCCAGGAATAGCTGAATCCGCCGGCGCCACCGCTTACCGTCAGCGCAATGCTGCCGTTTGCAGCGCCGTCGCAGGCTGGCGTTGTGAGGTCGCCATTGATAAAAATCTGTGGCGCGTTGCTGGTCAGGGTATACGTTTCGCTGACAAAGCAGCCGTTGCTGTCGGTGAGCGTGACTGAATAACTGCCGCTGCTCAGGTTGGAAGCGGTTGCACCCGTTTGAGCCGAAGGGTCGCTCCAGAGGTATTCGTACACCCCGCTGCCGCCCTGAGGCGTGATGCTGATGCTACCATCGGGGGAGTTGAAACAGCTTGGAAGCGTGAAGCCCGAGCCGCTGATCAACAGCGCGACAGCGTCGGTCAGGTCAATATCCTGCGAAGCCGTGCAGCCGTTGGCATCCATGACGGTCACGCTGTAAGGACCGGATGTCAGGTTGCTGATTTGAGCGGTGGTTTCATTGTTGTCCCAAAGGTAGGTCAAAGTACCCGTGCCACCCGATGCAGCCACCGTGATCGAACCATCGGAAAATCCGCTGCACGAAGGCGAAACGGTTGCTGTGGTCGTCAACACCAATTCAGGAGTTGAGGGTAGGGTAACCATTGCCGTAGCCTGGCAACCATTCGCATCCGATACGATGACCGTATAGTCGCCAGCGGGTAAATTGGCCGCTGTCGCGGTATTTTGCAACAGGGGATCATCCCACAAGTAAGTATAACCGCCATTGCCGCCTGTTGCGCTAACCGTTGCCGTTGCCGTGTTTTCTCCAAAACACAAAGGCGCTGCAAAGTTGCTGATCAGGGCTTCCAGCAAAGGTGCTTCCGGCACCGTTACCATCAGAGACGCTGTACATCCGTTGTCGTCCGTGACGTTCACCGTGTAATCACCAGCCGGTAAATTCACCGCGTTATTCGTCATCTGAGCAGCCGGATCGTTCCATACATAATCGAATGGCGCGGTACCGCCGGCAGCGAGTACGCTGGCTGCGCCATTGCTTTCGCCAAAACAAAGCGGCGCAGTTGCATTTTGCAAATTGACCGTTACAACGGGCGTTTCCGGCACAGTAACGTTCAGGGTGGTCGAGCAGCCATTGCCTGTATCCGAAACCGATACCACGTAGTCGCCTGCCGCAAGGTTGAGCGCTTGGGCGGTCATTTGCGCCATTGGGTCGCTCCACAAATAAGTATAGGGTCCAGTTCCGTTCAGGACGGTTACCGTAGCACT
>JALHRK010000584.1 GCA_022841505.1 Saprospiraceae bacterium | reverse complement strand
GGTCGTCCGTTTTGGCTTTGGGGTGCGCTTTTTCGTAGACGCTTTTTAATTTTTCGATTGAGTTGTGCATATAAATTTGTGTGGCCGCAAGGCTTGCATGGCCCAACAATTCTTTGATTGCATTCAGGTCTGCGCCGTTGTCCGATAAGTGGGTGGCAAATGAATGCCGCAGCACGTGCGGACTGCGTTGCTCCATGACCGTAACGCCGGAAAGGTAAAACTTCACCTTATTATATAACCACTTTGGATCGGGCGAATGGCCTTTGTCGTCCAGCACGACAAATCGGCTCCCTTCCGGGAATTGTTGTTTGCTTATCGCTCTGTACGCCACTAACCGCGAGCGGATGCTTTCGCCAAACGGCGCGAGGCGCTCTTTACCGCCTTTGCCCAAAATTTTCAACCGGCACTGACCAAAATCCACCCCATCCCAGGTCAAGCCCAATAATTCTGAACGGCGCATTCCGGTTGCATACAACAATTCGATGATGATGGCGTCCCGCAAGGATTCAAAACTTTCTTCCTGAATGTTCATTTGATCCAGCAACTTGCCAATGTCGGCAGCGCTCAGGGAAACCGGCAGCCGTTTGCCCGCTTTTGGCGTCGTTACCTTCAGCATCGGGTTGGCGCTGAGGTAGCCCCTTTTCAACAAAAAGCGGAAATACGTTTTTAAAGTGGATAACTTGCGCTGGATAGAACGGGGTGTCAGCCCTTCCGTGACCAATACGACCATCCACGACCGAATGTGCGTGGAACGGATGTCAGCGGCGGAGCTGAGTTCATAGTTTTGTAACAAATACGCCAAAAAGTGATGGAGATCACTTCGATAGGCCGTTAGTGTATGCGGAGAATATCGTTTTTCAAATTCCAAATACTGCAAAAACAATGCTTCCTTCATCCTCAACTGTGTATCTTTGAAAAGATTTGTTCAATCACCACATTACTCCCCAATATTATGAAAATAGCGCGAAAAAGTCAATGATCGGTTCGCTCTAAATTTTAGTTTTTTTAATTTTTGCTTTGTTATGGATCACAAAAAAAGAGACAAACATTTCATTCACAAACCGGTGTACGAAGGCGGCGATAAGGCTTTGCGGGCATTTGTAGGCCAACAGTTGCAATACCCGGAAGCCGCTTTGGCGCAAAAAATCGAAGGCACCGTTCATGTTGAGTACGATATTGACCATAAAGGGGACGTGGTTGATGCACGCGTGATCGGCGGACTCGGTTATGGCTTGGACGAAGAAGCCATGCGGGTCGTTCGATTGTTGAAATTTACGGTTGCCAAACACCGGGGCGTTAAAGTATTGTTTCACAACCGCCTTCAGGTGCATTTCCGGTTGCCAAAAGCAACGCCGGCTGTCCCTGAACAACAAATGAGCTATCAATATGTTTATACAGAACCACAACCCACTGAAAAACCGGAAGTTGAGTCTGGCAATGGCGCTTATACCTTTACCATTAATATTTAAGGTGTTTTGAAAATCCAATACACAACCCAGGGCATCCGCGTTTTTGAAAGCGCCTTGTTCAAAACGACCGCCACGGTGCTCGAAACGCCGGATCTGGTGCTGGTGGTTGACCCCAACTGGCTCCCGGACGAGGTTGCGTTCATCCGGCGTTATGTGGATGGAATCCGGGGAGAACGGCCACTGTACCTCTTGTTTACCCATTCTGATTACGACCACATCATCGGATACGGCGCTTTCTTGGACGCAAAAACCATTGCTTCCGAAGCATTTGCCACCCAAACCGATCAGGATGCCGCCATTGCCCAGGTGAAAAAATGGGATGAAGAATACTACATCGAACGCGATTATCCGGTCGTTTACCCGACGGTTGACGTGGTGGCGCGCCAACCCGGACAGGTACTGACGATTGGAGGCACGCACCTTACTTTTTACTTAGCGCCAGGGCACAACAGCGACGGCCTTTTCACCCTTGCATCGTGGGAAAACCGGTGCGTTTGGGTGGCTGGCGATTATCTTTCGGAAGTAGAATTTCCGTTCATTTACCACAGCAGTGAAGCGTATGAACAGACCCTGCAAACTGCTCGTACCATTTTAGAACAACATCAGCCGGAACTGCTCATTCCCGGACACGGGCAGGTGACGGCTTCACAACAGGAAATGGTACAGCGCATGGAGGATTCGCTGGGCTATATTCAAACCCTGAGGCAATGCCTGCGCGACAATATTCCATTCCCAGAAGAAAGCTTGTGGCAACGTTACCGTTTCCGGAAAGGGCAGGAATCTTTCCATCGGAACAATGCCGAACTGATGCAAAAAGAGCTGGCTGCAATCCGGGGATGATTCCGTATGTCCTCCCACAAGTGCGTAGCACCCCCTTTAAAGCCATATTGGTCTATGCAATTTGGCCAAAGTTTCCCGAAACGCTATATTTGCCGGCTAAGCATCGTGTCGGAAATAACATACCGATTTGGGCGGCGTCTTTTTCCCGGCACAAGGCTAAACCAACAACAAGACACCTTATTATATTATGAAGAGCAAATACGTAGCTGCAGCATTAGCCTTTTTCCTCGGCATCTTTGGCGTCCATCGCTTTTATCTCGGTAAGCGGTTCCTGGGGGTTCTTTATTTTATTATGTTCATGGTGGGCATGATGATCACAATAGAAGGAGAATTCCCGGCAATAATGTTCCCCGCTTTACTAGGATTCATTGACGCAGTGCTGCTGTTTGTAATGCCCCCTGAAGAATTCGATGAACGCTACAACGCAAAATACCTGAAGCGCCAGAACAGCGGCAATTGGAATGATGCGCCGGTTAAAAAGCAGGCGCCGGTAAGGCAAACCCGCCA
Source organism: Saprospiraceae bacterium (assembly GCA_022841505.1). Classification (GTDB taxonomy): domain Bacteria; phylum Bacteroidota; class Bacteroidia; order Chitinophagales; family Saprospiraceae; genus JABWAJ01. The sequence goes on along the minus strand of JALHRK010000584.1, from coordinate 548 downwards.
GGCTCCTGCAAAGCGCGGCCAGGAAATGCTGATGGATTACAAAAAAGCGGGGATCGAAGCTTTCCGCTCACACGATTATGAAAATGCCATAGAAGCATTTGAACAGGCGCTGGATCTGCGCTTTGAAGACGCAGCCCTCCATTTCAACTTAGCTTGCTGCTACTCTTTGATGGAGGATGAAACCAAAGCCTATTTCCACTTAGAGCATGCAGTGGCATTCGGATTCAATGACAAAGGCAAAATACACGACCACGACGCGCTTGCCTTCCTGCGTTCGCGCAAAGATTTTGGTGCTTTTGAGAAAAATGGCTTCCGCAGACCCGAAGAACAACCCGCTCCTGTTGCTGAAAAACCGGAACCTATGGCCATGCCCAAAGACACAGAAACCGGATTGGAACAATTGGATTTGTTGGAGCAGATTTCTCAATTGGGAAAATTGCGCGACCTTGGCGTGCTGACCGAAGAGGAGTTTGCTGAGCAGAAACAGAAATTATTAAGAATCTGAAGGGGTTGTGTCTGTTCTTTAGAGTTCGAGAGCAAGGCATGTG
>JALHRK010000583.1 GCA_022841505.1 Saprospiraceae bacterium | reverse complement strand
CGTCAAACGGCCCGCAATTTCATTCTGGGCCTTTAGCCGCATGCCGCAACGGTCCGGTTAGCTCAAACGTTAGGCCGCACAGTCGAAGCGCAGTGCCCATAACCAGAGGGATATTCAAGATGCCAAACCTCAAAACTTTTGCCACAGCAATCGCCGTTGCCGTCGCGTATCAGACCGTACTCGCGCAGCATTTGCCATCTCCATCGCGAACTGTTTTCAAGTGCGAAAGTGAAGGCAAGACCTTTTACTCTGACTCACCGTGCCTCGGCGCAAAGAAGATCGATGTAGAACCCACGCGTGGCCTCAACAGATCGTCTGGATCTGAGCGAACTGGAAAGGATGTTTCCCGAGAGGTGCAACGGGAACAATTTGCAGATGCTGTCAAGCCTGTAACTGGACTAAACTCCAGGCAATTCGAAACGGCAGGAAAGCGACAAAAGCTAGAACCCAGTGCTCAACGGCAGTGCCAATCGCTAGACGCTAGCATCCCATACCAAGAGAGACAAGAGGCATTCGCTCCGAGCAGCGCACGCCACCAGTTACAGACCGAGTTACTTAGTTTGCGCTCCGAATACCGGCGTTTGGGCTGCTAAAAGTGCGGCCTAACCATTCGCTCAACCGGACCCATTGCGGCATGCGGCTAAAGGCCCGCCATTTCATTCTGGGCCTTTAGCCACATACCGCAACGGTCCGGTTAGCTCAAACGTTAGGCCGCATAGTTGAAACGCCGTGCCAGGCTCGCAGCAGTGAATACAAGACTCAGCGTTTACGGCAAGAACCATGGCGTCGCAAAGGTGTTTTGGGGCGCACCTTCAATCAACTTGCCGTTGCAACTCGGTCAACATTGGCCGCAGTTCAGGCAACCAAGGCGCTTTTGCAATCAAATTCAGGGCAGCAGTTGCACGCTTTCTGAAGCAGCTGTGGCAGCAGGAGGTCAGCAATTTCAATTGGTGGTTGGCGCTTCGCGCCGGCGTGCTGCGCCGCGCAGTCAGTTCTCCGGTGCGGCCCTTGTTGCGCTTGGGCACTTCATCGGTTAGCGTGGGCCGCATGCCTCTGCGTTCAGCATTTGCCGTTCGGCGCCAGGTCGGTGGCTCTCCGCAGTGCAGTTCGCTTCTCCAAAGTCAGTTTGCACCGTGCACTTCCACCAGTGCGGCCTAACAAATCGCTCAACCGGACCCATTGCGGCGTGCCGCCATTTGGGCTAGAAAACCCTAGCCCAAATGGCGCCACACCGCAACGGTCCGGTTAGCTCAAACGTTAGGCCTTTCAATCGACGGCGAGCCATTTCCACCCATGAAGCCAATATTTTTAGCGCTACTACATCAACTCCAAATAACAGACGATCTTGGCACAGGCGACAAAATTGGCGAAGAACTTCGAGTTACCAACAATCGCAACGTGATTGGTGAGTTGATCAAGCCTGCATTTAGGACAATAATCGGAGATATGGAGGTTTCGTCCCTCCTAGAAGGCATGCCTGTTGTTTTTGCCCAAGAGGCAATACCGGATGACCTTACACCACAGGAATATTTGCTAGCCCGACTATACGAGTTGCAATCGTTTTTGATGAGTACTTGGGTAATCCAAGACAATGCCATCAATTGCGAACTGGGTTTCCTCCTGTTTCATCGCGGGCAGTCACAAACGGCCACAAGCAATTTTGTCGCACACCTATACTCAACAGCCGATGGGAAAAAGGAAATTACGAAACTCACTAGGGAGCAGTTTCGCGCAATGCGAGGCTTGCATCATGCTGAAATTCGAATTCCGGATCGCCCCTTTGCAATGCCAGTATCCAGACTCACGCCGTCCCACGCCCGATTAAGCAGATCACATCTTTTCATAAATGCTGCGCGTGGTGAGTTCGATGTTGCAATGAAGATTGCGCACTATTGCACCGCGTTCGAAACATTGTTTGCGACTACTCAAACCGAACTTTCGCATCAACTTTCTGAAAGAATCGCTTGCTACCTATTCGACACGCCCGAGGAACGGTTAGCAACGTATCGAAAAATAAAGCAAGCCTACGGTGTTAGATCAAAGGTCGTTCACGGCTCAACTGTGCGCGACAATAAGCTCGACGAGTTGATAGAAACATCTCAGTACTGCGATCAAATTGCTCGCCAAATCTTCATGAAACTACTTACTCAAGCAGATGCCAGGGCTCTCTTCGACAAGAGTACTGAGGTGTTTGACGAAGAAATGCTCAAGACAATATTCTCCGGAAAGGCCTAACCAATCGCTCAACCGGACCCATTGCGGCATGCGGCTAAAGGCCCGCCATTTCATTTTGGGCCTTTAGCCACATACCGCAACGGTCCGGTTAGCTCAAACGTTAGGCCGCATAGTTGAATCGCCGTGCCCGGCTCGCAACAGTGAATACAAGACGCAGCGCTTCAGGCAAGAACCATGACTTCTCAAAGGCGGCCTGAGTCGTGCCTTCAATCAACAGGCAATTACAACTCGGTCAACAGTGGTTGCAGTTCAAGCAACCAAGGCGCTAACGCAGTCAAACTCAGGGCAGCGCTTGCATGCTTGCTGCGGCAACAATGGTTGCAGTAGGTCAGCAAATTCAGTTGGTGGTTGGCGCTTCGCGCCGGCGCGCTGCGCCGCGCAGTCAGTTCTCCGGTGCGGCCCTTGTTGCAACTTCGCACTTCATCGGTTAGCGTGGGCCGCATGCCCCTTCGTTCAGCGACTTTGGTTTGGAGCAAGGTCTGTGGCAATTTCCAACCTAGTTCGCTTTTCCATAGCCAGTTTGCACCGTGCACTTCCACCAATGCGGCCTAACCATTCGCTCAACCGGACCCATTGCGGCGTGCCGCCATTTGGGCTAGAAAAGCCTAGCCCAAATGCCGCCACACCGCAACGGTCCGGTTAGCTCAAACGTTAGGCGTCACGTCCCGTGCGAATACTCAGCTCCATTCGGTGGCCTTCCGAAACCTCAGCAGCTTGCCACTCCTCTGGCAGAACCATGAAACCAGCCCAACGGCTGAGGCTGCCATCACCGAGTCGCGTCAACCACATTGGGTGCACGGAAGTCCCTGCCCGCGTTCAACCGGTGGCTGTCGCCCTTTCTGGCCTGCGGGCTGGCTCAGCTCCAACACCACATCGGCCTTTCGGCCGTTTCCGCTTCGTCGTTGGGGCTACGCCTAACCTGGCGCTCAACCGGACCCATTGCGGCATGCCGCCATTTGGGCTACAAAACCGTAGCCCAAATGCCGTCACACCGCAACGGTCCGGTTAGCTACAACGTTAGGCGTCACGTCCCGTGCGAATATCTAGTACCAGTCGGTGGCTTTCCGAAACCTTCACGCGTTGCTCGCGTTCTGGCAAAACCATGCAACCAGCTCAGCAGCTGAGGCTGCC
>JALHRK010000582.1 GCA_022841505.1 Saprospiraceae bacterium | reverse complement strand
CCCTGGAAAAGCCCGATCAAGGCGTTTCCATTTTTCATGATGAGGTAATTCCGTTCAATATCACCCGCGAAAACGGTGAAGCCGAGGGTTTCATAAAATTGCTTGGATGCGTGGATGTCTTTGACGCTGAGACTGATTGAGAAGGCTCCTAATTGCATGGTTGAGTTTATTATCTGAGGAATTGTTTTTGCAAGGTAGCTTATTTTGCACAGAAAAACAACTGAAGCTACCTGGAGCACCAATAAATGCGTAATCTCTTCGCTTATTATCCGCGCTTCACCGTTTCCCTTTTTTCCTACTCACAAAAAACAACAAAAAACCCGAACACACCGTCGCCACCCCAAAAATTGAAAACGCCCGCAGGAGCCAGTTGCCGATGTTGTCGCGGCTGGAAAAATCCATGGTGTGCAGCATCCAGAGAAAATCGAAGCGGCGCCAGGGGCGGTTGCGCACTTTTTGAATCGCACCGGATTCGGCAGCCACATAAACCGTGGTGTGGCGCGCATCGTCAAAAGTAAAAGCGTAGGCCGGCAGCGGGTTTTCCCGGTATTCGTGGTGCGGATTGGTTTCTGTCAGGTATTCGACCGAAACAATTGTGCCGGGGCCTGCGTAGCCGTTTAGCGCCACTTCCCTGGCTTCTTTTTCCGTGAGCGGCGGCCGCAAAAATCCGCTCAATGCGTCGGCGAGGCGCGTCTTCTTTTTGCCGTCTTTCTGGTACACGATCTGCCAGTACAGCCTTCCTGAGATGGGAACCAATCGCAGTTCCGTCAACCTCGTAACGCCTTCCGTTCGCCGCAAACTTTCCAGCGCTTCAATGGGCGAGGCAGACAAGGCGCTTAAAGGGAGCAAAGGCGCCGGCTTCTTTTCGTGATCGCCGTGCACTTCGTCCATGTCGCTCCAGGAAAAATACAACCCGCCGAGCGACCAGGCCAAAAACTGAATGCCGATGAGGACGCCGAGCCAGCGGTGGGTTTTGCGGATGAGGTAGTTGGTGTTCATAAGTAGTCGTGTAAATCGTGCTGCAAAATGAGCATTTTTTGTTTTATTGCGTTTTATTACTTTCATGGTTTAATAGTGTCTGTCCATTTAGTCCGGTGTCTGTTCTTTAGAGTTCGAGAGCAAGGCATGTTTTGCCCCAAAAACGGGAGTTTACTCGAGTAAATGACCGATTTTGGGGCGAAACATAACGCAGCTATCGGACTCTAAAGACAGACACTTAATAACCTTTAACCAGATCACATGAATCCTATTCAACTCAAACTAACGGCCTGCATCAGCTTCCTTTTTTTCGCGGTGCTGCTTCCTGCACAGGACACCCTGTATTTCGACTTTGAATACGACCAGCGTTATGGCCTGGAAAGTGCAGCGGATGAGGCGGCCTCGTCCATTATGCGATTTAAATGCGCCATGACCAAAACTGCAGAACACCTCTATCTGCGGCTGAGCGACTTGTATGTCAACATGATGGGTAGTGAAATCAGCCTGCAGGAAATGGAAGGTGTTACCGAGCTGAACTACCATTACGCGTGGAAAGGCACCCACTTTCAACTGACAGAAAGGGATACCATCCTGATGGACGCGCTGGCCGAAAGTTTGACGCCCCATCTGCTGCCATTGACCGTCACACCGGATATGTTTCGCGACAACCGGTTGGTCATCCTGAACGAAGGTGAAGGTATCCAATTTGATCGGGAAACATTGGAGTTTGACAGCATTCAACGCACGGATGATTTGTTGAGCGCGCACTTTAAAATTCGTTCTTTTTCAAAAAAATTATGGGAAGAATCCTTGAACCAAGCCAAAGCTTCGCCAAACAGCAAGATCAGCGAAAAAGAAATCACGGTAGAATTACCCGATGGGAAAATGGTTATTACGGGTGAAATGGTGAAGCAGGGTAAGTATGTTTTTCATCTTCAGGACAATGCGCCGGAGTTAATTGATTTCGACAGCCTGACCATGCCAATGGAATTCATCCTCAAAGACCCCGCTGAAAAAATGATCAACGAATTTTCATTAACGATCCGGCGAATCCGGGAATAAGCAATCAATACGCTGAACAAAATCCGCCAAATTGATCACACAATAACTGACCATGACCAAAAAGCTGCTGCTTCCGACAATTTGTTACCTGCTTATGCTGCCCGTGTCCGCTTTTACCCAGAAAAGCGCGGAAGAACCGCTTATCAACGTACTGCACGATTTGAGGAATGAATTGTTTGTGCATGAAAAAGAAGCGATTCAGGAATTGAAAGAATTGGTGGAGAAATGGGATTCGATGAGTGTTCCCATGAATGAAAAAAAATCGTTTCTCAGAGGTGTGTGGAACTCCTATCTGGTTAATGGCTATTCGGCAAAGTTCATTCGCAAACACACCAAAAAATCTTTAACCCGTTTGTACCCGTCCTATGAGGATCGCGATCTGGAGGTGATCAAAAGGAATGCGGACCTTGTTGACTTGTTGAATGAAGACCTTCTAAAATTAGCGTACCCTTTCCCGCTGGATGAAAAGGCGTTGTTGTATACCGAACTGCTGGAGTATGGACTGAAAGACAGCATGCGCATTGGGGAAATTGGCGCCGGATCCGGGATGGTCAGCATGCTCATCGCCTCGGTTTATGACAACCTTGAACTGTACCTGAACGAGTTGGATCGGGATATGGTGTCGTATATGAACCGAAAGCTTGAAAAGTTTCCAAAAATCCGAAAATCCAATACCCTTCATGTCGTAAAAGGCGACAGAGATGGCACCAATTTAGAAGATAAGGAATTGGATTTGATTTTTATGAGGGAGGCTTTCCATCATTTCAGTGACAAAACAGAAATGGTGCAATCCATTTACCGTGCTTTGGATGCCGATGGCGTTGTTATTGTCTCGGAAGAGGTGCTGGATTATGCGGTTGATTCCTCCAAGTGTTCGAAGGCGCTCAGGCGAGCGGAAGTTATTTCGATATTTGAACTTAGCGGCTTTACCGTCATGGATGAGGTTGGGAATGGAGATCAGTATCTATTTAAATTTATTAAAAAATAAACAGGAGACACTTCGAAAATTCGAGATGTCTCCTGCTGTTTTCATCAGCGCATTCCACATCGGAAAGCGCACTTACTGCTGTTTTTTTGGAGGTATGATCAGAGGCAGATATTGAGCGTTTATTCTTTCGTGACTTCTGCTTCTTCCGTTTCGGTATCTTTCCCTTTCAGGTAAGTCGGTAAGTTCAGTCCGGCCATGTTGAACAGGTCGTTCAGCGGCGGCACGGTTTTCATCATGCCCGACACAAAATTGGCGGTGGTGGTGTTGCCGTTTTCGTTGCCGTTGCCCGAATCCCACACCGTAATTTTGTCAATTTTGATGTTCTTCACCGCTTCAACCTG
>JALHRK010000581.1 GCA_022841505.1 Saprospiraceae bacterium | reverse complement strand
TCACATTTTCAGACTCGAACACGGCCCATGGACCGGGTTTGTTCAATTCAGCACTAACGTCCTGCGTTTCATAAAAAGACTTTATGGAGATGAAAGGCGCTTCAAGAATGTTGGTCGCGCTTACCTCAACAACGCCTTCTGCGGCGCCGTAAGGAACAAGAATAGAAATGGCGCCACCGAGCGGGTTAAATACGTCAATGGTTGTCGAGTTGATGGCAAATTTTTTCGAAATTCTATTCATTCTTTTGAATTGGGGCTTGTTGGAAAGATCCCATTCATGTGATCCTACCCGGATGTAATAGTCCTTTCCAACCAGCTCTGCCGGGACCGTTACCGTAGCGACACTCCCCGGCGCTAAATAAAATCCTGTGGGCCGCAAAGCATGTGCTGTTCCATCTCCATTGATATCGTAATACGGGTTCACGCCATCCGGGTCCGCAAAATCAGCAAGAATCATCATGGAATGGGTCAGCGATGAATCTGAAGGCGGATTTACATTTCCCGGAAAGGTTGCGCATGAATTAAATTTCCACTGATTAAGGTGTTGAGGAAATTGTGAATAAATAGCAGGGGTGAACACCTGATCGAATATTCCCTGCTCCAGTCCCACCATTGCCCTTGCCAGCTCTATATTGAGATTGTTTCCCGGGGTTTTGCTGAAACCATTCAGGGTATTCGGCGTCGTAAAAAGAGCGCCAATCTCCGCATCATAATTTGCTACTACGCTTTTACCCAGTAAGATCATCGTTTCGCTTTCCGCCAGGCATTCCGGAAATCTATCGAAGATGCCGTATATAAAATTCAGATCAGCGATGGTAAGCGGATTCGATCCATCAAGGTGTCCTTGCAGGTCATTTAGCGCATCCCAGGTATAGGTGCATGGGTTGGGACAATAAGCTGTTGTGTTCGCATAAGCATCAATGTCGTTGGCGCCGCTCGAAACAAGCATTTCGTCCACATACAATTTATATCCGTTGGGCGCAAAGATTCCGTCTCCAAACGTATCGTATATCTCGAAGAAAAAGCAGCCGTCAGCAGCCACGCAGATGCTGTCTGAATAGGTTGAAAAGTTGCCATAAACGCCGGATTGGCCGCCTTGCATAATGACCGCACCTGCAAGGTCTGTTACCTCCCAGGAAGTTTCATACCCCCAATTATCGGTTTTAATTTCGACTTTAATTTCAACCTCATTGGCGCCGCATTGGGCGAACCCAAAACCGGTAGACAGGAAAAAGAGCGAACAAAAAAGTAAAATGTTTTTCATATTTTTTGATATTAATTTTTTCAATTTGAAGTGTTCGGAACGGTGCATCATTGCAGTCGCTGGTACTGTCACGAAGCATAAGGAACGTGGCGTAAATAAGTTACCCGGATTCGACGAGGCTATTTTTTCACCGGGCAAGGCGCGAGAAGGGAGCTTAGCCCAAGCTAAGTGACCGCCGAAGCAACGACGACTGGTGGAAAAAGAGACCGTCCAAACAGGGAAGTTATTTACGACACGTTCCTTAAGAGACACACCACAATGCCCTTGCTTCCGGCAATCACCAAAAGGCAGGGGCATTGTATGCCTGTTTTTGTCGTGGTCCTGTTCAGGATTTTATTGTGGAGACTGCAAGGTAAGGCTTGTTTTTTGTCCTGCAAAATATAGATGCCTCAAGCTCTAAATAGTGTCTGTCTTTATAGTCCGATAGCTGCGTTATGCGAAGGGCCAAAATCGGTCATTTACGCGAGTAAACTCCCACTTTTGGCCCTTCGCATGCCTTGCTCTCGAACTCTAAAGAACAGACACCCGACTAAAAAGACAGACACTAAATAGTGGGTGTCCATCTTGTTCTGGGTCTGTTCTTTTAACGTTCGAGCGCAAGGCATGTTTTGCCGGAGCAGCTGCCCAGCGTTCTGCTGGAATTTGGCCGATTGGTCTTTGGATCTGGTTTCTTTTTACTTTTTGTAAGCTCCTGCCTCCGCTCGGCAATAAAGGCCTAATGTCGTCAACTTAACGACGTGGACGACCCTGCAAGGGCCTTCAACCACTTCGTGGTTATCACCCGTTAAGTTGACGACATTACAATAAAGGCCGTAACGAGCAGCGTCGTATTAAAAATGAAGATGCTGGAAAGTAGTGGAGATTTGGCACGAGTGGGGAACACTTTGCACCAGCGGGCTCAATGCGCTGCTGGATGGTAAGAAATGGACTGGGTAATTACCAAAAGTCCTTCATGTGGTCAATACTGCTTAATTTGCTCCACTAATTGCAAAAAATCCGGGGTTTTGTAGTACTCATCGTTACCGTGTTTTTTCGCCATTTGGAGGAGATAATCTTTAATGCTGATGCCATCTTTGTTCTTATAATGGGGGTCGGCGCCGTTTTCCAGGAGGGCCTTGCAACAACGCCAGTAACTTACATACGCGGCCAATGAAAGGGGGGTGAGTTCATCCTTGAATTGTTCTAAATATACTTTGGCATTGACGTCGGCGCCGTACCTGACCAGCACCTCAATAATTTCTTCCTCGTTTCGTTGACCTCCTATGATGTCAAAAAGGGGCGTTTTTGATCCCGGGGAACTGGTGCAATTCGGATCAGCGCCATGTTTCAAAAGCAGTTCCGTAAAATCAACCTTGCCGGTATAGGCAATTTGAGTGAAATTATGACAAACGCTGGAGTCTGGTTTTGCACCTGAATCAAGCATATATTTTAGTGCCGCTAATTTGCGCTCATTTGATTTACTGTCTTCAACGACATCACGCAAAATATCGTCCAGCAATTGTTTGTGGTGAAGGTGCTCAGGATGCGATTGCAATAATTTTTTCCACTTCCCAACTTTACCTCTATGGAAGGCCCCAAACAATTCCGTCAAAACAGGGTCATCATATTGCGGGTTAAAGGATTCCCGGGTATTCTGATAGACCAAACCAGAACCGGACAGGGCGAGGAAATAGACGATCAGGGCGGCAACACACAAAAGGCCGATGCCTAACCACAGGTACTTGATCCAGTTGCCCGGCAAATTGAAAACCAGCCGAAACACAACAAAAACAATTGCCAAAGCGAGCAGCAGGGTTACGGGTTTGCCCACCCCCCTGGGCAAAAATCGCAGCAGTACCAGAAAAATCAGCAACCCGGCAATAATGAGGGAGATTAAGGCGGGAGATATTTTAGAGAACATAATATTACGCAATAGCTGGTGAATAATTTTATTGAGCGATTGTCTAATTCCATACTACTGGGCATTTTCAAGAATCAGAGGGAAGTGGAGCAACGTTTACTAAACTTTAATAGTCTACGGTGTGGACACAAGTCGGCAAAATGATCCACGAAGGGTGCGTTTCTATGTTTCGCGGGCTTTAGTCCGCCTAAAAACATGATCTCGGCGGAC
>JALHRK010000580.1 GCA_022841505.1 Saprospiraceae bacterium | reverse complement strand
TTAAAATCCATAAGTGGTGATGCGGTAAATAAGTGGTGCGAAAGTAGAACGGCTGTATAAAGCGGCCATTGACAAGCATTATACAGACAGGTGACTTTCGTCAGCAAAAGCAAATCGCATTTTGAAGGATAGCTGGCTTATTGTCTTTCAGCTGACTTGTATTATTGTTTTTTCGGGAGTATATTGCACCTTCTGCATCGAGAACTAAGCAATTCGGGGTTTTACAAAAAGAGCTAAAAAGGTACTAATCATTCTTACTGGAATTGCCTGCGCGTATTCCAGTACTGATCTATCGTATGATTACCTCATCTAATTTAAATACTAGCTATGAAAAAAATGATCCTCTTACCCTGTTTTTTGCTTGCTCTGCGCCTTTTTGGTCAATTGGGAGCAGGTTTTGTAGCCCCCAATTTTTCGGCGGCTGACATCAATGGTCATGTCTGGAATCTGTACGAAATACTGGATCAGGGCAAAACCGTCATTCTTGATTTTTCAACGACCTGGTGCGAGCCTTGCTGGGATTATCACGAAGCGCACCACCTTAAATCCCTGTACCAGGAATTCGGCCCGGACGGGACGGATGAATTGATGATTTTTTTAGTTGAATGCGATCGCTTCACAACACTTAATGAATTACAGGGGATGGGCCCGCGGACGCTTGGTAACTGGATTGAAGGAACCCCATACCCGATTATTGACAGTTACCGCCTCTCTGAAACCTTCGGAATTACCGGATACCCTACCTTTTTTGTTATTTGCCCAAACAAACTGGCCCATAAAGTGACCTCACTGCCGGCGCTTCCTGCCGGTGAATTATTTGCTGCTGCGGTTCAGGGGTGCCCGCCGGCAACGCTACCCGATAACGGCGCCATTCTGGATTGGAGTGGTACAGCTAACCAGGCATGTGCGGGCGAAGCTTTGGTTCCGGAAATTGTGTTTTCCAATTTTGGAACCAACCCAATCACAGTCGCTGAAATCAGCATGCAACTCAACGGTAACCATCTGGAAACCTTGAACTGGACAGGCAACCTTGCCACCCATCAGTTAACTAAGATAGCGTTTACCCCTTTTGTTTTTGGGGATGATCCTGGCGCCAAGCTCGATTTCGAAATCGCCAGCATTAATGGACAGGAGGATTCGGAATTAAAAAGCAACACACTTAGCCACCAGGTTAATTCGGCTGCACAAATACATGCGGATGAATTGACGGTTAAGTTGTATATGAAAGGGGTGCCAAAGGAAACTTACTGGGAAATCCGCAAATCAGGCACCCTGGAAGTGATCGCTTCCGGCGGGAATGAATTGGTTGGCCCTGATGGTGGAGGGTTGTATGAGTTTACAGAAGAGGTGCCGGTTGGCGAGCATACGTACATACACTATTCGGGCTATACCATACCTGTCCCTGTGCCTGGTGATGGATGTTACGAATTTCATGTGATAGATGCCCTTGGAAACGGCCTTTTTCATGAGGAGGGGGCGTACGTCAAGTTGCTGAATAAGGGAGAGGTTCTTTTTTCAATCGGACCGGATGATTGGGGGCGTGAGTTTATAAAAGTCGTAAAAATCAGTACCACGCGCAGGCCCATATTTGCAAGCCTGAACGATTTGAAGACTTTTCCCAATCCGGTTGCCGATGAGCTCCAGGTTGACTTTGTACTTGAAAAAGCCGAATTGCTGGCGATTTCGATCAGCAACGCGCTCGGCGAAACCGTTTTCAGCAGCAAGGCGCAGGCGTTTCCAATCGGGAAAAACCGGTTTCCCATGGCCGTTTCTAATCTTCCCGGCGGAATTTATTTTTTGCGCATCGGCAGCGAAGAAGGACAGGTGGCGCGCAAAATTGTGGTAAATAAACCTTAGCGCTTCTTCGGGATTACCGAACAAACGCTTAGACTTGTGTGCTGGTATTTTTCCATACCAAGCTTGAAAGCGGATCGGTATGTTTTCATTACAAGATAAAAAAGAGTTGTGCATTGGTGTAATGGAGACATGACAAATCTTAGAGATTTGTCATATCTGGTTTGCACTACTTGTCCCGTATAGCGGAAAAACCTATTGCAGCGAAGTAAAAGCAATTCGGGTTTTACAAAAGGAGCTAAAAAGGTACTAATCATTCTTACTGGAGTTGCCTTGCGCGTACGCCAGTACTGATCTATCGTGTGATTACCTCATTTAATTTAAATACTGGCTATGAAAAAAATGATCCTCTTACCCTGTTTGATGCTTTCTCTCCGGCTTTTTGGCCAATTCCAACCGATGGAACCTTTTCTTGCCCCTGATTTTACGGTGACCGACATCAACGGCAATACCTGGAATTTGTACGACCTGCTCGAAGATGGCAAAACCGTCCTCCTTGATTTTATGGCAACCTGGTGTTCTCCTTGCTGGCAATACCACCAGGCGCACCATTTAGAGACGTTGCATGAACAACTCGGGCCGAACGGAACCGACGAATTAAGGATCCTTATGATTGAAGGCGACGGCAATACCGGACTGGCGGCCTTGCAGGGCTTTGGCTCCAATACCTACGGCAACTGGATCACTGGTACGCCTTATCCCATCATCAACAACAATAGCCTGAACGATCCTTACTTGATCAGCAGTTATCCAACGATGTTCATCATTTGCCCGGACAAGCTTGCGCGCCATGTCTGGCGATATCCCGCAGATGAAATGTACTGGGAACTCCAGAACTGCCCGACTGCCACGCAGCCCGATAACGGGGCTTTGCTGGGCTGGACCGGTACGCCTTTTTCAGCCTGCGCTCAGGATGCTTTTGAGCCACAAATCAGGTTGTCCAACTACGGAAACAATCCCATCACCTCAGCGGAGATCAGGTTGCGCCAAAATGGAACCCTTGTGCAAACTTTGCAATGGACCGGCGAACTTGCCACTTTTGAAAATGCGGATGCAGTGTTCAATCCCATCACAATAGGCAATGTTGCTACGACAAATCTCGATTTTGAAATTGTCAAAATCAACGACCAAAACGACCCCGATCCTGAACGCAATACCCTGAACCACCCGATAAAACGGGCGCTTCAGGCCACAGGACAAACGCTGACTGTGCAACTGGATCTGGGTTTTCACGCGCCGGAAACGTATTGGGAAATCCGGAAAGTAAATACGGGAGCGGTGATCGCCTCCGGAGGCAATGTCCTGGTCGGCCCACAAGGTGGCGGAATGTTTGCCCCCCCATTGACGGTGCCTTCAAGCCCAACGGCTTATGGCTATGGCGGATCTTCTCCGGACGTCACCGTCCAGGTGCCCATTCCCGAAAGTGGTTGCTACCAATTTCATCTGGTAGATGGCCGGGGCAATGGATTTAGTTACGAAACCGTCAAACTGATCAGCAACGGGGTCACGCTTGCCACGGCC
>JALHRK010000579.1 GCA_022841505.1 Saprospiraceae bacterium | reverse complement strand
ACGCAGGGACACGTCGAACGTAGCGCCGCCCCAGACTTCCATGCTGAACACTTCTGCTCCGTGATGCCGGGCAAAACTTTCGGTGAAAGCCTGCATGTCGTAAGTCCGCATCCGGGTGGCCAACAGGCTCTGGTGAGCATCCCGCAAGGTCGTATCGGTATATTGGATGGCGTTTTCGGCCTTGAGCCACGCGATAAACCCTTCGCGCCCCAGCTCGTGCAGGCGGTCGCGGGAGCCTTTCGGCAAAGCCGCATGCCGGTCGAAAGCAGGCAGTTGAGGTTTGAGAAAAGCCCGGCTGGGATCGCGGTGTTTCACGTCGGGGTTCCCGTTTATGATCACGTCGGCTAAGTAGCGCAACATTTTGGTGCCCCGGTCCTGCCAGTCCGGCGCCTTCAACAATTCGGGGTGGTCTTTGATGAAATTGACGGTGGCTTCGCCGTTTTGGAAGGTTTCGTTTTCCAGCAGGTTGAGCAAAAAGCCGATATTGGTTTCGACGCCACGGATTCTGAACTCGCGCAACGCCCGGTGCAAGCGCTGGCTGGCGCCTTTGAGTGTGCGGCCCCAGGCGGTGACTTTCACCAGCAGCGAATCGAAATATGGCGAAATTTTTGCACCCGGAAAAGCACTCCCGGCGTCAAGTCGAATACCGAAACCGGAAGCCGAGCGGTAGGCGACGAGGGTGCCGTAGTCCGGTTTAAATTCGTTTTGCGGCATCTCGGTAGTAACGCGGCATTGGATGGCGTAGCCCTGGATTTGCACATCCTCCTGGCCGCGAATGAACAGGATCGGGTGTTCAAAAGGATAGCCCTCGGTAACCAAAATTTGCGCCCGAACCAGGTCAATGCCGGTAATTTCTTCCGTGATGGTGTGCTCTACCTGAATCCGCGGGTTCACTTCGATGAAGTAGATGTTTTCTGCTTTGTCAACCAGAAACTCGACGGTTCCGGCGCAGGAATAGTTGACAGCGCGTGCGAGGCGCAGGGCATAGTCGTATAGTTTGGCTTTTGTGGCGGCAGAAATGGTGACACAGGGTGCTATTTCCACTACTTTTTGGAAGCGGCGCTGCACGGAGCAATCGCGTTCAAAAAGGTGGATGATGTTGCCGTGCCGGTCGCCCAGAATCTGCACTTCGATGTGTTTGGGGTCTTCGATGAATTTTTCCAAAAAAACGGTATCGTCTCCAAAAGCGGTGCGGGCTTCGCCTTTTGCTTCGTTGAATTCGCGGGTCAGGTCTTCGTCGCTGCGCACTACGCGCATGCCGCGCCCGCCACCGCCGGCAGCGGCTTTGATGATCAGCGGATAGCCAATGCGTTGGGCTTCGCGCAGGGCTGTTTGCTCATCAACGAGCGGTTCTTCACTGCCTTCTATCAAAGGTGCACCGACTTTTTTTGCCAGTATTTTGGCGGCCACTTTGTCGCCCAATTGTTCCATCACTTCCGGTTCCGGGCCAATGAATGCAATGCCTTCCTCGCGGCAACGGCGTGCAAAAGCGACATTTTCACTTAAAAACCCGTAGCCCGGGTGAATGGCGTCCACCTCATTGTCTTTTGCCACTTCTATGATGGCTTCAATGTCTAAATAAGGCTTCAACGGGTCGTTGTCGGCGCCAATCTGGTAAGCTTCGTCTGCTTTGTAGCGGTGGAGGCTGTAGCGGTCCTCGTAAGTAAAAATGGCGACCGTGCGGAGTTCTAATTCAGAAGCGGCGCGCAACACCCGGATGGCGATTTCGCCGCGGTTGGCGACTAACAATTTTCGGAAACGCGTGACGGATTGTGTCATGATCATCGAACTAAGGTGACAAGATTACCCTTTGGCAAGGCAAAAGCTAGCTGGCGCCAGGGTATGTAATCTTATCCCGCCTAAAAAATTCCCGAAGGGAAGATATGATTATAGAAATGATAACGATCGCATGGTCAGGGTTGAAACCCTGAAAGGGTGAAATTATGCCACCCCTTCGGGGTTCTGGCCGAATATTTCATGCCTTTTTTCTATAATCATTTCACCCTTTCAGGGTTTTTATTTTATGGGATAAGGTTAGGTCAATAATTGGTGGTTCGAATTGGATTAGGATTGGTCGGTTAAGATAAGATAATTTTGGAATTCCCGTCAACAATCCCCTTGTGTTTCTTTTGAAAATACCACCACGAAGCCAAACTGGCCACCACGACCAACATAGATCCATATAAACAGAGGTTGGTAAAAAACTGTACCCAACTCAGTTCTGAACTGCCGAAATTCCGCCACAATAGCACCGAAATGCTCCCCAGGTAGCCAATGGAATCGGCCACATAAATCAAAAATCCAACATTGGCCGTTTCCCGGAAAGCAGCCAGCAACCGGTCAAAAATGACACCGTTGAAGAGGATGTAGGGTAAAAAAACGCAGACCCCGGAGGCAATCATCCAGACGATTGGCGACAGCATTTCAGCCTGAAACAACAACGTGGTCAGAATCATCATCAGCGCGCCGCCAACCACAATGGCATGGTTGATCCACAAAGCCCGGGCGCTGTCTTTAATCAAGGCAAGCGCCGCAACTAAAGCGAGCACGAGCAGCGTCACCGGAATTTCAGTTGTGGTGAGGATGGCTGGCTTGGCGCCAAAACCCAGTTCGGCCCAAATTTCAACGGTAAAGTTATCCCGAACGTCGCGCAGGATGGTCAGTACCAGATAAATGACGACCAAAATAATCAACCCGGGCGCGTATTTACTAAAAAGAACCCGCCGGGATGTTTTGGTCATGACTTCGCGGCTACTGCGTTGGGCTATGTCCTGACCAGATGGCGGCGGCAGGTGTTCCAGGAGCCATAAGCCCAATAAAAGGAGCGGCAAAAACAACATGGCTACGGCAAAAGGCATCCAGAATTCAGACAATCCCCAATCCAGCATGATCCATTGGCCGGTCGTTTTGATAAAGCCTGCGGAGATGATAAAATTGACGCATAAAAATGCCGCCAACACTTCCGTCACGCGCCGCCCTTCCACATAAGCAAAAATCAACCCCCACCCCATTCCCAACGGCAACCCGTTAAAAAACAGGCAAAATGGCCCCCATTCAGGTGGCAGCAAGGCAAACCCAAGCAGGGAAACGACCGCAATTGCGACCATGCCCAACACCGCAAGCGCCCGCCGCGCAGGCCCGAGCGAAGATATGGCCCGGATGCCGATGAATTTAGACAGCGCATACCCTGCCACCTGGGAGACAATCAGCGCAATTTTGTACTGAATTCCCCACAACTCCAGGTCTGAAAAACTGGCTGCCGTCACCGCTTTGCGCAAAGCAAAAATACAGCCGTAGGTGACGAAGGCGACCAGGCCGGCGATGAGCGCAAACATAGCAGGAGAGGTATTTGAGAGTCGTCGTTTTAGCGTGGGAGAAT
>JALHRK010000578.1 GCA_022841505.1 Saprospiraceae bacterium | reverse complement strand
CCTCTTTCCCAACTCCCCCACCAACTTATCCAACCGCTTATAAAACTTATCCCGCCGCGCTTTCCCCGCCCCAATATGCATCAGCAAATAAAAGCCGTTCAGGCCGTCTTTTTCCTCCCGTTCCAGGATACTACGGTAAATGGCCTTCGAACTGCGGTAGTTTTTCATTTTCGGGGTGGTGTAATCGGCGTGCGACAACGTTCCGGGCGTATAATTGAACAAGGTCAGGCCAGCTTGCCCGCTCCAGGCCACAATTGAATCGTTGTACCACTCGTAAGGCGGAATAAACATCCGCGCCTCGTTTTTTGGAATGCCCAGCTTAGCAAGCGCTTCAAAATTCCGCTGCAAATCTTCCATAAATTCGGTTTTGGAAACCAGCAGCGAATCGCGCTTCGTCCAATCGCAATACAACAGGTGTATATCCGAATGCGCGCCCACGTAATGTCCTTCCTGCTTCAATCGCCGCACCGTTTCCGGATAAAGCCGGCAAAATTCGCCCGTCACAAAAAACGAAGCCGGAATGCCCGCTTTTTTCAGACTTCCCAAAATGCTTTCCGCACCCTCGGCGTATTCATGCCCGGTAAAAACTAAGTGGATGACCTTTTGCGTCGTGTCCCCGCGAACCAGCGCGCCAAAACCATCCTTCACGACGGGTTTGGCGCGCGCTTTGCCTTCCATTTCCAGCGCTGACAACATATAACTCAGACTGGCCGTGCCATCCATCGTGGGTTCGTTTGAAGAATAATCGCCGTAGTCGTCGTGGTAGACCACTAAGGGCGACTGAAATGCGGCAAACTCATCTTCTGCAAACAGTTGAATGCCGATCAGTTTGTTCCAGATGCTGCCGTAGATCGGACCGTCCACCAGGCCGCCGTCTATGGGGTAGTTGTACAAATGGGTAAACGCCGAGTGCGGATCGCGCGGGGAAACGCCGGACGCGGGCAAGCCGCAAATCATGCTCGTCCCCCAGGGGTTGCAGCCAAACAGCCAGTCGCGCAACGCAATTTCCATTTCCCGGTAACGGGCATCGCCGCTGCGTTCGCGGTACAGCCGGGCCTGGGTATAAATGGCCACATTGAGGTTGTTGGAACACCAGATGAACGGCACGCCGTAGAGAAAAGGATTCGTTTTGCCGCGCTGGTACACGCTGTCAACACCCCGGCGCATAAACTCCAGAAAGGTTGGCTGGTCTGGGTTCCAGGGCATTTCGGCCAGGAAATAATGCCCCAGATTGACAAAAGGATACCATTGGTAATGCCGGGCCGTGTCGCTGCCCATCCACGGCGTGACGGGCTCGGCTTTGCCGTACGCGCCCGCCTGTTCCCGATAGCCTTGTCCGGGGAACAGCGCGTCTAATTGCGCAGCCGCCAGTTCCATATCGTCCACATAATTTTCTTCTTCGTAAAAATAAGGCGCGCGGCAGGGGGCGGTTTGGGTATACCCTGGTTTCTGGCGGCCCAGGTGGTAGGCGTCTAAAGCCCTGGACGGCAATTGCGCAGCGTATTCCGGGTAAAAAGGTTGCAACACCTGCGCGCCCAACGCAAAAGCCGAAGCAAACTTACCGGCAGAAGAAGCGGCGCCTTTTGTGCGGTTTTTGTGTTTGAATGCGCCTTGCGGTTCGCCGGTCAGGTAATAAACCGGACGGGCCAGACTGCCGTCGGGGGCGCCGTAGCGAACGGAGTCGAGCGTGGGCAGCCGGAACCCTTTGTGGTCGCGGTCGTCGGCGATTTGGTTGTAGTATTCGCCGGGCGACGGATTCATTTTCAGCAGCCAGTCTAAGCCCCATTTGGCTTCATCGAGTACGTCCGGGATGCCGTTGGCTCCGGGCCGGCCATTCGCGCCGAACGCATCCCCGAAAGCGCCCGGGTTTTTGCGGTAAGCAAACAAAAGCTGGAACGTGGCATTGGCAGAAGTGGGCAGGTATTGCAGGTAATCGGAGGCATCGTGCCAGCCGCCGGAAACGTCAATCCGGGTAGAATCTTTTGCCCGGTCGGGGTGGTAAATGATGAAGCCGTCAGCCGTATGGCAGGAATCGTTCAGGTAGGGGTTGAACCCGCTGCGTTGCTGGCGCATGTAGCGGAGGATGAAATCGGCAGCGCCTTCATATACATCATTACCAATTCGAAAAACCGGCGACCGGACCTCCTGTACCTGCACATAATACGCGCCAGGCGTGCTGAACGTTGAAAAATCGAGCCGGTAACCTTCGGCAAAAGCTGCCCAAGCGCCATATTTCCGGATTTTGTTGCTTCGAAAAACCTGCTGGTGGGTGAGTGCGTCGCGCAACTCAAAGGCGTCGAAAGTCAAGGCAGCTTTACACACCAACACGGCAACTTTAGGATCCTCTTCGAGGTAGCCGAGCTGGTTGATGCGCAGCCAGGCGGTGGGGGATTGGGCGGAAAGTGTCCCCATCAATAAAAAGCAAAGACTGGCAGGTAGCAAGAATTGGCGCATTCGCATAATCCGGTTTTTGATCAGAAATTTAGCGCATATTTGGCGCATAACTTTACTTTTGATCCATGAAAAACGTCTGCATAATTTTACTGATGGCGCTGGTTGCCTGCCAGCCGGCTCCCGATTCCAATAAGAACACCCCGGAAGCGCCGGCTCCCGATTCTTCACACCAAACGACGCCGGCGCCGAACGACGGCCCTGCCGGGAAGTTGGTGGTGAAAAACGAAGCGGATTATTCGCCCGCTTTTTTGGCCTTACTTCGAGAAAACACAGATTTTGAAAAGTTTTACCTAGATGGCAACCTGATGGTCGTCAATGATGCGGATACCGCTTATTTTTCGCAGGAGCCGCCTATTGGGAAAAGCCTGGTCTTCACTGCAAAAAAGGAGTCGCTTGCCATTGCAGTGCGGCTGAAACGCATCAATCAAACGACAGTGGATTATACCATAGAAATGGTGGAATCCGGCAAGCCTGCATATTTCGAAAGCGGACAGGCGGACATCAGCCCGTTCTTTTTCCTCGGCGCTGAATCGGACGAAAGCGACGTTTCCGGCGAATCTTATATGGTCACCGAATTTACAGCGACAAAAGGCGATTGCCATACGGCCATCCGGATTGGGCAGGAAGAAAATACCAGCACTGGATTATTGGGCAAACTGATCAAAAACTGCAATGGAAAGTTACGGGATATTGATTTGGATAATTTTCCGATGATGCGGGAGAAGTAACTGAACTATCACCTTGTATAAATGTGTCTGCGAAGGACGAATTGAAAAAAACTGCTTTTGCAAAACGGCCATAAGCACCAATTTTTATTCCCACCATTTCTTATTTTTTGCTTTTTTGTTATATGTCGGTGTATTCTCGTCATAAAATTGGTAAAAACGTTTCGCGGCTTAACGACGGTGGGGTTTTGGAACGACCACCTATTGGTTTAGACGTC
>JALHRK010000577.1 GCA_022841505.1 Saprospiraceae bacterium | reverse complement strand
TTTCGTCTGCAAGGACGGCTTCAGTGAATTGGACGAGTTCTTTGATCATTGCGGTATGAATTTATTTTTGATTCCTTTTCATTTTTAATTTCTGGCAAATACACACTTCCAAACCCCACCCCCGTACTATTCCCCATCCCCACAGTCCATGCAAAAGCCAATTGTTCCGCACTCCCTTTCACGAATACCGGGCAGTAGCTGCATCGGTTATCAATACCTCGGTAGGAGAGGAGTTGGGTTTTGGCTTTGGGGTAGTCGCGGTCGAAGCGCACGGAAACGCCTGCGTCGGACAGTCCGGCTACGCGGAGTTTGTGTTGCAGGGTTTCGGTGAGCAGGGCATCGCTTTCGGGGTCGGAATAGAGGTAGTGTTTATCGCTGCCGTCGGGGAGTTTGCGCTTGATGAAAATCGGGCTGGCCAGGAGAAACCGGACTTCTTCGGTATCCGAAAAATCGGGCGGCATCACAAAATTGGCCTGCGTCACCTGCATGTCCCAGCGCAGGTGCGGGTCGGAAAAAATGCCCTGAACGCTGCGGGAAAGAAATTCGCCGTCAATGGCGCTGATGAACCAGGTTGCGCCTTTGGGGAAACGCAACCCTTGTTTGGAAACAACAGCGCCCTGCAACCACGAAAAGGAATAGAGGGAAAGCCCATCGTGGGCTTCGTTGGGGCCGAGCCACTTGTGCAGCGCACCGGCAAGTACCGGCAGGTGGTTGAAAGGCACAGGTTCCTGATTTGGCGTTAAGCTAAGGTATAACCGCATGGCTGTTTTTTGATTTTGAACGCAAGATAAGGGTATGGGTGCGACAACTTGTGTCGCAGTCGTTAGTTCGTTCGTTGAGCTGACGGCTGAGCGGAGTCGAAGCCGAGCCGAAACAAACGAACTTGTGTCGCAGTCGTTCGGTCACCAGTCATAAGCTTTCATTCGTGTACGCAGGTAATCCAGAAAAGATTCGGGCGTTTCGATGCGCACAGCGCCTGGCAGGCCCAGACAAAAGCGCCCCAGCGGCAGGAAATTGTACACTGTCGCCATGAACCGGAACGGGAATTGTGGATCGTCGGATTCAGTGATGTATTTTTCAGTATCGGGATATTCTTCGATCAACAGGCGGTAGGCCAACGAATTGAGTAAGATGGATACTTCATGGAATTCTTCGTTGGCGACAATATGAAATGGGTCAACCCCTTTAATCATTCCGGGCTTTTGCGTGCAGGTGGTATCGAGGATTTTGACGGAGGTAATGCGGTCAATCTTCAGGTTAACCATTCGCTTGTCTTTGGCTTCATACGCCAGCAGGTATCTGTAATTTTCGGTAAAATCGAGGGGTTCCAGAATGCGAACCACCTTTTCTCCGGTGATGGCGGAAAAATAGGTGTCCAATTCCACTTGCCGGTTCAGGCTCATGGCATCGGAGAGTGCCTGGATGACATCGGGAACGTTGATTTTGAATTGATTTTTGACCCGACTGCCCGCATTGGAGCGCAAAAACAGCTTGGTTTGGATGGCCGGCGAAAGTGGGTTTTCGGCGGCTGCCTGGGCGATTAAATCACTCAGAAAAACCGCTTCATCATGCGACAGGGAGACCGTGATGCTTCGAAAGGTCGGCTCAAAGAGGTAATACCGTCCGGCTTCGTCTTTGTCGCATCCCAATCCTGCTTCCTCAAATAAGTGAACATATCGCTCAGCAGAGCGCTTGGTCATACCAACTTGTTTTGCAATCTGGTGTAAGGTGCTGCCGGGCGGGCGCAACATTTCCATCATCAACAGGAGGCGTTTCAATTTTTCCTGAGCGGCCATAGTTTATCTCTTTTTTGAGGGCGTTCTAAATACTTACATCTTGATATTATTCTAATAAATCGCCCTTATCTGATTCTCGATGCGCTAATATAATGGAAATAACCTGAATGTCAAAACGGCTAATGTTGCAATACGCGTCGAACACTTCCCAAAGTGTCCGACGCGTGACCTTCCCTACAACTAAACCCCCTCCATCGCCCTTTCCGAAATCGCCGTAATCGAAAGCGCGGGATTCACGCCCGGGTTCGCAGAAATCATCGAGCCATCACACACCAACATATTTTCGTATCCAAAAACCCGGTTGTGGCGGTCAATGACGCCGGTTTCGGGCGATTCGCCCATGACCGCGCCGCCGAGAATATGCGCGGTGCCGGGGATGCCTGCCAGTGGGGTGAGGCCAAACGCCATGGCTTTGCCGCGGATTTGGGTTTCAAACTTCCGGGCCAGCTCGATGGCGCGCGGGATGAAGGCGGTGGGCTTATTTTCGCCTACGACGGCCGTGCGCATGCCGCCCCGGCGCGTGCGCGTAAAGGTAACCGTACTGTCTAAGGTCTGCATAAACAGCATTACCACCGAACTTTTGGCCCAGTCCTTCACGCGCAGGTATTTCCAGTAGACGCCCGGATGGAGCGCCACGTCTTTGAGCATCCGGAAAAAGCGCACCGGCATGTTCGGGCCTTCTACAAAAGGCAGGAAACTGAGGCGCCAGGCGCCCGAGCCGGCGCCGTAGCGGCAAAACTCGAGGTGGCTGTGTTCGTCTGTATGCAGGATGGCGCCAATGGCGATGCCCTGCGAGAGGTCGGAGGATTGGTCCAATTGGGTGACGCAGATCAGGCTTTCGTTGTTGGTGCGCACATCGCGGCCCACCATGTTGGAGAGCCGGGGCAGCGAGCTTTGTTTCAGTTTCAGCAGCAGCTTGACCGTGCCCAGCACGCCGCCCGAAAAAACGACGCCTTTGGTGCGCAGGGTTTGCCTGCGCTTGAACAGGCGGGTTGAGGACTGCAGGTGCACTTCGTAGCCGTCTGAACCATCGGGGTTGCCAATGGGCCGCACATCCACGACTTCCTGCTCGGCGAGAATTTCGACGCCGAGTTGTTGGGCTAAGTAAAGGTAGTTTTTATCTAAGGTGTTTTTGGCGTTGTGCCGGCAGCCGGTCATGCACGCGCCGCAATAGGTGCAACCGGCGCGATCGGGGCCTTTGCCGTTAAAATATGGATCAGGAACGGTTTTACCGGGGTTGTCGAAATAAATGGCAACATCCGTCGCTTCCAATTGGCCAGCCTGGCCGATGCCTTTTGCGAGTTCCTGCAAGGCATTTTCGCCGTCAAAAAAGCGGGGATTTTTGGCAGCGCCGAGCATCTGCAGTGCTTTGTCGTAATACGGCGCCAGTTCCTGCTGCCAGTCGGCCAGCCCGGCCCAGCTGCCGGAGCGAAAAAACGCGGGTTTCGGCACCGGCAGGGTATTGGCGTACACCAGCGAACCGCCCCCAACCCCCATACCGGAAACGACGCCAACGTCCCGGAAAATGGTGATTTTCATGATGCCATACCAACGCAGCGCCGGCAACCACAGCCATTTGGAGAACGACCAGTTGGTTTTTGGAAAGTCTTCCGCCC
>JALHRK010000576.1 GCA_022841505.1 Saprospiraceae bacterium | reverse complement strand
CGAGCAGGGCGTGGGTGGGAGTAGGGCCGCCGTTGTCACCCAAAGCAAGCAAGGCGGGGTTAAGTGGGGTAGCGTTTGTACCCACGTAATCGTTGTTTGCATTCGGCGCCCCGTCAGGGAAAGTAGCGGAAACACTGCTGTTGTTGCCAATTAAATTATAGCCTGAAGAAATAAAAACTCCACTATTGCTCCGCAAATCAGGAGCGCCAGCATTGGTGTTCCCGGCAACAATGGTGCTGACCAGCGTGATGGCGCCGCCATTTTTATAAATACCTCCAGCAGAATTGGCGCCGGCAGCACTGTTGTTGGTGATGGTACAATTGCGCAAACTCAGGGTACCATTTGACCAAATTGCTCCGCCGTTGTTGTTGCCCGAATTGGCCCTGTTGCCACTGAAAGTTGAATTGATAATGGTCAAGTTCCCACCGTTGTCAATACCAGCTCCTGTGCCACTGCTTCCACTTGTTGCCCCTGATGCTATATTCCCGGAAATGTTAGATCCAGTGATATTTACAGTTGTTCCACTGGCAATTCTGAGACCTGCACCAAAATTATCTGCCTGGTTGTCGCTGATAACAGAATTTTGAATCGTTACATGAATACCAACGCCTTCAATATATATGCCTCCTCCAATTCCTGTTCCAGTTTGTCTTCCGTTGGTCATGGTTATCCCCTGGAGCAGGAAGGTTTTGCCGGGGGCAATGATGGTAAAAATCCGATAGTTGCCCCCAATATTCCGGCGTACTGTCAACTGGTTTGCGCCCGGGCCGTTCAGGTTGAGCGATTGAGACAAGGTAGGCAACACTGAGCCTAGCTGAATGGTACCCGTGACTGAAAAATTGACATCTATCGCGCTGGCGCAGCTCCCCAGGGCATTGGCTTCCTGAATGGCCGCGCGCAGGGTACAATCTCCGCCCGCAGTAGCGCATACATTGTCGCCAGGATTTGCATCGGGTTCATCGCCGAGGCTGTTTACGGTGAATTCGGCAGGGCATATCGCTAAAGTTGGAGCCGCACCTGCCCATCTAATGGCATTGCCTTTGGTTTTAAATATACTTGCCGCTGTCCGTTGATCACGGTGATCTGTAAAAGGAGTTGTCCCTTTGCTGTGTAGCGCATTGAACCCCGGATAACATAACAGGATGCATGCAACCAGACTTGCATTAAAAAGCTTTTTCATAAGATAGAGTGATTTTGCCGAAATTGATGAATTCCGATCAAGTTCTTTGTCTGTGCCTAAAGACAGACATTCAGACATTAATTAACTACAAGGTAGGTTTGCTGCGCACAGAGTGGTAGCCAGGTTTTAACGAAGGGCGGGATTTTGTTTGTGAACTGCTTTATTTCGTATATAAAAGTCAGTTTTTTGCTTTTCTGGAAACAGGCTGCGTGACGGGAAGCGTAGGCAGGCTAATCTCGTATGTTTCCTTATCGGAATCCGACTCGGGAGGATTAATTTGATCCAATATAGTTAACAAGGACTTTGTGGTGGCGGCCTCTATTTTGGCTGCGTTTTCAGCTCCTTCAATGGGGATTTTTTTGAGCAACTCCGAGAGTTTTTCCAAAGCCAGCAATTGTTCCTGGACAGGATTAATTTTAGGAACACCGGCATCCATTCGTTCCCATTCTGCATTCTGAAGGCTTTTTTTGTAATCGAACCATTTTTGCAAATAAGCAAGGCCCATGGCGCCGAGTGCCAACAAGGATAAGGTAACGGCAAAAATAATGCGGATGGCTTCATTGCTGGTCAACAGGGTCAACCCAAACCAGCAAAGCAGGGTGGCCGACACAAGACCGATGACCATGGGCGGGATTTCTTTCAGGGTGTCCAATAGCATTTTTAAACCCTGCGTAGCGACTTCCCAAACTAAAGAAATCAAACTGAGGAGGGAAGCCCACAAAACCTCGAAGAATCTGGACAATCCTTTCATGCCCGGTTTGAGGGAAGCCCAAAGGCTGGGGAAACTGTTTTGGGTGTTGGCTGGCTGCGTTCCGTTGTTGGTGTCTCCCATGTGCGGTTGTTTTTTGATTTGCGGATAGATCCTGACGATGGGATAGGTGTCGGACACCTCGGAGGTGTCCGACACCTATCCCATCGTTAGGTACAAAGTTAATGTAAAGTATCTATTCATCAAGATGGTCGGCGCATCAGGGTGAATATTCACACCAAATAAAAACGGCAGCCGGAATCCCGACTGCCGTTTAACGTGTAAATCTGTTTCAAGAAAAAGCCGGGTGGCAGCCTTTTGCCACTCACCCGGCGCCTTGCTGTGTTCCGTTAGCTCCTTGCTAAAGGGACACAGGGTTTCAAAACCGATGCTACAAATTTAGGCCAGAATGGCCCGTTTGTGGGTTCGTTGTTGTTGCAAAATGGTTCGTTGTCGTTGCATTTTAGGCGTAGAGACCTATAAGTTTCAAAAACCATACAGGTCTCTACGACTTTAATGCGCAATGATCACACGTTTGATAACGGGCGCCATGCCTTCCACTTCCACAGCAATAAAGTAGATTCCATCCGCACGGTTGATTTCCATTTGAAAAACCGGCGAACCATCCAATTTATGTTGTTGAACGAGTTTGCCATAAGCATCCGATACCCGCACCGCTCCAATTGGATTGGCATAAGCGGTTAAATCGAGGTTCAACGCGCCTGAAGTCGGGTTCGGGTACACCTCGACATCCTGCGTTTGCCCATCGAGTGCAGTTGCTGGTTGGGTAAGCTCCATGACCAGGTTTAACGAAGGCTTCAAAATACTGGCGTTGTCGAACGTTGCGGTTGTCGTCACGTTGGCGTTGATGCTCTCCGAAAATAAACCTGCATAGATGCAACCGTTCATGGAGATGGTTGCAGCGAAAGCAAAACTCCAGTTGCTGCCATCGGTTGAGGTAAACCCGGTAAAATTGCTGCCATCGCGCACCAAGCGCAGCCAGACGTGTTGCGGGCGGTTGAAATTCAGCATGCTCACCGGGCCGTTGGTCATGCTTCTGATTTCGCGGCGAGTTGCAGGCGTCAACTGTGTTTTGAGGGACACTTTTTTGGAGCCCGGGTCGAGGTTTTCGCGCAGCATGATGCCTGCCCAGCCACCGTTTTGCACATTGAGTACGCGTGCGATGATTTCACCGTTGCTGCACAGGATTTGGTACACTGCATGCAGTTTATCGCTGCTGGAGGTGGAAAATCCGGTCGCGTTGAGGGTGAAAATGTCGGTTGGCCCCGCATTGCAGGGTGGGAAATTGGCGCTTCCGTTTGCACCGCCCACGTCTCCGCTGGTCCAGTTGCCTGCTGTGGCGCCACCAAGGTCGTCAACGACGCCGTTGCAATCGTTGTCCACGCCGTCGCACACTTCGGTAGCTGCAGGATTTGCCATCCCGCCTGTTGCAGGATTATCGTTGCAATCCTGGTTGTTGGCTACATAGCCC
>JALHRK010000575.1 GCA_022841505.1 Saprospiraceae bacterium | reverse complement strand
GCATCAACCAGCTTTCCGGCGGCGAAAAAACCCTCACGGCCACAGCCCTGCTGTTCGCGTTGTACCTGCTGAAACCGGCGCCGTTCTGCATTTTCGACGAGGTAGACGCGCCGCTCGACGACAGCAACATCACCAAGTTCAACAAGATCATCAAGAAGTTTTCCAAAGACTCGCAGTTCGTCATTGTCACCCACAACAAACTCACCATGGCGGCAGTGGATACCATCTACGGTGTGTACATGGCCGAGCAGGGCGTTTCGGGCGTCAGTCCGGTGGATTTCCGGCATTTTGAAAATTCGGGGGCTTTTGAGGTGACGCGGTAGACCTGTCTAAAAAATCCTTTACTCAGTCAAAACGGGGTTTCACACACTCAAACCCGGATTTCGTCAGCTCCTTCCCATGATTTTGAAAAATAGTTGGCACCTTGCAATGTGGCAGTGAGACCTGTCTAATTCTTTTTAACACGAAATTGGGAAAGGAATACAGATTTTGAAAGATGTGCAATGCTTCCTAAGCCTCTTTGCGTTCTTCGCAACGTACGCAAAGAGGCTACTGTTATAGTTAAAAGCCTTTATGTTCAATTAATTAGAATATGATATCACGTTAACCTTTCAAAACAAATTACGCGCGATGAAAAACCACTTGATCTTGCTGCTATGCAGTGTTGCAACGCTTTCCGGCTTTGCGCAAACAGCACCCATTGAGTTTACCAATCCTTCTTTCGAAGACTCCCCGGGCTCCAGTAGCTCGCCCATCCATTGGTATAACTGCGGCTTTCCAGGCGAATCGCCACCCGATGTGCAGCCAAATCCTACGTTCAACGTCACCAAAGAAGCCTACAATGGCGAAACCTACCTCGGCATGGTGGTGCGCGACAACGACACCTGGGAATCCGTTTCCCAACGAATTAGCCAGCCGTTGCAAAAAGGCGGGTGTTATGGCTTTGAAATTTATTTAGCCAGATCGCTGACGTATATGAGCGTCAGCCGGTTAACGGACAACACCGCCAATTATGCAACCCCAACCAAACTCAGGGTTTGGGGCGGATTCAAGCATTGCGATAAAAAACAATTGCTGACTACTTCTCAATTGGTCACCCATACAGATTGGAAACCATACCACTTGTTTTTTAAAGCGCAGGAGGCCTATTCTTACCTCCTTTTGGAAGCGTTTTATGACACACCAACTTTGGTACCTTACAATGGCAACCTCCTGTTAGACAAGCTTTCGGAAATAAAGCTCTTTCCCTGCAACGAGAATTCCAGCTTCGATCCGGAATTTTTTGCCGCTTCGGAAAAAGAGGAGGCGGAAGAACAGGTTCCGGAAACCCAGGTGGCGCCGATCTCTGAAACGGAATTGGTCACGATGGTGGAAACTTACGCCAATCGAATCACTTTCGACGATTTTGGTTCGCTCAAACGCATGTTGTATGCAGACGAACGAACCGGTAAAGAAAAATGGGTCAACCTGCCATTGTACAACATCCTCGAAGGCTTGAGACAACACTCGCTGGCGACGCTCACCTTGGTTATTGTTGAAAAAGACCCCGAACTGGCAGAAAAGAAAAAACAAAGCCTGAAGACGGCCCTCCGCAATATGGGCGCGCGAAAGGACCAAGTCATCGTGCGGGGTTGGCAGGAAACCGATGCTACCAAAAGCTGGTCTGGCAATCCTGATTCGGGGGTGTTGATGCGGTTGATCCGGTGAGGTGGTTTCACACTACGGGATCAATTATTTCACACAACGGCACAAAGGCACAGCGCGAAGCAGGTCAACAGAATACCGTTGTGTCGTTGTGCCGTTGTGTGAAACCTTTAAAAAAACAGTTGTGCGAAACCTTACCTTTAAATAAGTTTACAAAAAAGAGAACATGAGAACATTTTTACCAGTCGTGTTGCTTTGCGCTGTCCTGAATTCCGGCTTTGCGCAAACAACATCCATTCAGTTTTCCAATCCTTCTTTTGAGGATTTTCCCAGAGCCAGCAGCCCGCCCATTGAATGGTACAATTGCGGGTTTCAAGGCGAATCACCGCCCGATGTGCAGCCGGATCCTACATTCAACGTCACAAAACAAGCCTACGATGGCGCCACCTACCTCGGCATGGTGGTGCGCGATAACGATACTCAGGAGTCCGTTTCCCAAAGACTGAGCCAGCCATTTCAAAAAGGAGCCTGTTATCAGTTTGAGGTTTATTTAGCCAGATCACTGACCTACATGAGTGTCAGCAGAATTTCCAAAAACACAGCCAACTACGCAACGCCCGTCAAACTAAAAGTATGGGCCGGTTATGGTCATTGCGACAAGCAACAATTGTTGGGAGAAACCAAACTTGTGATCAACACGAATTGGAAACCTTACAGCTTGTTATTCGAAACGCAGGAAGCTTACAAATACATCATATTTGAAGCATATTACGACGATTCAACTTTACACCCATACAATGGCAACCTTCTGTTGGATAAGCTTTCGGAAATAACTCAGGTCACTTGCACGACAGAAAAAGCCGAGTTACCAAAAGAAACATCCCCAACAAAACCTGTTCCATCCAAAGAAGGCAATTCACCCGATGTGCTTATGGATGCAACCATGCCTTTGATTGAATCCACAGCAAACGAAACGGAGCTGGCGCCTCAATCTACAACCACACCCATTTCCGAAACCGAACTCCTGCAAATCGTGGAAACTTCCGCTCCCCGCATCGCCTTCGACGCCTCCGGACTTTTAGAGACCTCCCTGTATAATGATCTAGCTTCCGGTGCCGAAAAACAGGTCAACCTGCCGCTGCAAAGCATCGTAGACGGATTGAAACAACACTCGCTGGCAACCCTAATTATCGTGATTGTGGAAAAAGACGCGGCCTTAGCGGAAAAGAAAAGGCAAGGTTTGAGGGCTGCACTTTCCCAAATGGGCGGACGCCAGGATCAGATCATAATTCGGAACTGGCTGGAAAAAGATGCAGAAAAAACCTGGCTTGGAGACCCTGCTTCGGGGGTGTTGCTGCGGTTGATCCGGTGAGGTGCTTTCACACTACGGGATCAATTATTTCACACAACGGCACAAAGGCACAACGCAAAGCAGGCCAACAGAATACCGTTGTGATCGTTGTGCCGTTGTGTGAAACCTTAAAAAAATAGTTGTGCGAAACCTTCAAATCCATTTACAAAAAAGAGAACATGAAAACCTTTTTACCTGTATTGATACTTTGTGCCGCCATGCATTCCGGCTTTGCGCAAACCAAGCCCATTGAATTCCTTAATCCTTCTTTTGAGGACACTGCAAAAATCGGAAGCCCGCCAATCAACTGGTACAATTGCGGATTTCGGTGGGAGTCTCCGCCGGATGTTCTGCCAGAACCAACATTCAATGCTATGCAACCAGCCTATGACGGAAAAACTTACCTCGGCATGGTGGTGCGCGACAACAATACCTGGGAGG
>JALHRK010000574.1 GCA_022841505.1 Saprospiraceae bacterium | reverse complement strand
AGTTGGAGCGCCTGCCGGTCAAAACTCATGCGGTTGATGCGGTACAGGTCGTTGATGTCGCCGCCCCGGGTTACCACAACTGCGGCCTGCGCCTTGCGGATGTTGCGCTGCATGTTGCGGTTGATGCCGTCGTAAATGCGGTCGAGGTCGTCCAGCACGAGCCGGTAGGTATAGCGGGTACTTTGCTGGTAACCTTTCCAGTAAAAAGGCAGCCAGTTGGTCACCGTTGGAGAAAAATCCTGTTCAAAAGCGGCCACTACCGGCAATTGCTCAATCAGTGCATCATATAATCGGTGTGTCTCCGTAAGGGAATAAGGCACCTCGGCTTGCCGCAAATAGGGCCCCAGGTGCTTCACAAAAGGCGGCATTGCAATGTACCGGAACGGGCCTTTTTGTTTCAGGAAATAAGGCAGGGCAGCCACAATTTGCCCGCTTTCTTCCACGGTTGCCGCTCCCCATTCGCCACCTGCACAAACGGCGTCCAAGTACCAGTCTTGCGCAAAGATGGGCAGGAGCGGGTTGGCTTTGCAGAATTGGCGGTAGGCATCCATCATGGGTAAACCGTTATCACTATCATTATTTGTATCATCATTGGGTTTCCCTGTCGTGTCGAGTGTGGCGTCTTTCACGCATAAATCAGGCAGTAGCAATAATACCTGCCTGCAAAGGTCTGCTTTTGTCCGCGATTGGCATAATGTTCTGTTACCCGACGGGAGACGTTGTTCGTTACACCGATGTATAATACGGTTTACATTCACCCAAACACCTTCCACAAAATCCTCAAACTCCAGAAAATGACCATGGCGCCCACGCCAATAAAAAGCAGGCGCACCGGCAGTTTTCCGGCCAGCTTTGCTGCAAACGGCGCAGCAACAACCCCGCCGAGGATCAAGCCGGCAATGACTTTCCAGTGTTCGATGCCGATCAGGGAAAAGAAGGTGAGCGCACTGGCGAAGGTGATGAAAAACTCCGTCAGGCTGACCGTGCCGATGACGTATTGCGGGGTTTTCCCTTTAGCAATCAGGGTGCTGGTGACCAAAGGTCCCCAACCGCCGCCGCCGAAAGAATCCAGGAACCCGCCTGCGCCTGCCAGCCAACCTACGTTTTTGACTTTTCGTTTTTTGGAAATTCCGGCAAAAGCACGGCTGAGGATGCGTACGCCCAGAACCATCGCATACACCGCCAGTATGGGGCGAACGAAATTCGCGTATTCCCCGCTCAACCACGACAACAGCGCCGCGCCTGCAATAGCGCCTAATACCCCGGGAACCAAAATAGCCTTGAACAATTTGCGGTTCACATTGCCAAAACGGTAGTGAGAATACCCCGACGCGCCGGCGGAAAACATCTCAGCGGTGTGGATGCTGGAACTGATGGCCGCCAGCGGTACGCCGGTCCCCATCAGCACAATTTGCGTCACCACGCCGTAGCCCATGCCCAGCAAGCCGTCTATAAATTGTGCGGCAAAACCGGTGGCGACAAACAACCAGAAGGTGGTATCGAGGTTGGATACTAAGGAATCCCAGGACTCGCCGGGCACATACAACGCTAAGATATTGGCCACCAGCAACAAAGCAAAAGCGGTTAGGGCTGCCCTGGCAATGAGGCGCCATTTTCCACCGTCTATTTGGCTGAGGTTGCGCTGCCGGAGTGCATCGCGCACCGCCAAAGCTGGTTCGGCGACCAGCACGGAGGTCAATTCGCTCAGGGTATTTACTTTTTCTGAAAAATCGCCTTTAAGCCGGTGACGGATTACGGGCATTTTTTGCAACACCTGATCCAATTCATCCGGCAAGGCATCCTGAAAAGTTTCCTTTAGCCGTTTGGCGATGGTCGGCGACTTGCCATTGGTAGAAATCGCAATTTTCAGGTCACCTTTTTGTACAATGGAAGACAGATAAAAATCACAGAGTTCGGGCGTATCTGCCACATTGCACAGAATGCCGTTCTCGGCAGCCAAATCCCGGATTTGTTCGTTCAGCACCCGGTCATCGGTAGCGGCAATGGCAAATTGCTGGCCGTCCAAATCGCCGGATTCGAAAGGTTTTTCTATCAAAACAACCTGCGGAAAGTCGCTGGCATAATCCCGGATTGCGGGTGAAATGGTGGCGCCCACCAACGTAATTCGGGTCTGCGGACTGTTGTTCAATACCGCCCGGATTTTTTCCAGACCAACGTACCCGCCTCCTACGATCAGCACGCGAAATTTTTCCAATTTCAAAAAAATTGGAAACAGGGTATTCCCGGGGGAATCACCTCCGCTGTGGGGCCCGGATTTGCCCGAAAAAGCTTCCGTGGGCGGCTCAGTTATGGAAATTCGTGCCATGCGTCGTCGCTGTTATATACCCCATTCTGATCACAAAATCGCCAAAGCGCTCTCCCGGGTTCCGCTTCATGGCATAAGCAGCAATCAACGGCTCCAATTCGCGTAAAATGGCGGCTTCGTCCAGCATTTCGCGGTAGAGTTTGTTGAGCCGGCTGCCGTCGTGGGCCGCACCGAGGTAGAGGTTGTAATACCCCGGCGATTTCCCGACAAAGCCAATCTCTGCAAGGTACGGGCGGCCGCAACCATTCGGGCAACCGGTCATGCGAATGTTAATCGCTTCTTTTTGCATGTGGTATTTTCGAAGCAACGCGTCTATTTGATCAATCAACTGCGGCAAATAGCGCTCTGCTTCCGCAAAAGCAAGGGTACAGGTTGGCAACGCAACGCAGGCAATCGAGTTGAGGCGCAGCGCGGTTTGCCGGAAAGTCGTTTCCAGCACGCCATATTTTTTCAATGTGTTTTCTACTTCAATGCGTTGTTCGGGCAAAATATTGCCAATCAATAAATTTTGATTGCCGGTCAGGCGAAACTCCCCTTCTCGCAACAGGGCCGCGACTTCCCGGAGCGCCTTTTTCAGCAGGTAATTTTCAGTATCCTGCACCCGTCCGCCTTCGATGAACAGCGTCAGGTGAAATCGGCCGCTTTGTCCCTGCGTCCAGCCGAAATGATCGCCGGAGTGCTTGAATTGAAAAGGCCGCAGTGGTTCGAAGGCAACACCGGAGCGCGTTTCCACTTCTTTGCGGAAAGCATCGAGTCCCATGCTTTCGATGGTATATTTAAGGCGGCTGAATTTGCGGTTTTCGCGGTTGCCAAAATCCCGCTGGGTGGTAATGACCGCTTCGCAAACTTTTACAACGTCCTCAGATTTCACAAACCCCAACAGGTCAGCAAGGCGTGGAAAGGTATCCGGCATCCCGAACGTCATGCCCAAACCGCCGCCTGCTGCAAAATTAAACCCGACGAGCTCGCCATGTTCTTCAATCGCAATCAATCCAATGTCGTTGGCAAAAATATCGGTGTCATTTTCCGGCGGCGCGGCAATGGCAATTTTGAATTTACGGGGCAGGTAGGTTTTGCCGTAAATGGGCTCCGTGTCTTCCTGTTGTGGGGAAGCGAGGAAAACCTTACTCCA
>JALHRK010000573.1 GCA_022841505.1 Saprospiraceae bacterium | reverse complement strand
CCAGTCGCCGGCGCTTTCGCGCAAATCGCCGAGGTGGATGGCGTAGGAAGGAAGGGTGAGTGTATTCATTCGTGATGCTTTTTCAAAAAATGAAGTTAGCAGGGTTTTCAGTTGGCAGGGTTATAGTTGCAGTTGGCAGTTGGCAGGGTTACAGTTGGCAGGATTGCTTTCGTTTCGGATCAAAATTAATGGTATCAATGGAATACGTAACGCGCCTGCCAACTGCTCCCCGAAAAACTGCCAACTTTAAGTAATCATTCCACTGAAAATCGAGCTCTCCTGCCAACTGTAAACCTGCCAACTGCCAACTGAAAAACTGCCAACTGCCAACTGAAGGGCTGCCAACTTTAATATTGCTTAGTAATCATTCCACTGAAAATCGAGCTCTCCTGCCAACTGTAAACCTGCCAACTGCCAACTGAAAAACTGCCAACTCATCTACTCAAAAACCTCATAACCTGCTCCAGTAACCCCACCGGCTGATCCGCATGCACCCAATGCCCGGCGCCTTTTACGGTTTCGAGTTCCGCGTTGGGGAAAAGTTTCCGGATGTCCGGCAAATCGCTGTCGAGGACATAGTTCGACAATTCGCCGCGCAGAAACAACGTCGGGCCGTCAAAAGCATCGCCGTCAACGGGCGCCAAAATATCGGGATAGTGGGCAATCAGTGCCGGCAGGTTCATTTTCCATTCATACCCGCCGGCTTTGTTGCGGGACAGGTTTTTCATCAAAAACTGCCGCACGCCTTTATCCGGGATGCGGGTTTCCAGGAAAGCGTCTGCGTCTTCCCGTTCCGAAATATTGTCCACATCCAGCATCCGCAGGGCTTCGAAGATTTCGTCGTGGCCGCCGGCGTAGGCTTTGGGCGCGATGTCCACCACAATCAGTTTATCGGTCATGTCAGGGTAATGCAGGGCGAATTGCATGGCGACTTTGCCGCCCATTGAGTGTCCAATGATGTGCGCTTTGAACATCCAGTGCGCTTCCATGAACGCTTTCAGGTCTTCTGCCATGACCGGATAATCCATGTCGGGCAGGTGCGGCGAGCGGCCGTGGTTACGCAGGTCGGGCACATACACCGTGTAGTAGTCCGCCAATTTTTTGGCAATGGTTTGCCAATTGTCCAAAGTTCCGAAAAGCCCGTGCAGGATGAGCAGGGGTTCGCCTTGTCCGTAGGTTTTGTAGTTGAGTTCCATAAGCTGCAAAGATAACAGACTTGCTGCGTTCCATCCCCAATTCTGGTTTTAACATTACTTTAAGCCCTTCCACACTAAACCCTGCCCCGGTTCCTGCGTCAAAACTGCAAACAATCAAATTTACTATGAAAATGACGAAAAAAGCATTTCAATTCCTGTGCCTCGGTTTAGCCCTGATCTTGTCGAACGCACTCTCCGCACAATCCGGAGAAGGAAAACAAGGCCGCGGACAGAAAGAGCCGATGACGGCTGAGCAACGCGCACAAAAAATGACCGACCGCCAGAAAGCAGAGCTTGGCCTGGATGACGCTCAATACCAGAAGGTACTCGACATCAACAAAAAGCACGCCGCGAAAATGGACGGCATCCACAAGAAAGCCCGCGCCGAACGCGAAAAGCAAAAAGCAGAAATGCAAACGCTGGAAGCTTCCCGCCAGGCCGACCTGAACAAAGTGCTGACGCCGGAGCAGTACGAAAAGTTCAAAATGAACAAAGAAAAGAAAAAAGAAAAGATGAAAGCGCGCAAAGGCGGCCATCCCGGAAAAGGGAAAGCGCCTGGGAAGCAGGAGGATTAAGGAATTTGAAGATTTGATAATTTGAAGATTTGAAGATTGTGGGCTGCGAATGATCAATGTGATTCATTTTTCGAGCAGCCACTTTCAAATTTTCAAATAGGTTCCCCATTTTCAATTCTTCAAAACTTGTCCCGCCCAAGCGGGGTCTTCAAACGTGGGTCATCCCGAATTTTCGGGGTGACCCATGTCATTTAATCAACACCCGGCAGATGCAGTGTGATCGTCAAATAGAAATGTTGAATCAGATCCGGAAACAAAAACATGAATCTTTGATCACGGCTTTCTCATTCTCAAATCTTCAAATCATCAAATTTTCAAATTAATCCGAGTGCAGCGCCAACCGGTTCCCTTCACTGTCCAGAAACAAAGCCATAAAGCCTAAGCCCGGTGCGATCTCCGTTTTCGGTCGGATGATTTTGCCGCCTGCCGCTTCCACGCGTCCCAGCACATCCGCCAGGTCGGGATTGGCGTTCAGGTACACCAGCACGCCGTGCGTTTCGCTGGGTTGGTAGGCCGTCGGATGCTGGCAAAGTGCCGCGCCGACTTCTGCGTGCGGGAAAATGCCCATTTTAAAAGCGCCAAAATCCTGAATGGTGATTTCCGTCTGGAAAATCGCTTCGTAAAAAGCTTTCGCCCGCTCCAGGTTGGGGGCGGGAATTTCAAACCAGGTGGTCCAATGCTGTTGCATGGCGGATGATTTTGTGGTTGCTGAATTGGATGCTGAAAAGTTACGGAAATATCTTTCTTACCACATATTTTTTTACCACAACTTGTCTAGCATAAAGCGGGATAGGGACTGTTTTTTTACCACAATAGCACACATAGGGATTTTCACATAGAACACATAGTTCTGATGCACCCCATCTATGTGGAAACCCCTATGTGTACTATGTGAAAACAACTACTGTGAACTATGTGGTAAAAACCTATCCATATACGGTAAAAAAAATCCGATATTCGCCCCAAACACACCCGATATGAAAAAATCCGTACTCCTGCTTCCTGCGCTTTTGATCTTCCTCCAGGTTGCCTTCTCCGCCTGCGAAAAAGACCCGGAGATCATCACCAACACCATCATTGAAACCGATACCCTCGTCATCAACCACTACGATACGGTGGTGGTGACCCTGACCGATACGTTTACCCTCACGGAATTCCTCCACGATACAGCCACCACTTTCATCCTCGTGCGCCACGCCGAAACCACCGGCGGCGGCAGCAACCCCAACCTCAGCGCCGATGGCCTGTTGCGGGCCGATGAACTGGCGCGCGTGCTGAAAAATGTGCCCCTCGACGCGGCCTATTCCACCAATTTCACCCGCACCACCAAAACCGCCGAACCCACCGCTGCCGACCAGTCGCTGACGCTCCAAACCTATGACGGTTTCGTCCTCAACCCGGTCGTAGATGCCGTGCTGGGCAACCACCGCGGCGGCGCAGCCCTCGTAGTCGGCCACTCCAACACCACCCCCGCTCTACTCAACCTGCTGACCGGCACCAACGATTACGGCAACATCCCGGAAACGCAGTACGACAACCTGTATGTGGTCACGGTTTTTGAAAAAGGAAGAGCGCAGGTGACGCATTTGAAGTATGGGAAGGTGACGCCGTAGCTGTGCTGCCGTACCGCCGAACTCCGATTCGGCGGAAGCCCGCAACGCTTGAGTCTTTTGGTTCGCTAACCAGTCCACGAAGAGAATTTC
>JALHRK010000572.1 GCA_022841505.1 Saprospiraceae bacterium | reverse complement strand
GACAAAGATTTAAGTTGATGAGTGAATAAAGCTACGGCCAAGTTAAGGCAGGCGCGTATTCATTCCCATAAAAATAAGACGAAGGAAGGGATTTTTAGCTTTTTTTCTTTATTTGACCCGTCGCAACAAGTCTAGTGACCACAAAAAAAGAGGGCGGCATTCAATGGATGCCAGCCCTCCTCAAAAGTCTCAGTCACTTTAGTCTTATATATTTTCGAGCATGAGCGCGTTTTTGCGCAGCACTTCCACTTTTTCAGACCGGAGCTCCATCGTTTTTTGATCTAACCCGATCAACTCCAGTTCAATGCCTCTGTGTTTGGCGGTTTCTTTAAAATCGTTGATGATGTCAATGACGTCGAAATCAATATTGACCGAATGCGAGGCATCAATGAGTACTTTGGTATTGGCCGGCAGCTTTTTCAGCGTGAGCAGGATGCTGGCTTTGTTTAAAAAAGAAACGTCTTCCGAAAGCACAATTTTGATGACTTCGCCTGCATGATGCTGGTCGCGGTGAAAGAAGTAAGGCGACTTGTAGTTGTTGCGCAGGATGAAAAACACGGCGATCACCAATCCAACGCCGATGCCAACCAGTAAGTCAGTGAACAGGATGGCTACGATTGTTGCAATAAATGGCAAAAACTGAACCCAGCCGGTTTTGTATACCTCTTTGAAAGCAGCCGGTTTAGCGAGCTTGTAACCCACCATAATCAGAATGGCTGCCAGGCTCGACAATGGGATGAGGTTGAGCAGCCCCGGAATAGCTAAGGCGGAGACCAGCAGCAGTAAGCCGTGTATGAAAGCCGATGCTTTTGTTTTACCCCCCGATTGAACATTGGCAGAACTGCGCACAATGACCTGGGTAACCGGCAAACCCCCGATGAGGCCGGAAAAGATGTTGCCAATGCCTTGCGCTTTCAATTCGAGGTTGGTTGGGGTCAGGCGCTTTTGAGGATCGAGCTTATCAACCGCCTCTACGGATAACAAGGTTTCGAGGCTGCCTACAATCGCCAGGGTAATGGCAACGGTGTAAATGGCCGGGTTGGTCAACTGACTGAAATCGGGCAGGGTGAACAATCCCAGAAAGCCTTCCCAGTTGCCAGCGATGGGCAGCGCAACTACCTGATCGGCCCGAAAGGCCCAATCCGTGCCCTGAATGGCCAGGTTGACAATGATTCCGAGGGCAACGACAACTAAGGGGCCTTGTATGATTTGAGTTGCTTTTATTTTTTTGATGAAAGGTTGCTCCCAGAGAATCAGGATGGCCATAGAAACCAGGCTGATGACGATCGCAGCAGGCGTGAACAAGGCCAGGGCTTTGTACAACTCAGAGAACGTATTTTCGCCGTCCATTTGCCAGAAAGACATGTCGCCTTCGTAGCCGGCATCCCATCCTAAAGCATGCGGTATTTGTTTGAGAATGATGATGAGACCAATGGCCGTGAGCATGCCTTTAATTACAGAAGACGGGAAATAGTAGCCAATGATCCCCGCTTTGGCATAACCCAGAAAAATTTGCAGCATACCGGCAATGACAACCGCCAGCAAAAAGGCTTCGAAGCTGCCCAGCGACTGGATGGCCGTGAGCACAATGACCGTAAGGCCGGCAGCAGGACCACTCACGCCCAATGGAGAACCGCTGATCAGGGCAACAACAATGCCCCCTGCGACCCCGGCAATGATGCCGGAGAAAAGCGGAGCGCCCGAAGCTAAAGCAACCCCCAGACAGAGGGGAACGGCTACCAGAAAGACAACTAAGCCGGCCGGGAAATCGCTTTTGATTTCAGAAAAGAAATTAGTGACTTTATTCATGAGACTTTTAAAAATTTGTGTTTGATAGTTTTACTTTCAAAGATAGATAAACAAACTTTCATTTATTCTGTTTTCACCAAACTTAAAAAAGCTATCTTTTAACTTTTGCTTAACAAATTTGAATCATGGCCAGCCTGAATGCAACATTTAGTGTCCGTCTATTTAGTCCGGTGCCTGCTCTTTAGAGTTCGAGAGCAAGGCATGTTCTGCCCCAAAAACGAAAGTTTCGTTTCGACTCCGCTCAACGAACGGTCATTGAGCGAAGTCGAAATGAACGCAGCTATCGGACTATAAAGACAGACACTATTTAGTATATTTGTATTGATTTTCAAGTTAATTGCACCCAACAGCTCGGAAGAAGGGGAAATTTTTAGCCGGTAACAGCGTTAGTAATTCCGGATAAACGGGAGCCGTGCTGTTTCCCGGATTGCCTCCAAAGGTGCTTTTTTTATCAACAGAAGTCAGATATCATGCGTAAACTATTCATTTTGTTCAGTTTTCTCTGTGCCGCAGCACTTGCGCCTGCCCAAAACTATTATGCTGTTCGGGTGGGCTCTTTTGTAGATGTGCGGCCGCAGGATTTTGACGCCATCCGACCCTTTGGGTTTGTATACGCCATCCAGGCGGATGCCAACTTGTACGATATCCACATTGGCGCTTTTGAGGACCGCATTACTGCGGAAAAAACCCTGATCGAAGTGAAACGGAAAGGCTACGCCAACGCCAGCGTTATTGAGCGCTTTCCGTCGGAAGGCGTCACCATTACCGTCATTCAATTAGGCGTCAGTGCTCCGGGGAAAGCCGTAGACTGGCAAAAATTTGCGGAAGCCGGCGATTTGTACGTCATCGCGGGCAGCGAAAGCCTCAAAATTGCGACTGGCACGTTCCCCGACATGGAAACGGCCCGTCAGCGCCTGGCAGCCCTTAAAAAAGCTGGCTTTCCCGACGCTTTCATCCGGAGTGTGAACTCGATCTTCCTGCATAAAGCTGGAGATTTTGAAACCGGGATCAAAAAACCGCTCATCCCCCTCGTTTTTGAAGAAGCCCCTAAAACGCCGCGACCACGCCCCTCTGTGCAAAGAACGGATACCCGGCCGGCCACCCAGCAGCCAATCAAAGAAGATCCTTATGGAAAAGAACCGCCGCGCAGTTATGAAGAAAATTCCGGCTGGACGGTGAAATCTCCCCAAATGCAACAGCCGCAGCAACAGGGAATGACTGCCAAAAGCGGCGTCGAAGCACAACCTCCGGTCAGCAAAGCGGTTGCCCTGCCAAAAATCCGGGCCAACGTCAAACGCCGCTCCGCCCTCGAATTGCAAAAAACGCTGAAAGAAGCCGGCGCGTACAAAAGCGACCTCGACGGGTACTACGGCGGCGGCACAGCCAGCGCCTTCCAGTCGGTTTACGACAACAACCGCGCCATCCAGAAATATCGCCTGGTGGCCGAACATCCCGGAACAAATGGCAACCGCCTGCAACAGATCATCAACAACATTCCGACCGACGGGCTTTCCTCCAGAACGCTGGAAACCTTTAATGAACCGGCTGCATTAGCCTACCGGGCATATTTGCTGTACCGCTCATTCGGCCCGGACAAACAGGTGAACAACCTGATGAACAATGCCTTGCGCGGCGCCTACAGCGGCAAAAAAATGAAAGGCCGCCTGCCGTTCGACTACAAT
Organism: Saprospiraceae bacterium; assembly: GCA_022841505.1. GTDB lineage: Bacteria > Bacteroidota > Bacteroidia > Chitinophagales > Saprospiraceae > JABWAJ01. The sequence continues at coordinate 12 of JALHRK010000572.1, read as the reverse complement.
GCGACCTACGCT
>JALHRK010000571.1:2087-3514 GCA_022841505.1 Saprospiraceae bacterium | reverse complement strand
CCGCCGAGCACATCGGCCTGCAATCGCTGGCCATAAAAACGACGTTTGACCGCCTGTCGGAAGACATTCCCCTACCCTGCATTGCCCACTGGAAAGAAGGCCATTTTGTGGTCGTTTACAAAGCCAGCAAAACCCATGTCTGGATTGCAGACCCAGCGGCAGGAAAATTCAAATTGACCAAAGAAGCGTTTGAAGAAAGCTGGGCAGAACCCGCTGAAGACGACGATGAAAAACTTGGCATCCTCCTCTTGCTGGAAACAACCCCCGAATTCCTGAAACACGACGGCGAAAAAACGGACAAATCCAGTCTTCGCTACGTACTTTCCTACTTTAAAAAATACCATGCCCTGCTGATTCAATTGGCGGTGGGGTTGATTCTCGGCGTTGTCCTGCAATTCATTTTCCCCTTCCTCATCAAAGCATTGATTGATGTCGGAATCAACAAAGTACAACCGGGTTTTATCGCCCTCATTATCATCGCGCAATTGGTCTTGTTCACGACCCACATGGGCGTCGAATTCTTCCGGAGCTGGATTTTGCTGCACGTGGGCGCCCGCGTGAACATCAGCCTGATTTCCGACTTCCTCATCAAACTGACCAAATTGCCCATCAGCTTTTTCGACGCCAAACTTTCGGGCGACCTGATGCAACGCATCGCCGACAACGAGCGCATTCAGCGTTTTTTGACGACGACGACGCTGATGTCTTTCTTTTCGTTCTTCAATTTTATCGTTTTTTCCTTAGTGCTCCTTGCGTGGGACACTTCCATTTTCGCCGTTTTCATCGCGGGGTCGGCCATCAACTTTGCCTGGGTGCTCTTTTTTCAGGCAAAGCGCCGGGAATTGGAATACAAACGCTTCACCGGCGCCGCTGAGCACCAGACCAACCTGTTTGAGCTGATCAACGGGATGCAGGAAATCAAGATGTACAACGCGGAAAAGCAAAAACGCTGGTCGTGGGAACGCACCCAGTCGAAACTGTTCCGCATCAGCCTGAAAGGGCTGGGGGTTGACCAGTTGCAGCGCTCGGGGTCCATTTTCATCAATGAGAGCAAAAACCTGCTGATCATCTTTTTTGCCGCGACTTACGTGGTTCGGGGCGATATGTCGCTGGGCATGCTGGTGGCCATTCAATACATCATCGGCCAGTTGAATGCAGCGGCCAACCAGTTCGTTGATTTCATGCGCTCGCTCCAGGAAGCCAAAATTAGCCTGGAACGCATGAGTGAAATCCATGCGAAAGACGACGAAGAAGACATTGCCAACAAAATTACCATCCTGCCGGAAACGGGCAACCTGATTATGGAGGACATCAGCTTCCAATACAACGGCCCGCATTCCCCAATGGTGCTGAAAAACGTAGATTTAGAAATCCCAAAAGGGAAAATCACGGCTATTGTAGGGTCAAGCGGAAGCGGAAAATCTACC
>JALHRK010000571.1:0-2077 GCA_022841505.1 Saprospiraceae bacterium | reverse complement strand
AAACTGCTGCTCGGCTTTTACAAACCCACCGAAGGCGCTGTTTTTCTCGGCGACATCAACCTGAGCAACATCCACAACCGCCTCTGGCGCAGCAAATGCGGTATTGTGATGCAGGAAGGCTACGTTTTCAACGATACCATTGCCCGTAACATCGCCCTGGGCGAAGATTCGGTGAATACCCAAAAGCTGTTGAAATCGGTAAAAATTGCCAACATTCAATCGTTCATAGAAGCCCTGCCTATGGGCTACAATACGCGCATTGGTTCGGAAGGCATGGGCCTGAGCCTGGGGCAAAAGCAACGCCTGCTCATTGCGCGGGCCATTTACAAAGACCCCGAATTTATCTTTTTTGACGAAGCGACCGCAGCCTTAGACGCATTCAACGAGATGGTCGTGATGGAAAACCTGCACGACTTTTTTCGGAACAAAACGGTGATTCTGGTGGCCCACCGCCTGAGTACGGTGATGAATGCCGACAACATTATTGTGGTGGAAGGCGGCGAAATTGTAGAACGCGGAACCCACGAAGAACTCACCTATGTCAGAGGCGCCTATTACCAGTTAGTGCGCAACCAGCTCGAATTGGGCGCCTGAAAACCAGACAGCTATGACCAATCCACAAGAAGATATCAGCATCCGGAGCGAAGAAGTTCAGGAAATCCTCGGCACGCCGCCGGGATGGCTCACCCGATGGGGCTCCACCATCGCTTTGGTGGCTTTTGTGGTGCTGGGCTGGACCGGCTACCTGCTCCGATACCCCGATACCATCAAAGGGGATATTCGGGTCACGACTGCCGAACCACCGCGGAAATTGGTGGCCGAACAACCCGGTTTTATTGAAGAAGTGCTGGTCATGAATGAAGATACGGTTAAAAAAGACCAGTCACTTTTGGTCCTCCGCAACAGGGCCAAACACGAGGATGTGCAGACCTTAGAAAACATCCTGATCCGCGTCAAACAGCTTGACGATGCTTCGTTGGTCGCCCTTGAATTGCCCCAGGACCTTATTTTGGATGAAAGCCTCCAGGAAGCGTTTTTTGATTTTGTAAAAAAACAGGAATCCCTCCGTTCTGAAGCGACGGGGCGTTACGACAATCAGAGTGTCAGCCAGTTGCGGCGGCGCGTCGAAAAAACACGCGCGCTGATTGAAGGCGAAAAACGCCAGAAAACCAACATGGAAAAAGACCTGGCCATCGTTCAGGAGCGCTTCGGGCGCATTCAAAATTTGTACAGCACCAATTTGGCGACCCTCGACCAGGTACGCGAAGTGCAGACCGCTTTGCTGCGGGTGGAACGGGACGTCCAGTCGCTGGAGTCGTCCATCAAAAACAAACAGTTCGAAATCGAAATCATGCGCGACGAAATCAACGGCGTGCAACGCGGCTCGCGCGAGGGGAAATCAACGGCTTCCAACGAACTGAAAGAGAGTTTCAACCGCCTGGAGGGAAAAATCGAAGAATGGAAAAAGAAATACCTGCTCATTTCGCCACTGGAAGGCATCGTGGTCTTCATGGATGAAAACATCAACGCCGGCCAGTATGTAGGCAAGGAGAAAGAACTCATGTCGGTTTATCCGGTGAATACCAAAGACATCATCGGCAGGATTGCCTTGGATTTTGACGGGTCAGGCAAGGTGCAGGTGGGTCAAAAAGTCATCGTAAAATTCAACAGCTACCCGTTCCCCGAATTTGGGGCAGTGACCGGCACGGTTGCTTCCAAAGGCAAAGTGGCCAGCAATGGCAAAATCCCAATCGTCATTGTCTTCCCGAATGGCTTAAAAACCAGCATGGGCCTTTCTTTAGAACCCGTTCAGGAAATGCTGGGAAAAGCAGACATCATCACCGAAGAGAAACGGTTTATTGAGTGGATTTTTGAGAATTTGCGACGGAAACTGTCGTGAGTTGTGTTCTTTGCCTCATAGTTTTTTTTACCACATAGTTCACATAGGGGTTTTCACAAAGGGCACATAGGCGGCTTACCAGTTCTATGTGTTCTATGTGAAAATAACTATGTGCCCTATGTGGTAAAAAAACTCACCATCCTAAAGGTGAATAACCTCCCCATACGCCGCCGCAGC
>JALHRK010000570.1 GCA_022841505.1 Saprospiraceae bacterium | reverse complement strand
CTGGACTTTAGAGTTCGAGAGCAAGGCATGTGAAGGCCCCGAAAGCGGAAGTTTACTCGCGTAAATGACCGATTTCGGGGCCTTCGCATAACGCAGCTATCGGACTATAAAGCCAGACACGTAGGCATAAAAAAGTGCTGTTAACTCCATGTGGTGTTAACAGCACTCCGAAAAACAAAACCTGTGAAACGTTGCTTACGCGAGCGCAGCGACGTGTTTCATCAGTTTGCTTTTCAGGTTGGAAGCCTTGTTCCGGTGCCAGGTATTGTTTTTGGCGAGTTTATCCACCATGCTCAATACTTTGGGGAGAAACGTTTGTGCGTCCGCTTTATCCTCTAACTCGCGCAGCTTTTTGATGGCTGTACGGGTAGTTTTTTTGTAAAAACGATTGTGTACACGACGTTTTTCGTCCTGACGAATCCTTTTCTGTGCTGATTTATGATGTGCCATAAGACCTTTAATTCCTGATGATTGGTATCTACTTTTTCAAATTGGACTGCAAATATACACACTATTTCAAGTTTTAAAACTTCGGGATGAAATTTTTTAGCATTGAAATCCAACTCCAGGCTTAAAAGTGCGTTTAATGGGTGCCGGATAAGTTCAGAAACAACCGGAAATGTCTTTGGATTCGGGCTGCATTTTTGAAGAAAAGCACCGATATTTGCAGCACTTTTGAAACACGTACCTGTTTATTAGGTTCAGAAAATCACAACCACCACCCATGAAGGATTTTTCTTTCATATCCAACGCCCACCCGGCTTTCATCGAATCGCTGTACGAACAGTACCAGCGCGACCCCGAACTCGTGGAAGAAAGCTGGCGCACTTTTTTTAAAGGTTTCGACTTTGCCCACCTCAGCAATGGGCACAGCAGTAATGGCGCCGCCACAGCCGTTCCCTTTAACGAAAAAGAAATTCAGGTTTTATCGCTGATCCGGGCCTACCGGAACCGGGCGCACCTGGAATCCACGACCAACCCCATCCGTAAACGCCGCGACCGCCGCGCCCATCTCAACATTGAGGACTTCGGTTTGACGGAAGCTGATCTGGACAAGGTTTTCATGGCAACCAAAGAAATTGGCATTGAAAACGCACCCCTGCGCGAAGTCATCGCACACCTGCGCAAAATCTATTGCGGCAACATCGGCTTCGAATACCACCACATTGAGGACCGCGAAAAGCGCCGCTGGATCCGCACGAAAATTGAAACCCACCACCCGGACAACCAATACGATATTCCGGTTGAGAAAAAACGCCGCATTCTCGAAAAACTGAACGGCGCCGTTGGGTTCGAGCAGTTTTTGCACACCAAATACATTGGCCAGAAGCGCTTTTCCATTGAAGGCGCCGAAACGACCATTGTGGCTTTGGACGGCATGATCAATAAAGGTTCGGAACTGGGCGTCGAAGAGTTCATTATCGGCATGGCGCACCGGGGCCGCCTGAACGTGCTGGCCAATACGATGGGCAAAACCTACCAGCAGATTTTCAACGAATTTGAAGGCAATATTCCCAAAGACATGAGCTTTGGCGACGGCGACGTGAAGTACCACCTCGGGTTTTCCTCCCAGGTGGAAACGACTGCCGGCAAGCAGGTTCACCTCAAGCTGACGCCCAATCCTTCCCACTTAGAGGCCGTGAACCCCGTGGTGGAAGGTTTTGCACGCGCCAAGGCCGACCTGCTCTACGGCCACGATTACGACCGCATCCTGCCCATCCTCATCCACGGCGATGCGGCGGTGGCCGGACAGGGTATCGTGTACGAAACGGTGCAAATGAGCAAATTAGAGGGGTATTATACAGGCGGTACGATGCACTTTGTCATCAACAACCAGATCGGTTTCACCACGGATTTCGACGAAGCGCGCTCTTCCACCTATTGTACCAGTGTAGCAAATGTAGTGCAGGCGCCGGTTTTCCATGTCAACGGCGACGACCCGGAAGCGGTGTTGTTTGCCGTAGAACTGGCGATCGAATACCGCCAAAAATTCAACAATGATGTGTTTATAGATATGGTGTGCTACCGCAGACACGGCCACAACGAAGGCGACGACCCTGAGTTTACCCAGCCGGACATGTACAACATCATCAACAACCACCCCAATCCACGGGAAATTTATTCCAAAGAACTCATCGAACGCGGCGATGTGAACGCCAAATTAGCCGAAGAAATGGAGCAAAACTTCTGGCAGGACCTCCAGTCGCGACTGGATGCCGTGCGGCAGAAGCCCCTCCCCTATCAGTACCAGGAGCCGGAACAAGCCTGGCGGCAGTTGAAAAAAGTGACTACTGAAGCCGATTACGAGGCTTCGCCAGAAACAGGCATTGCCAGAAAAGACATTGATAAAATCGTCAAGCATTTAATGACGATGCCAAAAGATTTTACCCCGCTGACGAAAGTGAACCGCCTGCTGAAAGGCAAACAAAAACTGCTGGATGAAGGGAAACTCGACTGGGCGATGGGCGAATTGCTGGCTTATGGAAGTATCCTGATTGAAGGCAAAAACGTGCGGATGAGCGGTCAGGACGTCAAGCGCGGTACCTTTTCGCACCGCCACGCCTGCCTGCGCGACGCCAAAGATTTTCGCCAGGTCAATCGCTTAGACGGGATCACGGACAAGCAGGGTAAGTTCATGATTTACAACTCCCTGCTTTCCGAATTTGCAGTGCTGGGTTTTGAATACGGCTATTCGCAGGCTTCCCCCGACCATTTGGTGATTTGGGAAGCTCAGTTTGGCGACTTCTACAATGGCGCTCAACCGATGGTGGACCAGTTCATTCTGTCGTCTGAAACCAAGTGGCAGCGCCAAAGCGCGCTGACGCTGTTGTTGCCGCACGGCTACGAAGGCCAGGGGCCGGAGCACTCCAGCGCGCGCCTCGAGCGCTTCCTGCAAAACTGCGCCGAATTCAACATTACGGTGGCCAATGTGACAACGCCTGCCAACTTTTTCCACCTCATTCGCCGGCAGCTGGCGCGGCAATTCCGCAAGCCGCTGGTGGTGATGTCGCCGAAATCATTGCTGCGCCACCCGGAATGCGTTTCCGATTTGTCGGAATTTGAATCGGGCAAAGCTTTCCGGGAAGTCATTGATGATGCGGCCATTAGCGCCCGCGATGCGAAAAAAGTCAAGCGCCTGCTGCTGTGTACCGGCAAGGTTTACTACGACCTGCTGGATCGCAAAAACAAAACGGATCGCAAAGATGTCGCCATCGTTCGCGTGGAGCAATTGTACCCGTTCCCCGGCAAGCAATTGGATCAGTTGTTTGAAAAATACGCCGGCGCAGAAGCCATCTGGGTACAGGAAGAACCCGCCAATATGGGCGCCTGGACGCACGTTCAAACCTTCTGCTCCCGCAATGACTTGCAGTTGGTTTCGCGCCGCCGCAGCGCTTCACCGGCTACGGGCTTCAAAAAAGTACACGATGTTCAGCAGGAGGAGATTGTGACGAAGGCGTTGGGGTAGGGAGGAAGTTGGCAAGGGGGCAAGTAGGCAAATTGGCAAGTGGCAAATTTGCA
>JALHRK010000569.1 GCA_022841505.1 Saprospiraceae bacterium | reverse complement strand
ATCTTCGCGGTTATCTGTGCGGGACAGTTCCCGCTCATTCACATGGGCCGCCTCTGGTTGGGCTTTTTCATTTTCCCCTACCCGAACACAAGGGGGCCATTGTGGGTAAACTTCAATTCGCCGCTGTTGTGGGACGTATTTGCCATCTCCACGTATTTCACCGTATCCCTGCTGTTCTGGTATACCGGTTTGGTACCCGATTTGGCTACGGTTCGCGACCGTGCGACAGGGCTGCGCCGTAAAATCTATAATTACGTGTCTTTCGGCTGGACGGGGTCTGCCAAACACTGGCAACGCTGGGAAAGCTTGTCACTGGTGCTTGCCGGCTTGTCCACCCCGCTGGTATTATCCGTACACACCATCGTATCTTTCGACTTTGCCACTTCGGTCATTCCGGGCTGGCACACCACCATCTTCCCGCCCTACTTCGTTGCAGGGGCCATTTTTTCGGGTTTTGCCATGGTGCAAACGCTGATGGTGATTACCCGGAAGGTGCATGGTTTGCAGGAGTATGTAACCCTCCAGCACATCGAAAGCATGAACAAGGTAATCCTGCTCACGGGTACCATCGTAGGGGTGGCTTACCTGACCGAGTTGTTCATTGCCTGGTACAGCGGGTATGTTTATGAGCAGTTTGCTTTTGCCAACCGCGTACTCGGACCTTACTGGTGGGCTTATGTAGGCATGATGACGTGCAACGTTTTATCGCCGCAGCTTTTCTGGTTCAAAAGCATGCGCCGCAGCCTGTTCTGGACTTTTGTCATGTCCATCTTTGTGAACATCGGGATGTGGTTCGAGCGCTTTGTGATCATTGCGACCACGCTGGCTCGCGATTATTTGCCATCAAGCTGGAGTTATTATTCGCCAACGTGGGTGGAGATCGGTTTGTTTGTTGGCACGCTTGGTCTGTTCTTTACGCTGTTCCTGATTTTTGCACGGGTAGCACCAGTTGTTGCCATCGCGGAGATCAAGAGTATCCTGAAGGTGGCCGGCGACCAGTACATCGGTCCGAATGCGAAGCACCACCACCACGATCATGAAACGACAACGAAGTCAACAGATACACATCACTAATTCACCCTATAGCGCAAGTTAACGACAATGGAAAATCAAAATAAAGAAGTGCTGTACGGCTTGTATGATGATGAGGAAATACTCCTGAAAGCTGTCAAGCAGGCTAAAAATGACCACTTAGACATCATGGATGTCTACACGCCGTTCCCGGTTCACGGGCTTGATCCGCTGTTGGGGCTTTCCGAAAGCCGACTCCACCAGGCAGGTTTTGTCTATGGTGCAATCGGTACCCTGACCGCCTTTTTGTTCATGTCCTGGGTATTTACCCGCGACTGGCCAATTATATTTGGCGGTAAGCCGTACTGGTCGGTGCCGGCATTCATCCCCATTACGTTCGAGGTGACGGTTTTGTTTGCCTCTGTTGGGATGGTGGTGACTTTTTATACCATTTGCGGGATGGCGCCCGGCGTGACCAATCCTACACTGGATGACCGCATAACAGATGATAAATTCTGCATCGCTTTTCAAACGAATGGCGCTTCAGAAGCCGAGGTTGATCGCCTGCGGTCTTTCCTGAGCAGCACCGGCGCTTCGGAAGTGAATGCCAAGACGATCTGATTGATTTTGATAAGCACATCGCTCCTAAATATAAAACGATGAGATACATCAAGATATATTTCCTGGCTTTGGCAGCATCGGCGTTGTTCTCCGCGTGTTCGCCTGCTAAGGATAATAATACTGGAAGTGAGTACATGCCGGACATGGGGCACTCGGTTGCCTATGAGAGCAATGTCTACGGCTATTACCACTATAATACCTGGGACAGTGCCAGCGTGATTAAGCGAAAAGCCCTGTCGAACCCCGGTCTGCCCGTGAATGGCACCATTGCACGCGGGTACGCAGGCATTTCCTATTTGCAGGATCCTGCGGCTCAGGCTGACCTGATGATGCACCTGCGCGGCGGTACAAGCATTAATGAAATTGCCGTGCCGATCAATGGCCACGTGCCGTATTACTATAAGGATACGGAAGAGGAACGCACCCGCGCGTCTGCCCAGATCATCGGTAACCCTTTTCCGATCACCGCTAAAGGCTTGACCCAGGGCAAAGAATTGTACGACATTTACTGCGGCATTTGCCACGGCACTGCCGGAAACGGCCAGGGGTACTTAGTGAGTGAAGAAAACCCCAAGGCGATTTACCCTGCAGCACCGGCCAACTTCCTGCTGGATACTTTTCTGAACTCCTCCAACGGACGTTTTTACCATGGCATCATGTATGGCAAAAACGTGATGGGCGGTTATGCAGACAAGCTGTCGTATGAGGAACGCTGGCAGGTGATTCACTACATCCGCTCACTGCAGGCGAAGGAGAAAAAACTGGTGTACGACGAAAACGTCAACACGTTCAATGCTGCGTATGGCGTTCCGGCCAGCAAGGTGCGTCCGGTTGCGCAAACGATGTCGGACAACCAACCGGCGCCCGACGCAGCCCAGCAACAAGAGCAGCAACAAACTACAGATGGCGGGAGTCATCATTAGGCAACTGACGAGACAGTAAGCGCATTCATAAAATATTTTACCGGTTGGTTTTGTCAACCGGGCACATAACGAGGGGTAACGATGAACCAGTTCGTTTTTACATCAAAACAAAAAACGGTTTTAGGCGGATTCATAGCGCTGGGCGCTTTGTGCCTCCTGCTAACCATATTCGTTTACGACGATGCTTTGCATACCCGCTTTTGGACAAACTATTTGCACAATGCGGTTTTCTTCACAGGGATCGGATTTATTTCGCTGTTCATTATTACGGCATTCACGACGGCCATGGCCGGGTGGTATACCGTAATCAAACGGATATTCGAAGCATATTCGCTTTTCATGATTCCTGGCCTGGTCATGATGGCCGTTGTGGTCATCGGCATCTGGGGGCATTGGCACCACCTGTATCACTGGGCAGATACCACGCTGTTGGATCCAACCAAGCCGGAGTATGACTCCATTATTGCAGGAAAATCGGGCTTTTTGAACAAAGGCTGGTATACTTTCGGGACTTTCCTGATCGTTGGCACCTGGATCTTTTTTGCCTGGAAAATGCGCAGCTTGTCGCTGAGTGAAGACAAGTTCGGTACGCCGGACTACGATCACCATCGCAGAATGCGAATCTGGTCGGCAGCTTTTCTCCCGATTGCAGGTTTTTCCAGTGCAGCCATGATCTGGCAATGGGTCATGTCCGTAGATGCCCACTGGTACAGCACGCTGTTTGCCTGGTATACTGCGGCAAGCTGGTTTGTGGCAGCCATTGCGCTGACAATTCTGACCATCATTTACCTCAAGTCGCAGGGTTATCTTGAATCCGTTACTTCTGAACACCTCCACGACCTTGGTAAATACATGTTTGCCATTAGTATTTTCTGGACTTATTTGTGGTTTTCCCAGTACATGCTCATCTGGTACGGGAACATTGGCGAAGAAACGGATTCAAGATAACCCTGCGACTTGAGGTA
>JALHRK010000568.1 GCA_022841505.1 Saprospiraceae bacterium | reverse complement strand
CGCGCTTCAATGAGGGCGAAGGTGAGTAATTTCTCAAGCAGCGTTTCTTCGCGGAGGCCGCCTTTTTTCTGAAATTTCAGCAACTCGTTCACATATTCATCCTTGCGTTGCTTGCCCAATTGCAGCCCCCGTTTGTCCAATTCTGCCAGCACCAGGCGGAAATGCCCCCACTCTTCGGTTACAATGGGCGCCAGTTCCCGAACCAGTTCGGTTCTTTCCGGGAATCGCTGAATGAGCGAAATGCACGATGTTGCAGCTTTTTGTTCGCAATAGGCGTGGTCAGTCAGGATTTCTTCCAGGTCTTTTTCCGCCAGGTTGACCCAACGCGGGTCGGTTGGCAATCTCAGGCCGAGAACGTGTAGTCCGTATTCTTGATTTTCCATGATTAATCGGATAAACTGGTGATCGTGATATTGGGCGGCCGCAAGGGTCGCCCTACGATTTCTATGATATTACGATTTCCCTTCGATGCATCCAATTTGATGAATAAAAAAATCCAATTGATACACCTCGTATTCTTCAAAACCGCTGCTCCAGAAAACCCGGATCAGATCGGCTTCGCTTTGCAACAACAAATTCATTTGGGTTCGGTCTATCGGATAATGTACCCGATAGGTGAGCACTTCGCGTTTGGTGTCATAGCTGCCGCGGTCCATGCGCCCGGCGCGCAGGTTGATGAAATCTCCGTTCAGCATTTTGATGGTCAGAATGCTGCCTTCTTCAATGAACCCGTACGCTTCCCGGGCATTGGGGTAAGCGAAAGTAAATTGCAGGGTTAAAAAGCGATATCCCGCCAAAGAGGTAAAATAACCTTCGCAACGCAGGTATTCCTTGTCTTTCAGGAAAACGCGCAGGCGCTCATCGGTATAGGAAAAGAGCAATTGTTTCTGGCAATCGCGCCGATATTGGTTCGTATCCTCATCTTTTCCTTCAAAAGCCATCAGGCAGGGTTTTCGGGGTGGATTTGCGATGAGGTCGCCCGCCGTGCCGTCCGCAGCAGAATAGTAGTCCGAAACCGGCATGCCCCCCTTTTCGTACGATCCGGTAGACGCCAATTGCTGCTGCCGCGCCGCACGTTGGGCGTTTTTTCGCCGGCTTTGCGTTGCTTTGAAATCTTCGATGTATCCGCCTTTTTGGGTCAACTGCTCAGCGGTAGTCGCCTCGGATGTCGCCAACTGCGCTTCTACCCGCGCATCCTGTTCCATTTTTTTCGCCGTTTTTAGCCTGGCGCTTAATTGCTGGCGCAGCTCTTCGTTGTTTGTTGGCGCCGCCTGGAGTTCTTTTTCTAATTTTTCACGCGAAGCGGTCGCTTCTTCTGCCCGCTTGCGCGCAATATCGGCTGCGTCTTTAGCCAACTGCGAACGGCGCACCGCAATCTTGAATATGTCTTTTTCGGTCAGGGAGATCGAACCTTCGAGCGGCTCAATTTCTCCACTGAAAACCGGGTAATTAGTGGGCGTAGTTGCCGGAACAGGCTGGGGTTCAACACCGGATGGGGGTTCCCCGAATCCTGAAAAATATTGCCAGGAACCGTCTGGATAAACGATGATTCTTTCGCCCCGCTCATTCTGCCGAATCTCCTGCGCAGAAAGTACAGGAAAAAAAATTATAATCGAAAAAACAATGCATAAGGCACGCAGGGAAAGACGTGTTGTTTGAATCATGGGACCGGTTTTTGGATAAAAAGAAGTTCAAAGATAGGCAGAGTTTGAACATTAGGCAAGTGGAACGGGGGGATAGAATTTTGCGGGCATCCAGCCTTTTTGAAGAGCAATTGGGCTTCGTTTAAAAAGAACCGTTGACAAATGAGTCGTTTTCGTTTATTTTGTGCAGTAAATCAGCAGGTTCAAATGCCTAATCCATACGAACATCTACTCGGCGACGAAGATTTTCAGGAGCCTTTGCCGAACGGCGAAGCGCCTGTTCCCCTCTTTTCTATGCCGCCGCCGGAAAATCAGCAAGACCCGCTTGATGCAATCCTGGAAAAAATTGCAGCTTTTCAACAAAATGCCGAAGCTTTTTCGGTTTTGATGAGCCAAACCCGGGCCGTTGACCACGAAGTATCCGGAGAATGGTTGTCTTTGTTTGTGAATACCGGGGGTAGCCACGACCAGGGGAGTTTGTCTGACGAAAAGGACTACCACGCGTTGCTGACCCATAAATTCCGAAACCTCATTGAACCCATGAAAGGCCTGGCCGTGCTGCACCTCGAAACGCTGAAAGCATTCATCCTGGAAATAGACGACGCCTATTATTCGATCGAAAAAGCGGACGTGGAGATCAAAACGGACAAAGAACGCGCGGTAGACGGACTCAACCTGCAACGCAAAATCCTGGCGGAGGCCGCCCGCAACCTCGACATTTTAGACCAGGCGCTGGAAGCCTGCGAGCGGCGTATGAAACGCTACATCAATGCAGGAGGCGCCAACAATCTTTCCGCTTCAGAGCTGGCCCTGATTGCCAAAAACCGGACGCAACTTTGCTCCGGCCGCGAGCACAGTTTCGATTACACCTTTTTTAACATCAACCTGCTCGATAAAGCGGCGATGACTTTTGGTTTTTTTATGAAAGAGACCAGCAGTCAGTATTTGCAGAAGTTGTTGTTTGCTTTGGAAAACAGGTAGCCTCCCCCATTTTTTCCTACTTTTGTGCCCATGCCGCTAACCCTTTCCATATTGCTCTTCGATATCGGCTTTTTGCCAATTCGCATCTGGGACATCCTCGATATCCTCATTGTCGGGTATTTGATGTACCAGATCTATAAATTGTTGCGGGGCAATATTGCGTTCAATATTTTCATTGGCGTGCTCACCATGTACGTGGTGTGGTGGTTGGTAAACCAGTTGGGCATGGACCTGCTTTCGGCGGTCCTCGATCAGTTTGTGAATGTGGGGGTGATCATCATCATCATTATTTTTCAGCCTGAAGTGCGGCGATTTTTGCTTTTTTTGGGCAATACCACGCTTCGCCAACGGTTCCTGCTGCTGCGGCGCATGTTCGACGACCGCCCGCGCCAGGCTTCAGAGATCAAGCAGACCTATGTAAAAGCCATCAAGGAAGCTTTACTCCGGCTGTCGAATACCCGAACCGGCGCGTTGATCCTGCTCACCAAAGACCTCAACCTCGACGGGCTGACAAGTTCCGGCGTCGCCATTGACGCCCAAATCAGCGAACCCTTGATTATCAGCATTTTTAATAAAGAAAGCCCGCTGCACGACGGAGCCATGCTCATCACCGACGGGAAAATAAAATCAGCCAGCTGTGTATTGCCGGTATCTGAAAATCCCAACCTGCCCAAACAATACGGTCTGCGGCACAGGGCTGCGGTAGGCATCACCGAAAAAACAACCGTGGCGGTTTTTGTCGTTTCGGAAGAAACCGGCGGCATCTCCTTTGTCCACGAAGGCAAGCTCAAACAAATCGAGCAAGAGTCGGAACTGGGGCCGCTGCTACGGCAATATTTGTAGTAAATTGGCAAGAGGCAAGAGGCAAATTGGCAAGAGGCAAGTTGCCTCTTGCCAATTTGCCT
>JALHRK010000567.1 GCA_022841505.1 Saprospiraceae bacterium | reverse complement strand
TTTTTCAAGGGAGATCTACGGCGGCACCTGAATCTGCAAAACGCGGCTACGACCTGTTTCAAAGCGAAAGATTAGCTTGCGGAAAATGCCATGAAGGGTTTTTATTCACCAATCAAACCTTTGCAAACAACGGGCTTTATGAGGTCTATCCCGACAGCGGGCGCATGCGGCTCACGGGGTTGGAACCGGATCGGGCTTTGTTTAAAGTGCCCAGCCTTCGCAACGTAGCCTTGACGGCGCCTTATATGCACGATGGCAGTATACCGACTTTAGCGGCTGCGATTGACCATTACCAGACCGGCGGGAAATTGCACCCGAACAAAAGCGCATTGCTCCGGCCATTCACGCTGACCATGCAGGAGCGGGCGGATTTGCTGGCGTTTTTGAACAGCCTGACGGACCAGAGTTTTGTCAGCAACCCTGCTTACAGGAATTAATTAGATTTTTATGAAAAAAACAGCTTTCTACCTCCTCTTTGCAACTACCTGCACCTTCATCGCCTGCGACCCGGATGAAACGCCGGCGACGTATGATCCAACGCCTTACGATTTGAAAATTGGCGATTTTCCGACACCGGATTTGCCTGCTGATAATGCATTAACCCTTGCAGGCGTGCAGTTGGGCCGCATGCTTTTTTATGAGCCGCTGCTTTCCAAAGACGGTTCACAGGCTTGCGCCGATTGCCATAAGCAGCAGGATGCTTTTTCGGACATCCGCAGGTTCAGCATAGGCGTGGAACAATTGCCCGGGAAACGTCAGGCCATGCCGGTGATGAACTTAGCCTGGCACCAGAATGGCCTGTTTTGGGACGGGCGTTCTCCAAAAGTGCGGGATCAGGCTCTGAGGCCGATTCAGGATCCGCTCGAAATGAATGAAACCTTGTCGAATGCCGTGGCAAAACTGTCGGCGGAGAAAAAATACACCGACCAGTTCATCCGGGCATTTGGTGATGCCACGGTGACGCCGGAACGTATGGGGCTGGCCATGGAGCAGTTCATGCTGACGATGGTGTCCAATAATTCAAAATACGACCAGTACTTGCGGGGAACCACGACCTTATCGGCTGCTGAAGAGCGTGGGCGGTTGCTGTTTTTTAGCGAATTTGACCCCGTAGGTATCGGGCGGGGCGCGGAATGCTTCCATTGTCACGCGGGGCACAATTTTACAAACGACGAATTCATGAACAACGGCCTCGATACCGACGCTTCGATGACCGACGAGGGCCGCCAAAAAGTGACCAACAACCCGGGAGATCGCGGAAAATTCAAAACGCCATCGCTGCGCAACATCGCACTGACCCCGCCTTACATGCACGACGGGCGCTTTGCTACCCTGGAGGAAGTGCTCGATCACTACAACACCGGGGTAAAAAACTCTTCAACCATCGAGTTTATCCTGCAATACAACCTGCAACCCGGCGGACTGCAACTGACTGAATTGGAAAAAGCAGATTTGATCGCGTTTTTGAGAACGCTGACAGATCAGGAGTTTTTGACGAATGCAGCTTTTCAATCGCCGTTTTAGGAACATGGCGTAAATAAGTTACCTGGATTCGGCGAGGCTATTTTTTTACCAGGCAAGGCGCGAGAAGGGAGCTTAGCCTAAGCTAAGTGACCGCCGAAGCAACGACGACTGGTGAAAAAAGAGACCGCCCAAACAGGGAAGTTATTTACGACACGTTCCTTAGGCGCTATCTTAGTGCCATGACCGGCTCATTAGGATGTTGTGGATTGACAATTAATTGCTGGAGTCTGGGAGAAACCAGTACATCCATTTCTTCCATCGGGATCGCGCCAAGCAAAGGCTCGGTGTCTCCCGGGAGTACCAGCGCAGAAACCACACATTCTCTGTTGGCAAAACGAACCATTACATTGCGTACAACGGGCAATTCGTCGTAGGTGCCATTGGCCAGTAAACAAGGACGTTTATCTACCACCCGCAACCCTAATTGGGTGCGAATATTTTCGTTAATGGCCAACATGATTGCGCCGGAGTCCACATTCATAAGGACATTCATCCTGCGAACCTGATTTTCGGATAAATTGCCCTCTTCAAAATTGTCAACATCCCGGCTGTTGAGTAGTTCTATGTCAGCATAAACCAGTCCCATGTGTTGTTGCCTTTTAATCATTGATTGAAAACACTTACAAATGTCGGAAGTTTTTTCAAAAACGCTATTTATTAAAAATATGGTTTGCCTGCGCTGCATCCGAAGCGTCAGCCGCATGCTGGCGGAAATGGGTTTGGCCGTGCAACATATTCGGTTGGGCGAAGTGGAATTAGCCGATTCGCCAACGGCCACTCAATTGGATAGCTTGCGCCGGTCGCTTGAAAAAGAAGGATTCGAGCTATTAGACGACCGAAACAAGCGCTTAGTTGTGGAGGTTAAAAGTCTAATCATCAACGAAATACACCATGATTTAGGCAAAAAACCTGAAGCCGTAAACTTCTCCGATTTCCTCGCTAAGGAAACGGGGCATGAATATTCACAATTGAGCAAATTGTTCTCCGCTGTAGAGGGCTTGACTATTGAGAAGTACATCATCGCCCAAAAAATCGAGCGGGTAAAAGAATTGCTGGTATACGACGAACTGAGCTTTGGCGAAATTGCCTGGCAAACGGGCTATAGCAGTTCGCAACACCTGAGCAACCAGTTTCGGCAGGTGACAGGCCTGACGCCGACGCAATTCAAAGCGGAACATCGGCAGCATGGGCGGAAGCCGTTGGATTCGGTGTGATCCGAGATCCTGTACTCCCTTTTCGTAGTCATTGTACTGTGCTGATAATATGTGAATTGTATAATTCTTTCTCGAAATTATGTACGGTATTCCAGCCGTAGACTCGTACCTTTGTATTGTGAAAATTCTTTCACAATTAAGAACAAAATAAGCACATGAAAAACAACATATTTATCGCAGCAGCTTTATTGCTTAGTTTATACCTTCCACTGTCATGTAGCGATACCAACCAAAATGCAGGCGAAAAAGACATGAATGGGTCAATGAATCAGATGGAGAAACATGATTCTATGACAACGGATAACATGGAAATGGATCATGGCATGATGCAATCAATGAAAAGGATGTCGGATGAAATGAATGCTATGAAAATGACAGGTGATTTTGATCTTGACTTTGCGAATATGATGATCATACACCATCAGGCAGCTATTGATATGAGCGAAGTAGAAATAGCCAATGGTGCAAATGCGCAGGTTAAAACAATGGCGAAAAAAATTAGCACTGCACAAAAATCCGAGATAGAACAAATGCAGCAGTTTGTAAAAAACCATAAAATGTCAGAAACAAAAATGCAAAATGGGGAGATGCATAATAAATTAAGTGAAACGATGAAAGCCATGATGGAAAACATGCATATGACAGGCAATGCAGATAAAGATTTTGTCATGATGATGATACCCCACCATGAAGCCGCTGTAACAATGGCTGAAGATGAATTAGCGCAAGGCAAACACCTGGAAATGACAAAAATGGCGCAAAAGATGATTGTGGATCAAAATAAGGAAATCAATGAATTTAAATCGTGGATTTCCAGCCACAAG
>JALHRK010000566.1 GCA_022841505.1 Saprospiraceae bacterium | reverse complement strand
AGGACTTGATTATCGAATTGGGTTTCAGTGTTTCAAACCCCGGGTTAAGGACGATATTTTGGGCTGACAGGATAAGTGGAAACAGGCAGGTCAGCCAGAGCAATACTTTTCTCATTTTTTTCAATTTTGGGCAAATGCATCACGTAGGATAGTAATGCATGGATGTCCCAAAAGTGACAATTGGCGTGCCGCGTAAATAATGTGCATTAGCATTTGAATGGGCTTAATGCCGGGCAGAGCCCGACAAATAGTACAGGCGAGGCGGAACTTCGACTTCGCTCAGCTACCGCCATCGCGCGAGCAAGCATGCGAAAAGAATCCGGGATTTTGTTAATGTCTTACAAACCGCCGCTCAATCGCAGCCAGTGCAAGCAGCCCCAGGGCGACTGCCGCGCAGGCAACTAAGTAGTTGTAAGGCAGGCGCTCGAAGAAGGTCGTCGTCCAATGATCTATGACTTTGGCAGTAGGGGAGGAGGAAGCCATGCCTGCCGGCGCACTTCCTGAAACAAGGGCAATGACGGCGCCTACCGTTGTGGCCATGGCTGCCCAGAAATTTCGCAGCCAGCGGGGAGAAACTAAGGGCTCTACCTGGATTTTTCTGACCAAAGCTGGCAGGCGATCCATCACATTCATGGCAAAGCGCAGGGAAGGTTGTTCCAAAGGCAGTTGGCGCAGGGAAGCGTTCAGGCGCAGGCGTATTTCCAAAGCAGCTTTCAGCGCAGCGTCCTGTTCCAGGCGTTGCTCCAATTGGAGGGCCTCTTCGGGCGCGCACTGGCCGTCAATGTATTTCCACAACAGAATGCTGTCTTCGGGTTGCATTCATTTCAAGGTTAAAGGATAATGTAAAAAGTATAGGGTAGAAAGTAGAGAGACTGGGCAGACCTACTCCAGCAAATCCCACACTTCCTCTTTCAACAAGTGCATCATTTCTTCCTTCAGCGATTCGCGCAGCCGGTGTAGTTTGGTTTTTACGTTGCTCAGCGACAACCCGGTGATGTCCACAATGTCCTTCACGGATTGCTCGTGCAGGTAGAACAACTCAATCAGGGCGGCGTCTTCCGGTTTCAGGCGTTTGAGCGCCAATTGGAGTTGTGCGCGCAGGTCTGATTGTTGGGATTGATTCGCCGGACCCGATTCGGGGCGTTCCGCAATTTGCAAGGCCGAGCGTTCGTCGTCGAGCGAAGTTTGGGGCGCTTTCAGCAAGCGGTATCTGTCAATGGCCGCACGGTACGTTACTGTGTACAGCCAGGTTCTGAAACCCGATCGCTGCTCAAAGGTGTGCAGGGTGCGGTAAACTTTTACGAATACATCCTGCGCAACCTCCTCCGCTTCTTCCCGCGAGCGCAACACCCGCAAGGCCATACTGAACACGAAATCCTGATGGCGTTCGACCAACAACCGGAAAGCCGACTGATCGCCTGCCAGGATCTGTCGAACCAACGTGATGTCCTCATCCACAGGAGCTCGTGCTTGCATTTGCCGGGTTTGACGAGGGTGCACTTAAAAAGGTTACAAATTTTGTAACCTGTTGCCAAAGGTACGCGTCTCCTGTCGTGTTTCACCACTGATTCAGAAAAATTCAAACACAGGATACCATGTCAAGGCTCGAAATTTTAATCCCTTTGTTCGCAGTGATCGGCAATTTTATGGCCATCATCATTTTTATCTATTTCTACTTTACCTCCCGGCATCGCGAGCGCATGGCCCTGATCGAAAGCGGGCGGGATGCGAGCATTTTTAAACGCGACAAAAATCCTTCGAGCCGTTCCCTGAAGTATGGGATTGTAGCTGTTATGGCGGGGCTTGGCCTGGTGGTTGGCACTATTCTGGACAAACTCGGTATGCCGGAGGAAGTCGCTTACTTTTCAATGGTACTGGTTTTTGGCGGCATGGGCCTGCTGGCGTATTATTTTTTGCTGAAATCGAGGCGAGAGTCGTCTTCGGATATTTTGTAAAAAATAGTTGACAGAGGACAAAACAGTTGGCAGTTGGCAGGTTTTCAGTTGGCAGCTTAGCTCGCACTTCCTTTTTATCAAACCAAAAAAAATGAAGATTTGACGCACATGATGTCGTCAAATCTTCAAATTTTCAAATTTTCAAATCTTCAAACCCCTCAAAACTTCCAATCCACCCTCGCCGTCAAATTCCGCGGGCCTTCCAGCAAGCCGGGACGAACCGAATATTCTTCGTTCAGGACATTGCCCATTAAAACAGATACTTTGAATGCTTCACTGAAGCGATACGCCATCCGGACATTGTGAACGGTGTAGCCTTTGTTGTTGACCGCCCGATAGTTTAAAAGCCCGTTGATAATCAGGTTGAAGGCGGCATCTATGGCTTCCATATTGCTCGCATAAAAGGTTTCCAAACCCAGGCTCAGCCCTTTCCATTCTGTTTCAAGGTCCAACTTGAAAGTATGTCGCGGGCGGTATTTCAAAACGGGTTCTTCTTTGTTGGAAGAGTTGTTGAAGTTGATTTGTCCAACCGTTTGTTCTACTCCGGGTTGAATGGGGGTGCTGTCGAAATCCAAAAACTGGGGGTCAATGTAGGTGTAGCCGGCAATCAGTGATGTTTTAAACCCGCCAATTCGACCGGAACCGCCGATGGATATTTCCAGACCGGGAGTATTCGTATCTCCGATATTGACGGAACGAAAAGCCAGACCAAGTATAGTGTCTAACGTCAAGTTGAATTCCATCATATCGAAATACTTCATAACAAATGCGGAAACATCAACAAAACCTTCAAACTTTGAAACCCGGAAGCCTCGTTTGATGCCAATTTCAGCCGACCAGCCAGTTTCAGAACGCAGGAATGGATTGGGCAAAACGAAAAAACCTCCGGCATCGGTGACGATGAATTTTTCTGCAATGGTCGGATAGCGGTAGCCTTGTCCCCAGGAAGCCCGGATAAAGGTTTTTTGCGCTACCCGGTAACTGGCGCCAAGCCGGAAAACCGGTTTGGATTCCTCATCACTACTGGCAGCAACCACCGGGCCAAAATCCGAAATAAATCCTGGATTTTTCAATACATTGTACTCATACCGAAAGCCTGCCGAAAGGTTCAGTCGTTCCCCTACAGTCTTATCTAATTGCAAATAAGCGGCGGAATTACTCGATGTGAAAAGGGTATCGCCATATAGGGGTGAATCAGAGCGCGTCCCGGTATAAACAAGGCCAGTTGTCATAACCATGTCCAATTTTTTGAACTGGCGTTGAAACTGGTATTCACCGTAATAAGTTTGCGAAAAATTCGACTGATTCAGGTCATTTTCGTTGGCTACATCGGCATAACGGCCAAGCACCCGGTGGCGATTACCGCCTTTGTCGAAATACGTCAGATAAGGATCAATGTTATAGCGGAGGCGCTCGCGGGAAGAAATAGTGCTGGGCTTTCCAGTATAGGCGTTGGCCGCATCGTTCCAATAGAAAAAAGAACCGCTTCTACCTTTGTTGAAGTTGGCGTTCACACCAAAAGACAGGCGATCGGTGAGACGATAACGGGTATTGAAGTTAAAACGCCCGTACTCTTTGTAGGTGTCTTTATTAAAACTGGTGGAATTGACATAAAAGGCACCCACTACGAGGTC
>JALHRK010000565.1 GCA_022841505.1 Saprospiraceae bacterium | reverse complement strand
AAAGCGGAAGGAAGGCAGTACAGTATCTAAAATTTACACGGAGTTCCACAGAGTAAACACGGAGTTTCGCTGAGTTAGATGTAAAGACTCCGCGAAACTCCTTTAACTCCGTGGAACTCTGCGTAATTTAAAACACGCCGAATTCTTCTTCAGTCATCGTATTATTGACCACAGCACCAGCCATATTCCCGGCTGCAACCGCATGCGCCACCGCCCGCAATGGACTTGAGTTGTCGCCACACGCGAAAATATTTGCTACCGTTGTTTTCTGAAATGGATCAATTTTAAGCAGGCCTTGTTCGGTCAATTCGCAGCCAAGGGTTTCCGGGATTTTGCAATGTTGTTCAAAATCAGGTCGGGAATAAATGGCTGTTACCTCAAAGGTCGTATTGTCTTTGAACACGATTTGCTGCACCTGGCCGTTTTCGTGTTTCAGGTAAGCAATTTCTTTTTCAATGATGGGAATATGGTGTTGGTTGATTTTGTCGGTTTGTTCTGGTGTGAGGGTAGATTTTCCATTGGTAAAAATGGTTAAGTCCTTGCTCCAGTTGCGGATTAATTGCGCGTAATGGAACGCAAAATTGCCATTCGCCAAAATCCCTGTTTTTGCGCCTTTCACTTCATAACCATGACAATAGGGGCAGTGGATCACTGAAATTCCCCAGCAGGCTGCAAGCCCATGGATGTCAGGCAGGTTATCCTTTACC
The DNA here is from genome assembly GCA_022841505.1 of Saprospiraceae bacterium. Taxonomy (GTDB): domain Bacteria; phylum Bacteroidota; class Bacteroidia; order Chitinophagales; family Saprospiraceae; genus JABWAJ01. The sequence goes on along the minus strand of JALHRK010000565.1, from coordinate 2,898 downwards.
CCCGTTGCAAAAATCAATTTTTTTGCGGTGAATTGTTCGCCTGTTTGCGTGGTGATTTCAAAACCGTTTTCGGTTTTCCTGCCACTTGTAGCAAGCCCGTTGTGAAATTTTACGGTTTCATATTTTTCAACTTGCTGTTTGGCAAGCATTGAAATTTCTTTTGGCGGTTGCCCGTCTTGCGTGATGAAGTTGTGCGAATGGGGTGTTTGTCGGTTGCAAGGCAGGCCGCTGTCAATGATTAAAACATTTCGCAGCGCTCGTCCCAATGCCATGGCTGCTGAAAGGCCGGAATAGCTTCCGCCTAGGATGATGACTTCGAAGTTAGTAGGGTTTGTCATTTTGTTGGGTTTTGTGAATGGTTGGTTGCTTTCCAGTAGGATGTTGCAAATGTAGGTATCATTTTTTTAAATGCAACAACGTTGCATTTAAATTTTTGAAAAAAAGATGGAGCTAGTAGAAATATAGTGGGAATAATGGAGCCTAAGTGCGAGCGGGCAATCCTGAAAGGATTGAATGTGAATAGCCGCCGATGAAATCGGTGGCAGGGAGGCAGGTATCAACCACGGGTAACCGCGAAGCGGTTGAATACAAAAAGCTTAATTGCCAATTAAATATCGTATTGATATTCAACCCTTTCAGGGTTATGAGGCATTCAATGCTGCGCTTCATACCCCGGATTTCATCCGGAGCTATTCATAGTTAACCGCTTCGCGGTTGCCTGCACAACGGCTGCTTTACATCCTATAAAATGTTTAATTCGCTCATTTGCATAAATCAATTCCCCCCAAAATCATACCCCTCCTTTCTCAAATCCTCCAACAAGCGGGTATCCTTGGCTTCAATCCCCTCCTGCCAGAGTTGCTTGGCTAGGGCATCGGCTTCTTTGTTCCTGTTAAGCCCTTTGAGGCAGCCGACTTTGTGGTACTGCATATTGCGGATGAGAGCAAGGTCTTTTTGGTCTTCACTTATATTTTGCGCATTTTGGAGGGCTTTTTCAAAATCCCCGAGTGCTTCCAGGTGTTTTTTTTCACTGGATAGTTCCATTCCTCTGCTATTGGCAGCGCGGGCTATACTTCCGGCAATATCGTTTAGAAAGGGATGTCCAGGCTCAAAAAAATGAACCATTATTGACTGGCTTTTTTCATAATTTTCAATCGCTTTATCGTATTCACTTTTTAAATACCACGATCTGGCGAGGCTATAGTATCCTGCTGCAACATTTGGATGATTGTCACCATAAAACTTCAAGCTGATTTGCAGCGCTTTTTCATTATACTCATTCGCTTTGTCGTACTCTCCTTTTGAATACCACGCCAGACCGAGATTGTTGTAATTAGCTGCAACGTTTGGATGGCTGTCACCAAAAAACTTCAACAAAATTTGCAGTGCCTTTTCGTAATAATCAATCGCTTTGTCATATTCCTTTTTTGATTTCCATGCTGTGCCGAGGTTGTTGTATCTAATTGCAATTGAAGGATGGGTATCACCAAAAATCTTTAAGTCAATTTGCAGGGCTTTTTCCAAATAATCAATCGCTTTATCATATTCTCCTTTTGAACCCCACACCAAGCCGATGTTGTTGTATGCATTTGCAACCTTCGGATGGCCGTCGCCGAATATCTTCAAGTCGATTTGAAGTGCTTTCTCATAATAATCAATCGCTTTGTCGTATTCTTCTTTTGAATGCCATGCTCCGCCAAGGTTGGAATAGTAAGTTGCAATGCTTGGATGAACGTCACCAAATGCCTTCAGGTTGATTTGGAGTGCTTTTTCATAATATTCAATCGCTTTGTCGTATTCCCCTTGTGCTTCCCATGCTCCGCCGAGGTTGTTGTAATTAGTTGCAACGTTTGGATGGCTGTCACCAAATGCCTTCAGGTTGATTTGGAGTGCTTTTTCACAATATTCAATCGCTTTGTCGTATTCTCCTTTTAAATGCCATGTCATACCGAGGTTGTTGTATATAAATGCAACCTTGTGATGGTATTCGTCAAAAGTCTTCAGGCCAATTTGCAGCGCTTTTTCGTAATAATCAATCGCTTTGTCATATTCCCCTTTTGAGTCCCATGCCATCCCGAGGTTGTTCAGTAAATTGCTGACCTTTTCATCATTCCCGTTTTTGAGGCTGTCTATTCCGAGGGCAATTTCATAATACCTGATCGCCTCATCAAAGTGGGCAAGCGTTGCTTCATTATCGGCGTAATGCAGGTAGTAAGTAGTGTTACCCTCATCGTTGTTAACGGCATTTTTATAGCCCTTAGCAGCCTCACCATATTTTAAGAGCAGTTCTTTTGTTTTTCCGTAGATATAGCCCTTATATGCCTGCCGTTTCATAGACCCATCAAAGTCGGATTCAATGAGCCGCTCGGCTTCTTCCAGTTTACCTTCTTCGAGCAGGGCCTCCGCTTGCCGGTAGATTTCCTCCTTGGCGCCGTAGGTTTCTAATTCGGTTTTCAGTTCTTCGTATTTCTTTACCTGGTCTGCGAGTTTCGTTTCAAAATTTGCAACATCGGATTCATGCTTTTCCAATTGCGCCGCCAGGGCACGCAGCGCTTTAGGCGGAATGCCGTACCAGATGTTCACATCCCCTTTTGCCACGACGGCAGGGCTGTTGTACCCTGTGGTGGACAGGTAATGGTTGCGGGCAAACAAGTCCCATTCCAGAGCATTGGCCACTTTGGGCGCGTCGGCCAAGCCCATTTTGCGGCGGGTAGCCTCGGAGAGTTCGCCGGCTTTTTGCTGCTTTTCAGGGGATTGGGCGTACTCCCGGAGTATCTGCTCGGTGGCTCTTTTGCGCCGGTTCACATCGTAGCCTTCTGCCTCGTAGATCCAGAGGATGGCTTCCACCGCATCGGCACGGACGCCGTAAGTGACGGAGAAGTTTTGGGCAATGACGGC